>JAIVZN010000064.1:0-11222 GCA_048634875.1 Deltaproteobacteria bacterium | reverse complement strand
ATCCCATATATATTTATGTGTTAAATATTTTACGGTTAATCCTGCTGATAATTTCATGGGATTAAGCCGAGGGATGACTTCTGAAAATTCTTTAGCTGCTGTTATTTGAAAACTGTTTTCCCTGTAAACTCCATCGCCATTATACAAGGTTGCAGCAAAACCAAAATTTGCAATACCATAGACAGGATATACAACAGAGCAGTATCCCATATTTATATTAATTCCTTCCAATCCTGCATAGGGCTTGTTATATGAAAACATAAATTCTTTCATATAAAGCTGTGATAAATTAGCCGGGTTCCACATAATAGATGAAGCGTCGTCAGCAGTTGCTATAAATGCACCGCCTTTGCCTGCGCCTCTTGTTCCCCAGCCAGGGTCAATAAATGCACCGTAACTTGAAGTAATAAAAATAATAAAGTAATAAAGTAATAATGTAATAAGTCTTTTTTTTCTCTTCTTATTTCTATATTTCCATATTTCCATATTACTTTTCATTTTATTTCCATATTACTTTCATTTCGCTATCACAATGGAGCCGTATTTTACTCCATCAGGAGTCTTTATCCTGTAAATATATAAACCTGACTCTATTTTAACTTTCCCGTTCTCTGAAGGATTCCACACTATAAATTTACTGCCTTCTCTTTTCCTGCTGAAAACTCTGTTTCCAATAACATCAGTAATGGTTACTTCTTCAACCTCTTTACCAAATACAACTTCAGGATTAGATGGAGTTGCAAACTTCTGCTCAGGTTTACTCCGAGGAGTCTCCGCCTGAATCCAGCCCGTGACAGGGTATCTGGAGCTATTCACACTATCAGTTGCTGTAATATAATATTTAAAACCTTTTGCAGTTATATATATCTTATTAATTTCCAGGCTAACATCAAAAGAAGTTGTTTCAGCAGAAGGAGCTGTTGTAATTAAATGGTCTGTTTCATCTCCAATACCCATGTATGTAACCTCTGCTTTTTCAACTTTTAAATTATCCGTAACATTGAACTCAACAAGTATCCTGTCTTTACCAAGTGCCCTGCTTGTAAGCGAAGTATGCGTAATAACCGGCGTCGCATTATCAGGTATTGAAACAGGAACAGCACTTACAGGTGATGACCATGTGGTATTGTGGTTAGTATTATCCCATGACCTGATTTGATAATAATATGTATTATCGCTCACCAAATCCGTATGGTCATATTGTATCACAGGCACAAAAATTAAGGTTTGCCAGCCTGCGCTATCAGAATAACTTGAATACTCGATTTCATACTCTTTAAAATCTATTTCAGTGCTGGTATTCCAACTCAATCTTATACTTTCTTCGCTTAATGACTGAGCCGTAAAGCCTGCAGGTACTGCTGGAAGTGTGTCATACGCTACAGCATAGTTTTTAGTATTTACCGTAGTTGTGCTCCATGAACCTGGATTGTCTGCTTCATCTTTTGCAATAATCGCAAACCAGTAAGTTACCCCAGGCACAAGACCTGTAACAAGCATGTTTTGAGGCGTACCTCCCACAAGCGGTGTTGTTGAAGGCGATGCGCTGAATTCCGATAAATCCACAGCAGTGCTAAAATTGCCCTCGCCTATATTTGTTAAACTTGAACACTTGATTACATACAGACTTGCTGTTCCTCCTGTGCCGTCATCCCCAGGCGCTGTCCACTTTAATGTAACTTCCCCGTCTTTTGTCCCGGGTAACGCAGTTAAATTAGAAATAGCTGCAGGTGAAGTTATATCATCTATATGAAAATCATCAATGTAAAGTGTCCAGGTAGAAGCCCCAGCGCCTGTTTTTTTTGGCTGGATTTTAATATAACAGTTAGGTTTATCATCAAAATTAGAGAGATTGGAAAAAGATGTTAATTGTATCCAAGTTGTCTCAGGAACAAACCAGTCAAGCATGGTAAACCAAGTTCCATCCACACCATCAGTTGAATTGGTGGAACCTATCACCCTAAAATTACCAGTAGAGGTAGTGGCTTTATACCAGAAAGATATAGAAATATTATTTTGCCCGGAAAAATTAATGTTTACAAAAAGTCTTCTGGAATCATCTAAAATTGTACTTATGGAAGCTCCTGCACCAAAATCTCCACTATGACATGTTGTTTTATAATACCATGCAGGCACATTTCCCCAGTCAGTTTCATTTATATGTTCATTTGATGGGCCTGTTTCAAAACCCATATCATAGGAAAAACTATTTACTGCTGTATAACCTTCTATAGGGAATAATAAAATTAACATGACAAAAATGCAGATAAGAAAAACAGGGACGGTTCTATTTTTTAACATTTTTATTTTTCTTCATACATTTATAAAAATTCTTTCCTATAAACTTTTAAATAGGTATAATCCTTTCCCTTATTGAAGGATTTTCTAAATAATTTAAAAGTTTATTCAGATAATCTTTTTAAAATAATCTATGGTTATTTTTAAACCCTCTTCAAGAGATGTAGTTGGTTCCCAGCCCAATATTTCTTTAGCAAGAGAGATATCCGGCTGTCTTACTTTTGGATCATTTTCAGGAAGCGGTTTGTACTCTATATTGCTATTTGAGCCTGTTATATCAATGATTTTTTGCGCAAACTCGTTGATTGTCATTTCCTGAGGATTACCTATATTTACAGGATAATTGTATTCGGATAACATTAATTTATATATCCCGTCAACGGTATTTTTTACAAAACAAAAACTTCTTGTCTGCGTGCCATCCCCGAAGGCAGGCAAAGGTTCGCCTTTTAATGCCTGCGAGATAAATGCGGGAACAACACGGCCGTCGCCTGCTCTCATCCTTGAACCGTAAGTATTAAAAATTCTTACTATTCGTGTATTTACTTTATGAGAACGGTGGTATGCCATAGTAATTGCTTCAGAAAATCTTTTAGATTCATCATAAACACCCCGCGGCCCTACAGTATTTACATGGCCCCAGTATGTCTCTTTCTGCGGATGCTCTTTCGGGTCGCCATAGACCTCTGAAGAAGAAGCCAAAAGGTAACCTGCGTCCTTTTCTTTGGCAAGACCAAGTGTCTTATGAGTGCCAAGAGAACCGACTTTCAGTGTCTTTATAGGAAGTTTTAAATAATCTATAGGGGAAGCAGGGCAGGCAAAATGCAGAACCCAGTCAATTTTTCCGGGTATAAATATGTACTCCGTGACATCATGGTCAATAAATTTAAATTTTTTATTTCCTGCAAGATGCGCTATGTTGTCGGTATTTCCTGTAATAAGATTGTCTATGCCTGTTACTTCATGCCCTTCATCAAGTAATTTATCCACAAGATGTGAACCTAAAAAGCCGCTTGCTCCTGTTACTACTATTTTCATCTTCCTACTCCTGTATAATTTATTCCCAACTTCTTCATTTCACCGGGTTCAAAGATATTTCTCCCGTCAACTATTGTCGGGGGAGAAACAAGCTCTTTTTTAATTTTTTCAATATCCATCTCCTTAATTTCCTGCCAGTCAGTTAGTATTAAAAGAGCATCACTGCCTTTAGCTGATTCATATATAGAGCTGCAGTATTTAACTTCCTTTGGCAGGATTTTTTCTGCATTCTTTTGAGCTATCGTGTCATACGCCCTGATATCAGCGCCTTCCTCAACAAGCTGTTTTATTATATTAATTGAAGGCGCATTTCTCATATCATCTGTATCGGGCTTAAATGCCAGGCCCAGCACACCAATAGTTTTTCCCCTGAGATTCCATATGGCAGATCTCACCTTCTCAATAATTATTTTAATTTGGTTTTCATTAATCTTCTGAACCTCTTTAAGCATTGAAAAATCAAGCCCGAGTTTTTCAGATATTTTGATAAATGCAGACAGGTCTTTGGGAAAACAACTCCCCCCGAATCCGACACCAGCTTCAAGAAATGAGCTGCCTATTCTTTTATCCAGTCCCATTCCAAGCGCTACTTCTTTAATATCCGCATTAGTCTTTTCGCACACATTTGCCACTGCGTTTATATAAGAAATTTTCATTGCTAAAAATGAATTTGAGGCATGTTTTATAAGCTCTGCGCTTGCTATATTTGTAACAAGTATCCGTGTTTTGTCTTTCAACGGTTTATATAGCTTTAAAAGTTTCTCCCGGGCTCTTTTACTTTCAACTCCAATAACTATTCTGTCCGGATTCAGGAAATCATCTATTGCCTTTCCCTCACGCAGGAACTCAGGATTTGAAGCGACATCATATTCAATACCTTCGGAAATATATTTTTCAATGGTCTTTTTTATCCATTTTCCTGTATCAACAGGAACTGTGCTTTTTGATACTACAACACGGTAATCCCTCATATTTTCAGCTATTTCTCTTGACACAGTCTCTACATAACAGAGGTCTGCTGAACCGTCCTTGAGAGGCGGAGTATTAACAGCTACAAATATTACCTCACATTTATCTACCCCTTCCTTTACATCAGTTGAAAATATAAGCCTGTTTTCTTTTATATTTTTTTCAATGAGTTCCTTTAATCCGGGCTCGTATATCGGAATGCCGCCTTCTTTTAAAACTCTTATTTTTTCTTCATTATTATCTATACATAATACATCATGTCCAAGTTCAGCTAAACAGGTTCCTGTAACTAAACCAACATATCCTGCTCCAATAATTGCTACTTTCATTTGTAAATAAAACTCCTTTATTGAGACCTATAGGATGCATTTTTTGCGACTTGTGACTTTTTAATGAAACTATGGCGTTTAAAAACTAAAACTTGTTTGAGCGTTAGCGAGTTTTTTAGTTTTAGGCATAGTTTCATGTGCCAGAGGCAAAAAGTCTCCGGAGTAACAAAATGCATTTTTAGGTCTCAATTATTTTCATCCGTTTTTGCGTCTGCTCGCCTGCATGTCCGTTTCATTTGTAAATAGTTCCTTTCTTTGCCGGGCTTGATAAATCAAGCCCCTACCTCCTAATCTCGCAATCTTCTATTCTGCATTTTTATACACTGCTTCAACTTTAATTGATATTCCGCCTCTCTGGGTAAAGTATCCTGTAACCTTTGCTTCTTTAGGTTTAGAAGGTTTCACCAGATCATTTAAAATACGGTTTACTATCTTCTCAGCAAATCCGCGATAATTCCTGAATGAAAAAAGATATAATTTAAGTGACTTACTTTCAATACACTTTTTATCAGGTTTATATGAAATTAATATTTTTGCAAAATCAGGCTGTGAAGTTATTGGGCAGAGAGAAGTAAACTCTGATGTTTCAAATTCAACATGATAATCATTATCTGCTGCTGGGTTATCAAATGTCTCCAGCCTGGCTTCCTCAGGATTCTCAGGATACTTTGTCTTACCCTGTTTTAATATTGAAAGTTCTTCTTTATTCAACTTCAGTTTCTCTAAAACCTTTCTCTCTTAATTTACAGCTAACGCATTTCCCACATGGCTCACCATCAGGTCCCGGATTATAGCAGGAATTTGTCTTGGTAAAATCTACACCAAGACTTTTTCCTTCCCTGATAATTCTTGCTTTACTCATCTTTATAAGCGGAGCTTTTATATAAATTTTTGTCTCCTTTTTCGTACCTAAATCTGCTGTCCTCTCAAAATTCTTTAAAAAATCATGTTTACAATCAGGGTATCCTGAATAATCCCTTACATTTGCTCCTATAAAGATTGAATCCGCCCCGATTACCTCTGCCCAGGCTACAGATATAGATAAAAAAATTAAATTTCTTGCAGGAACATAGGTCACAGGAATCCCCTTAGTCTCGGTCTCAGGAACTTCAATATCATCTGTGAGCGCTGACCCGCCAATCTTCCTTAAATCAACTTCCATTTTCATATGCTTTTCCACTCCATAAGACTTTGCTAAATTTTCAGCTAATTTTATCTCGTGTCTATTACGCTGGCCGTAATCAAATGTTAGAGTAAACAACCTGTAACCCTGTTCTTTAGCCATGGCCATGCACACTGCTGAATCCATGCCGCCGCTTAGTAATATAACTGCTTTCTTCATTGTAGAGAAAATACCTTGTGAATGTTGGTCTGAATGCGCGCACCGGGCATCTCCTGCATAACCCAGGAAGCTAATCTTTTAAAAGAAAGCCTGCCTCTAACCGGAGAGAACAATATTTCTTTTACTTTTGTTTTGTATTCTTTTAAAACAGCGCAACTCCAGTCAAAATCCTGTTTGTCTGCAACTACAAATTTTAATTCATCTGTTTTTTTCAATCTCTTTATATTTGAAAAATCCATTTTGTCTGTTTCGCAGGAAGACGGTGTCTTTAAATCAAGAACTATTTTTACTTTTTCAGAAACTGATGAAATTTCTTTTGAGCCATTGGTTTCAAGAACTACTCTATATCCTTTTAATATTAATTCTTTCATTAAATTTAATGATTCCTTCTGCAGCAGCGGTTCGCCGCCTGTTATTACTACTATCGGGCAATTATATTTTATAACATTATTCAGAATCTCTGTCATTTTCCTTTTTTTCCCTTTTTTTCTTGCATAAACAGTATCGCACCATTTGCAATTTAAATTACAACCCGCTAACCGTATAAAAACAGCAGGTTTCCCGACAAGTGAAGTCTCTCCTTCAACAGAATAAAAAATTTCACAAATATTTAGCTCTTTCATCAATCTTCAGTAAATGTAGCAGAATAATTTGCAGTCTCTGAAATTGTAACGCTTTCAACAGGGAAACCCTGTTTTTTTATTTTGCCGTAAATATATTTTGCTATGTTTTCTGATGTTGGATTGTTTTCCTTAAAATAATCAATATTATTCAGGTCAATATGATCTAACTTATTAATTATACTTAAAGTTGCATCCTTCAGGTCTCTGAAATCAATAGCAATACCATTATCGGAAAGTTCGCTGCATTTTGCTGTTACCTGAACTTCCCAGTTATGCCCATGAACATTTTCACAGTTTCCCATATAATTTCTCAAATGATGTGCTGCAGAAAAATGAGATTTTACAGTTATTCTATACATTTTAAGATATTACTAAATTTTTATTTTTTTTCAAAGACTTATTTACGGCGCCTCTTTTCCAATACTTTCTCAGTAACGACACATTTTTTTAATTGGCATTCTTTGCATATACCTAACTTCTCCAAATATCCCTTATATCCGTAATGTTCAATGCCATATAGAATTTTATCCGGAGAATCACTTACTACGATTTTACCAAAACTAAGCAGATGTATCTTATCTGTTCTTATGTAATTTAAAATATGCCGATAATGTGTCACTATGAGCATAGATTCTTCTCTTTCATTGAGAAACTTTCCAATTAACTCCAGGGAATCTATATCTACGCCAGAATCAATTTCATCTAAAATAATAATTTTAGGATTTAAAGCCAAAACTTGAACCAGTTCTGAACGCTTCTTTTCCCCACCGGATAACCCATCATTTAGGTTTCTTGATTTAAAATTTTCTATTTCTTCTTTAAATACAGAAAAATTTATCCTTGAATTGAATTTATTTTTCAACTCCTCCATAAATTCACTAAAATTTATATCAACTTTTGGCGGAGATTGAAATGCCAGCGCTATGCCTTTTCTTGCTCTTTCATCTATGGAAAAGTCATTGATTACTTCACCATTAAATGTAATTTCACCGCGAGTGATTTTGTATTCTGGAAATCCCATAATAGTTAAGGACAGGGTAGTTTTACCCGAAGCGTTCGGCCCCATTAGGACATGGCGCTGACCAGGTTTAATGTTCAAATTTATTCCCTTTAATATTTCTTTTCCTTCAACTTCAACATATAAATCTTTTATTATCATCTTATATACTTCTTTTTGCAGTCAATTCAATTACTTCTTTGATATAGTCGGATACAGTAGAAGGTAAGCCTGGAATATCCAGACTTGTAAATCCTCTGGCAATTAGTGAAGTTGCTTCATCTTCACTGAAACCTCTGGTCATTAAATAGTTTAGTTCCTCTTTCTTTAGTTTGCCTATTGCTGCCTCGTGAGTAAATTCAGTTTCCTTTGAACCGGATAAATTCGGATAAGCTTTGCAATGCGCAGACTTGCCCAAAATTAATCCCCTACACTCTAAATGTCCGGAACATTTCTTGCTGCCGCGTAATATTCCCCGCATAGTAACATTTGAATTATCTAAAATTAAGGCTCTTGTTTTTATTTCACCTTTAGAATCTTCACCTTTAAATATAATTCCGGAACCAATATCTATCTGACTCATTCCTATGCAGAATAGCATTGTGTTAAAAATAGCGCGAGCTCCTTTATCTAAAATAGCTGTTGGGTAAAGTTGAATACTTTTGACTTCAGAAGTAAGCAAATAATTACTGATGTAAGTTCCTCCCTCTTCAACTTTTATTCCTGCATTGGGCCTCACATGATAATCTTTGCCCCAATTATGAATCATTGTTGAGGTAACTTCAGCATTTTTTTTAACAAAGACCTCGGTTACAGCAATATGGGCCGCATTTTTGCATTTTTTATCAGAGACACAGCCGGTAATCAGATGAATTTTAGAATTTGGTTCAGCAATAATGAAATTATGTGGTATCTGCACATAATCTGAGGTTCCAAGATAAAAACAGGCCTGCAAAGGAAATAGAACCTCTACTCCTTCCTTGACCCGGATAAAGACACCGCCCCTGGAATAAGCGTTTACAAAGGTGGTATATTTGTTCAAATTTTTAGGCATGATTTTGAAATAGTAATCTTTAAGCCAGGAAAACTTTTTTATTGCTTCATCTGTATCCATCACAATTACACCTTCCGGCAAAAATTCTTTTATTGCATTTAAATAGGTTGTATGGCTATCCTGCTGCAGGTGTGTCCCTGAGCGATATTTTTCATCAATCCTTTCACCAACAGTTTCTATTTTTTCCTGCATGGACTTATTTAATTCATTTAAACCGGATATTTTTTTATGTTTTTTACATTCTCTTTGATAATCTTCAAGATTAATATCCATCCCATATTTTGCCGGTTTTGCTCCCTTTAACTCAAACTTTGCTTTTTCTTTTTCTTTAAGATACCAATCCGGAAAATTCATTCTTTTTCTCCATTTATCATCCTACGGTCTGTTCTATCCGTTTCAGATAATCCTTATTCCTTTTTCCTGCTTCTACAAACTGCTATTATTCTTGACATTTTTAGCTCCATCTTTATCAAAATGAGCACTGTTACAGTGTCTGTAACTGAAAATAAATTCTAATTTATTTGCTATAGTTTGTAAAGTAAACCAATTGCCTCATCAAAAATCTATATAAAGTCAGTTGCAACAAATCTTAAAAAAAATATAATGAAGAAAAAGGCATTTATAAGTAAAATACAATGAAAATTTTTAAAATAGGCGGCTATGTCCTTAATGCGATGGAATCTATAATGGAACTTATCTCCTGTATAAGTTCAAAGATATCTAAACAATCCGTTATTGTCCACGGTGGTGGTGATGTTATAAACTACTGGTTAAAAAATTTAGGTATTGCTCCATCTTTTATTAATGGCCAGAGAGTAACAGATGAAAAAACTATTTCTGTTGTTGAAATGGTTTTAAGCGGTTTGATTAATAAAAGATTAGTTTCTGCCTTAAGAAGTAAAGGATTTAAAACAGTAGGAATAAGTGGAAGAGACGGAAAACTTTCAATTGCAAGGATAATGGATGATAGTTTAGGATTTGTAGGGCATGTTAGAAAAGTAAACCCTGATATAATTTATTATTTATTGGAAAGAGAATTTTTACCTGTTTTAAGTCCTGTTTCCGACGACGGCATGGAAACTGTTATTAATGTTAATGCTGATTTTTTCGCTTCAGCAATTGCAGTTTCAACCGGCGCTGAGGAATTAAATATAATTACTTCCACAGGAGGTGTAGTAAGAGATAATAAATTAATTGAAAATATATCTGTAAGTGAAGTTGTTTCACTGATAGAAGATAAAACTGTAACTCAGGGGATGATACCAAAACTTCAATCTGCAGTTAAAACCCTGAAAGGTGGCGTTGGAAAAGTTAATCTTTTAAATTATAGAGGAGAGGTAGGGACTACAATAAGATGAGTTGTATTCTCGGAGTATATAAAAAATTAAATATTAATGTTGAAAGGACTGAAGGGAAGTTTTTGTGGGATTCCAATGGAAAAAGATATACTGATTTTTTTTCAGGTCTTTCAGTGACAAACTTAGGTCATCGTCATCCTGATGTTATAAAAGCTGTTAATGAAACAATTGCAAAATATATTCATCTTTCAAATTTATTCCCTGAACAGAACCAGGAACAACTTGCAGTAGAATTAATTCAAAGAACAATACCTGGGAAAGTATTTTTTTCAAATTCCGGTGCGGAAGCAAATGAATGCGCAATAAAAACAGCGAGAAAATATTTTTCAGGTGAGAAATATGAAATAATATCTTTTGTAAATTCTTTTCACGGTAGAACTTTTGCCACTCTTGCTGCTACAGGGCAGAATAAATTTAAAGAAGGCTTTGGCCCGGTAATGGAAGGATTCCACCATGCTGAATACAATTTCCTTGCATCTGTCGAAGATAAGATTAATTACAAAACATGCGCTGTTATGGTAGAGGTTGTGCAGGGTGAGGGCGGTGTAAATGTTGCTAAATATGAATTTATGCAGGGTTTAAGAAAAATATGCAATGACAATAATATTCTTTTAATTGTAGATGAAATTCAGACTGGTTTAGGCAGGACAGGAAAGTTTCTTGGCTGTCAGCACTATGATATTCAGCCTGATATAATTACTTTGGGAAAAGCTCTTGGAGGAGGTTTGCCGCTTGCTGCTACCATAATTAAAGACGAAGTTGCGGAGTGTATGAAACAAGGCAACCACGGCTCAACTTTCGGTGGAAATCCTGTATCCTGCGCCGCAGGTCTTGCAACAGTTAAAAGTATAGATGAAAATTTTCTTTCAACTGTAAGAAGAAAAGGAGAAATTTTATTAAATGCTTTAAAAAATTTACATAAAAAGTTTCCTGACAGCATAGTGGATGTGAGGGGTTTAGGACTTATAATTGGTATGGAAATAAGCTTTAAGGGTGAAAAATTAGTGGATTATCTTTTAAAAAAAGGGTTTATAGTAAACTGTATTCAGGATAAAATAATAAGGCTGCTGCCGCCTCTGATTATAGAGAAACATGATATAGATGAAATAGTTTTCGCATTAGAGGAATTCTTTGAGGAGGAATAATTATGAATAAGATTGTACTTGCATATTCAGGTGGTCTTGATACAAGCTGTATAATACCATGGCTTAAAG
>JAIVZN010000063.1:0-11206 GCA_048634875.1 Deltaproteobacteria bacterium | reverse complement strand
CTATTATGTCAACCGTAAAGAGTAGTTTTACCGAATAAGGTAAAAAATTAAAAGCTCCGGAATAAGCGTTAAAAGCAATCTCTTGACTAGCAGTATCTTGCTCAATAACCATACCCTTTAACTGGATTATATATTTTTCTCTCAAGTTTTTATCCTTTCCACACTCCATTTCATTAACTACTCCATAAATACGAGCTTTTTCAACAGGAGATAGAGATTGAGTTTTCGCTAGCAAAAGATCTACAATTCCTTTTTTATCTGAAATTTTGTAGTTTTCCTCATCTAACTTTTCGAGAGCGAAGACATAGTTCGAAGAATCAATTAATTTGCTTAATATTATATTTCGATTGTCGCCATCTTCAAAGCGCCAAATAAAATCCAAATATTTTTTAATAAATCTTTCATGCCCCCTGTTAACCGGAATATAAAATTTCTCATCTGGAATCATATACTGCTGCCTGACATAACCATGCTCAAAATCATGTGGATACTTATAATCCCCGGCGCCTGCCCTGGTTAAATGCGCCGGGGCGCCGGCTGCATTGTTTCCATTTACAAACTTTAAGGCACTGTTAATAGCCGAATAAGCTGCGTTACTTTTAGGCGTACATGCCATGTAAATCGCAGCCTGCGCTAAAATTATCTGAGCCTCAGGCATCCCGACATATTCAACAGCATTTAACGCAGAATTTGCTAAAATCAGCGCCTGCGGATCTGCATTCCCTATATCCTCAGATGCAGATATTGCCATTCTTCTTGCAATAAACCTTGGATCCTCGCCGGAACGTATCATCTTTGCAAGATAATATACAGTAGCATCAGGGTCTGACCCCCGTATACTTTTTATGAATGCTGAAATTGTGTCATAGTGCTGATCACCGGCCCTGTCGTACAAAGACTTCTTTTTACCCAGACAAATCCGAATAACAGATTCATTTATTACTGTATCTACAGTCAAAGCAGCCATTTCTAATATATTCAAAGCATACCTCGCATCACCTTCAGATGATTTTGCTATTAATTCAAGCGCACTTTCAGTAATTTGAATATCTTTCTCACCCGTATCGCTGATAGCATTGACTAATACCTGTTTTAACTGGGTGGATGACAGCATACTGAACTTGAAAACTCCTGCCCTTGAAATAAGAGGCCCTGATATAAAATAAAATGGATTTTCAGTTGTTATACCAATAAGTATTACATTTCCTTCTTCTACATCAGGAAGCAGCGCTTCCTGCTGAGTTCTATTAAACCTGTGAATTTCATCTATTATAAGGATGGTTTTTTTATCGTGGGCTAAATAATTTCTTGACCTGATTAAAATCTCTCTTATCTCTTTAACATTTGAATGAACAGCATTTATTTTTTCAACCCTTGCTGTAAGAATTGAGGCAATTATATTTGCTAAAGCAGTTTTACCTACCCCGGGAGGTCCATAAAATATAGATGAAAAGAAATTTCGGGTATCTAACATCTGCCTCAATGGCTTCCCCTCTCCAACAAGATGTTCCTGACCCACAAAGCTGTTCAGAGATTCCGGCCTCATTCTAAACGCAAGGGGCCTGGCAGTATCTCCCCTTTTTTGTTCAAATAATTCTTTCATTTCACGATTTTCCTTAACCCAGCCCGTTATGACGGGCTGTCCGTAGGACAAATTTTGCAATAACAAAATTTGGGTTTATATAAAAAACCCCCGCAATGCCGTAAATAAGGCTCTAAATTTGAGCTTCTGTTTCATTTATGGTTGTCCTGCCCCGGCAACCGAAGTTACTCGGGGACGCGGATTCCCGTTTTTTACAAGTGTAGGCTCAAATTAGATAACACACACGCACACCGCAGGGGTATAGCTTATAAAATATTTTCAATCCGAGAGTTTAATCTATCAATTTCATCTTCAATGAATTGATTACTCCCGGTCTTTTTTTCTTCAACTTTCAACAGTCTATCTATAATTCGGAGACTCGCAAGTATTAATAGTTTATAATTATCCACAAGTCCTGTCTCTTCTTCAATTAACTGTATCTCTCTATCAAGTATTTCTCCCAGTCTATGTATATATAAGGGTTGCCACTCATCGCTGGCAATCTTATAATCTCTTCTGCATATGCGTATTTGTGTTATCTCTTTTTCAGGCATTACACCTTTACTTCTTCCAATTTTTTTAATATACCGTCAATCTTGACAGCAATTTTTTCTCTTTCGTTAATCAATTTCTTATTTCTCAAAACAACTTCAGGAAACTCTTTATCCCTGCCTTCAAAATAATTTAAATTTTTCTCAATTCTTTTAATTTTTTCTTTTATCTGAGTGTTTTCCTGTTTTAATTCTTTATGTTTTAAAATAAGCTGCCCGATATTATCTCTTAATTTATCAAATTTTTCCATTTCATTCTATGCGCAGCTAAACAATTTTTCTTTTTTACTCAGGTCTTAAAGTAATGCCAAACTCAGATTCAAGTGCCTTTAAAATATTTTTCACTCTCTCATCTACTTCCAGCGCAGTCAAAGTTCTCGATTTAGAGTTAAATTCAAGCGTATAAGTCATGCTTTTTTTATCCAAACCTAATTTCTCATCCTGATATACATCATAGAGCCGAATATCCTTTAAAATACCTCCACTCTCTAACTTTATATTATCATAAATCTCAGAATGTGTCAAATTAGCTGGAACTAAAAGTGAAAGGTCTCTGAAAACCGATGGATACTGGCTCCATTTCATAAATTTCTTATTTAACATTCTCTCTTTATCTATAGTATCAATTAAAATATATCCCCCGACAAATTTTAAGTCAGCAAGTTTATAAAATTTAAGCAGTTTTCCGGAAATCCACCCAAATTCACCGGCAAATTTCCCATTAATTTTAATCTTTGAACTTCTATTTAAGTCAAAATAATATGAATCTTTGTAATATTCAAAGCTGAAATCCTGATTTAAGCTATTTAAGATTGAAGTTATAAGTTTTTTTGATTCAAAAAAATTATTCCCTGCTGAAATAAAAGCTATGTGAGAAGTTTCATTATAATTACCATTGGTTTTAAAAAATACCGTCCCTCTTTCAAAAAACTTAATCGGTAATTGCTTCTGGTTAATATTATACTTACAGACATCAAGCAATCCAAAGATAAGATTTGGCCTGAGAATATCCATATTTACATTAATTGGATTATCTATTTCTACTGCATTATTTTCAGAACTGCATATTTTATTATATAATTCACCGCTCACTAATGAATGTGTTATTGTTTCCCAGTAGCCGGCAGACCTCAAGATTTCTTCTGCTGTAATAAAATTATCAGGATTTTTTAACAGTTCTGTTACTATCTTTGATTCAGGTAATGTCGGCCTGATATTTTCATATCCATGGATTCTTGCTATTTCTTCAATTATATCAATTGGCCTTGAAATATCGTTTCTATATGAAGGTACTTCAGCCGACAGGATATCCTTATTTACATCAACTTTAAATGATAGGGATTCAAGATAATTTCTGACTTGTTCCGCATTAACTGATGTTCCTAATACTTTATTTATACTGTCAACATCTAATGTTATTTTCTTAAGTTTTAAATCTATATTTTTTTCGCAAAGTTCCCCTGGAACGGGTTCTCCGCTGCATATTTTTTTTATTAAATAAGCGGCGCGGTCTAAAGCTTTCTTCACCCCTCGCCCATCAATATGCCTTGCAAACCTGTATGAACTCTCAGTACTTATCTCAAGGCGCCTTGCTGTTCTAACTATACTATCACCAACAAAAAACGCACTTTCAAGGAGAATATGCCTGGTATCAGATGTAATAGAAGAGTTTTCGCCACCCATTACTCCACCTATTGCTATTGGAGCATCTGCATCTGCTATTACAATCTCATCAGGCGTAAGTTTTTGTGTCTCTCCATCTAAAGTTAATATTTCTTCTCCTGGTTTTCCTTTTCTTACAAAAATAGTATCACCGTTTATTTTATCTGCATCAAAAGCATGTAAAGGCTGGCCCATTTCAATCATTACATAATTTGTAATATCAATAACATTATTTAAAGGCCTGATTCCGCTTTTCTTTAATCTTTTTTTAATCCAATCAGGAGATTCGCCAATTTTAACATTTTTAATAAATTTCAAATAATATATCGGACATTTATCAGGTATCTCTACCCTTAATTTGTAACTTCCCCTGATGTCGCCATGTATCTCAGGATAATCCGATTCTGGAATTTTATATGGTTTTCCTGAATATGCAGACAGCTCCCTTGCTATTCCAATTATTGAAGCGCAATCACCCCTATTCGGGGTTAATTCAATATTAAGAACATCCTCATCGGCATCTTCTACTTCAAGGCCGCGCATAGTAAGGATTTCCTGAAGCTCTAAAGGAGTTTCACTGAAATCTATATAATCTTTTAACCACTCTATTGGTACTTTCATAATAATTAAAAATTAAAAATGCAAAATGTAAAATTACAATCCAAAATGCAAAATTTTTTCATTTTTTGGTTCTTTCGTAAATATAGTGCAGTTATCGTCTGAAAGTTGTGTTCAAATGGGTCCGGAAAATGTATTTTGAGTGACGTAGTGGCAAAGCTTGCTTTGCTTTTCAGCCGAGCAAGCTCGGCCACTACAATTTTTGTCATTTGCGGCCGTAGGGCAAAAGTACTATGGAACAAACAAATTCATTTTCTGGACTCTGACAATGCACATTAAATACGAAAGAACCTATTTTTTTCTTTTTAAATTTTGCTTTGTCATTTTTCATTTTACATTTTCTAAAACTGCTGTAAAAATCTCAAATCATTCTGATAAAAAAGCCTCATATCAGTTATACCGTATTTCAGCATAGCAATTCTCTCAACTCCCATCCCGAAAGCAAAACCCTGCCACTTAGTTACATCAACATTGCAATGCCTGAATACTTCCAAGTCAACCATTCCTGCCCCAAGGATCTCAAGCCATCCTTTGCCCGAACAGGAAGAACAACCTTTTCCCATACACAGGCCGCACATTATATCCACTTCTGCCGACGGCTCAGTAAACGGGAAATAAGAAGGACGGAACCTTGTCTTCACCTTACCGGGGAAAATACGCCGAGCAAACTCATCTAAAATTCCTTTAAGATCTGAAAAACTGATATTCTCATCAACCATTAAACCTTCAACCTGGTAAAATACAGGTGAATGCGATGCATCTATAGTATCCCTGCGGTAACATTTGCCTGGAGCTATAAATTTATAAGGCGGAGGATTTTTCTGCATTATTCTTATCTGCACAGGCGATGTATGTGTTCTTAGTAACATATCTTCTTTTTTCAGGTACAGAGTATCATGCATATCACAAGCAGGATGATCCTCCGGAAAATTTAAGGCTGTAAAATTATAGTAATTATTTTCTATTTCAGGCCCATACGCTACACCAAAACCCATACAGGTAAATATATTTACAATTTCCGTTAACACCTGATTAATTGGATGCGGCATGGGAAGCCTTATGTTATCTACTGGAAGTGTTGGGTCAAAAAATCCTTCTTTTACAGATTTCTTTCCTGTTTCCCGCTCTTTTTCTCTGATGAACGATTCTATAGCTGCTTTCAGTTCATTTAACCTCTTTCCCCACAAAGGACGTTCATCTTTTGAAACAGCAGCTAAATCTTTAAATAAAGAGGCCACTATGCCTTTACGGCCGAGATATTTAATTTTCAGTTCCTGAAGGGTTTTGCTATCCAGGCAATTCTTTAATTCCCCGGAAGCTTTATTAAATACTTCCTGATATTCATCAATAGAGATCATTTTTCAATCATTTTATCTAAATGTTCTTTGGCAAGCTTATGAGCAGGATCTATTTCAAGAGTTTTAAGATAGGCATTGCGTGCATCTGCTAATTTATTTGAACTTTCATATGCAACACCTAAACTATATATAATTTCAGTATTTTCTTTATCTATTTTAAGTGCTTCTTTAAATTCTTTTATTGCGAGCTCATACTTTTCATTTACAAAATAAAATTTTCCTTTTTCAATATAGGCTTCAATAATTTCTCTGTCTTTATTCACGGCATATTTTTGAATTTTTCTACTTTTTTACTAGGACAAACAAGGATAAGTATATCGCTCTCATCAATAACAGTATCAGCTTTTGGCGGCGCAATAATCTTTTCCCGGTAGTCAGTTTGTTTATCCTCAGTAATAAAAGGAACTTTCTTTTTTATTGCAATAATATTTGCATCATAATTATTTCTGATTTCTAATTTCCTTAAATCTTTATTTATAAATGATTTTGGCGCAGTTATTTCAATTATACAGAGACCAGGCGCTAACTCAAGTTCTTTATAACCAGGCCTCATCAGCCGTCTTGCTATATTATGAGCAGCATCTTTTTCAGGATATACTATATGGTTTGCTCCTATTCTTTTAAGAACCTTACCATGAAGAGAACTTTGAGCCTTTACTATTATAAGCGGCACTTTAAGTTCCTTTAAAAGGAGAGTTATTAAAATATTTGCTTCCATATTTGCTCCAATGGAAACGACTGCTGCATCTACATCAGATACACCGATATCCCTCAAGGTTTCTATGTTTGTCGCATCTGCTTCTACAACAGTTGTAAATTCATTTTCATTGTTTCTTACTTTTTCAGGATCAATCTCCATGGCAATAACTTCTCCACCCTCTTCTTCAATATATTTTGCTATTGCCGAGCCAAACCTTCCCAATCCTATTACTGCAAAACTCTTCATTCCCTAATCTCCTAATCTCCCAATCTCCATTCTTTTCATCCGTAAATAAATCCTTTATTATTAAGACCTAAATGATGTATTTTTTGCGACTTGTGACTTTTTAGTCTCCGGAGCAAAAAAATGTATTTTTAGGTCTCACTTATTTTCATCCGCTTTTGTACCGGCTCGCCGGCATGTCCGTTTCATGCCTGTTTCATCCAACTGCTACTTTTTGTTCAGGATAACGGTACGAAACCTTTTTTACTCTTTTCAGCAATGCATAACCAACTGTAAGAGGACCTACCCTTCCGAGTAGCATAGTTACTGTTATCAATAATTTACTCATTATACTTAACTGTGAAGTAATACCTGTTGAAAGACCGACAGTGCCAAAAGCAGAAGTCACTTCAAATAAAATTTTCCCGATACCAAAATCTTCAAATGCTGTTATAAGCAATGTTACTAAAATTATAAAAGATATTGCAAGTAAAAATAATGCAACTGTGTTTCTTATTGTCGCATCTGCTATTCTTTTCTTAAACATATAAACATCCTGTTCATCCTGTATGACAGACTTTACATTTGCAAATAAAAGAGCAAATGTTGTTGTTTTAATTCCACCGCCGGTACCTCCGGGTGAAGCCCCGATAAACATGAGTATTATTGTAAACATAATTGAAAAATTTATCAACCCCGACACTTCTACCATACTGAAACCGGCTGTCCTTGGCGTAACTGCCTGAAAGAACGCCATCATCCATTTCTGAGCATAAGGCAGAGCTTTTAAAGTAGCAGGATTATTAAATTCAGATATAAAAAAAACAACTGTTGAGACAACTAACAATATCAATGTCGTTGTTAAAACAATTCTTGTATGAACTGATATACGGTGTCTGTTTTTAGCTTTCAGTGACTTTATATATTCAAAAATATCATTAATAACAAAATACCCGATTCCGCCAGAAATTATAAGCAATATTACTACTGTAGTAATTAAAAAATCATCTTTTACAGAGGTAAGTGAAGCACCGCCAAAAATATCAAAACCCGCATTACAAAATGCAGATATTGAATGGAATATTCCATAATATATATTCTTCATGCGCAAGCCCAGTATCACTGCTCCCAAAAATTCCATGGAAAAAATAAGAATGGCAACCCTGAATATAAACTTAGAAAGTTTAATGCTTTTTGTCCCGGACATCTGCTGCTGCATGAGCAGCCTGCCTTTGATACTCATTCCGCGCCTTAGAAGTATTACAAGTAAACTGGCTAATGACATGTAGCCCAGTGCTCCAATCTGAATTAATATAAGTATAATTATCTGGCCGAAAGTGGTAAAGAATGTCCCTGTTTCTTTTACTGTAAGACCTGTAACGCATACCGCAGATGTTGCAGTAAAAAGCGCATCAACAATACTTATCGGCTTAACTGTAGCGCCTGGAAGTTTTAAAAGAATAGTTCCAATAATTATTACAAATACAAATAACTGTATCAGTGTTTTTGAAGGATTAAAATTTTTGCTCGTGGAAGGCATCTTATAAAAATCAAAAATCAAAATGCAAAATGCAAAATGACAAACCAAAATGTAAAATTACTAAAAACCTAAATCCAATCTCCTAATCTTGCAATCTCTTTTACGCTTTTTGTGAAAGAGATACTAAATGTTTTAAAACTTCTGGATCAGTTAATGCAATTTCCTGCAATATTTTCCGGTTTACTAATATATTTGACTTCTTCAAGCCGCAAATAAACTTAGAATAATTTATTCCACATGCTCTTGCTGCAAGATTAACCCTGGTAATCCATAGTTTTCTCATCTGCCTTTTCTTTCTTTTACGATCCCTTGTAGCATATTGCAAGCTTTTCTCAAGCTGATTTTTTGCACTCCTATACCGGTGACTCTTGGCATATGCATAACCTTTAGCAGCTTTAAGATATTTCTTATGTTTTTTTCTTTTAACCTGGCCTCTTTTTACTCTCATAATTTAATTACACATTGCTTTTTTTATCCGCTTCTCATCTTCTCTTTTCATAATTACTGAAGAGCGCAGCTTTCTCAGTCTCTTGGGACTTTTTTTACTTAAAAGATGAGAAGCGCCTGCATGACTCCGTTTTATTTTACCCTTTGCAGTAATCTTAAATCTCTTTTTTATACCTGAATGTGTTTTACTTTTATTCATTTATTCTACTCTTTAATCGCTACTGTCTTCACTGAATTTGGCACCATTAACATAGACATAAAGCTCCCTTCATATTTTGGTTTACTCTGGCATACCGCTATATCCTCAAGTTCTTTTATTATTGCATCTAAAATTGCCGAACCAACTTCAAGATGCTGCCTCTCTCTGCCCCTGAACCTCATATTAATTTTTACTTTATGCCCGCCGTCAAGGAAATTTTTTATCTTATTAAATTTTATTTTTAAATCGTGTTTCCCAATATTAGGAGATAATCTTATCTGCTTTAATTGAATGACTTTAGACTTTTTCTTATTTTCCTTTAGTTTCTTTTTTTGCTCATAGAAATATCTGCTATAATCCATTATCTTACAAACCGGCGGTTTTGCAAGAGGTGCAACTTCAACTAAATCAAGTTTTTTCTCTTTAGCTTTTTCCAGAGCAACACTGAATGAAATTACGCCTATGTTTCCACCCGACGCATCTATGAGCCTTACCTCGCTAGATCTTATCTGTTCATTTATTCTGGGTCTGATTGTCTTTACTATTAATCACCTCCTCATTTTTAATAAAATTATAAGTTACGAGTTATAAATTATAAGTTAAATTATCACTTATCACTCATAACCTATAAGTTATAACTTTTAATAATGTCTTATATCAAATAGATTTAATAATGTCAAATGCTGTTGAAATTTTCTGTAATTTTGCTATTATACCTTTATGAAAAATTTCAATGATTTATCAATTATCATACCAACTATAAACGAAAAAGAAAATCTTCAAAGGCTTCTGTACGTTCTTATGGATATGTATCCTGAAGCACACATCTTTATAACTGACGACGGTTCTACGGACGGCACACTTGAATTCATAACCACAATTATTAAATCTGATTTTAAAAATCCGCTTTATTTTATTTCAAGGAACAATAACAGGATTTATACAAATAATATTAATTTTAATACCGAAAACTTTTATAAGGATAAATCAAAGTTGAGAGACTCTTCCGGCTTGACTGTCAGCGTTCTTGACGCCTTGTATATAATACCAACAACAAAATTTGCCGTAATAGACGCTGACTTTCAACATCCGCCTCAAATTATAGAGAAATTGCATTCAAAACTACATCAGGCTGACCTTGTATCGGCATACCGTACAAAACTGAAAGGTTTTCCTTTCTATAGAAAGCTTTTAACACGAGCAGGTACCATGTTAGCAAAATCTGTTCTCCCTAAACATTCACAAGTAAAAGACCCTTTAAGCGGCGCATTTGCAGGAAATATCAAGGTACTCAAGTCTTATTTTTTTAATATTAAAAACTTCAAGCTTGAAGGATTCAAGATTCTCTTTGACCTTCTTAAATCAATTCCATCTGACATTAATATTAAAGAAACCGGCTATGAATTTGAAATGAGAAAGCAGGGAGAATCAAAAATTAACCTGAAACACCTCCTGTCATTTTTCACATCTATTTTAGACAAAAATTTTGCAGGGATACTCCTTCTCTTATTAATAGTAACAATCAGCTCTGCTTTGATATTTATTTATGGTGATATTAATTTAACATCTCACCTCAGAGCCTTTGCAAAAGAAAATCAGCCTTTCTTAATGGTCTCAAAATTTATTACTGATTATGGAAATCCATTTTATTATCTTATTTTTATTTTATAAATTTAAAACTTTTTTTTTCTGACTATGCGGGGTTGTTCGAAGGGATTATTTTAGATGTTAAGACAGAGAATAATTATTTTAGTAAGAAAGCTCATTCTTTCATCAATGTAATTAATAACAGTGATTTTTCTAAAGAAATTTATGTAATTGGTCGTCCCTGTGGTGTTCTGTCAATGATAAAAAAGCTGAATCCGAAATTAAAAGTTGGATGTGAAGATCAAGGAGTTCTATATAATTATATAACTGGCAAGGACTTAATCAGTTTACATTATTACAGTCAATTTTCTTATTTAGAATATTGTTTGTCTAAAAAATTAAATTTGACAACTATTTTATGGACTATTAATCAACCGCAAGACTTACAAAATTTAAGAAATCTGACAAATACAATAATATTAACAGATTTTCAGAATCCGCAATATTAAAAATACACCCCGAGTCTTCTGAGCAGATAACAGATGGAGTTAACGGGATTTTAGTGCTCCCAAAAGATTCGACTGCCCTGGCAAAGGCCGTCATACGAGTTTTAAATGACAAAGAACTTGCAAGGACTATGGGATTGGCGGCAAGAAAAAAGGTGGAACAAGAATTTCCTGTTGACCGGCTTGCTCCCCGCAAGCCCCGTCCTTTAAGGCGGGGTCAAGGGGAGCTATATA
>JAIVZN010000062.1:0-11383 GCA_048634875.1 Deltaproteobacteria bacterium | reverse complement strand
TATGCCGGGATTCATCTTCACACCCGCATCAAGCTGATTATAAAGGCCTATACCCCACCGCAGGTTATCTTTCTGTCCTAAAAACGGGAAAGGGAAAGGGCCTACAGTAATATTTGGATTTAAAACTCCTAATTTAATACGAACTTTTAATTTTGTAATCTTTTCAGTAATTTCTTTTAAGAGTTCTGTCTGGCGGGTGATGGAAAGGTCATTAAAATCTTCAAGATCTTCCTGATTATCTTTATAGAACTTATAAAATTTAAGAATATCATTTGAAATAGAAACAGGAAAATCAAATACATTTATATGAAAACCTGTTCTTAAGCCAATTAAAGCAGGATTATACATAACAGCATATTTTGTCCAAATTGCTGTTCCTGGGCCTCCCATACCTAAATTTTCTACTCCTTCAATATTTACCTGAGGATTATCTGCGCTTATTAAATTAACAACAGGTATCCATGTAAAAACAATTAGTATGATTAATAACTTTTTCATTTTATACTCCATTAAAGTTTATCCGTCTCAGCATTTATTTTATTTATAAAAGATTCAAACCCTTTCTTAATGTCATCAATATTAGTATCAGAAATAACTCCTGCTACTTCAAGATAGTTTATTGCTTCCTCAACTTCAACCTTTGCTTTTTCTAATTTAGTCTCTAATAAATCTTCTTTACTTTCAGGGCAGACAATAACTATACTATAGTCTTCTTTTATTTCAACAGTAACATCATCATTTGCATCAGCCCATGCTAAAAGACTTGATGCAGCATGAAGTGTCAGGGCAATTCCAAGGTTTAGATTTACATCAAAATCATCAGCAGGTATTGCGCCGTCAGCCTGACCGTCAGCTATCTGTTTAAGAGCATTTTTAGCTTCTTCAGTACCGCTCGCAATACTTGCATAATTTAAGTCTATTAAGTCTGTCTCAACAGATTCATCATCAAGTAATTTCGGTATAAGATTAGCTAGGTCAAGACCTGCATTTTTAAGTTCTGCTGCTGCCAGTCCGTATAAAGCATCAGAATTATCAGGATCCTTATCTAATATCTCATTGTAGTATTCAATAGCCTCTTCATAATTTTCGTCATATAAAGCTTTCTCAGCATCAACTAAAAGCGCATCTACTGACTTATCTTTACCGCCGGAATGTGTCCATGAAAAAATATTTGCATTTTCACACCCGCTGATTAAAACCCCAAAAACAATAACCAGCGCTAAAACATTTAGTTTTTTCATTTGCAGCTCCTTTTTTTATCCTTAAAAAGCAGAGCAAGCTCTGCCACTACACTTTCAACTTTCCACTTCTTTTTCAGGTTCCCATATTCCAGGATTTAAGATATTTTCTTTGCTCGGAAGTTAATTTATCAATATTTACTTTCATACTCTTTAATTTTAAATTTGCAACTTTATTTTCAATCTTTTCATGAATATTATGAACAACAGGTTTTAATTTGTTTTTATTTTTAACAATAAATTCAGCAGCCAGCGCCTGAGTTGAAAAACTCATATCCATTACTGACGCAGGATGACCTTCTGCTGCCGCTAAATTAACTAATCTTCCATCTGCAATTAAGTAAATCTTTTTTCCATTAGATAAAATATATTCATCTACAAAATTTCTGACTTCCTTATTTACTTTTTTTGACAATTTCTTCAGACCGTTTACATCAATCTCTACATTAAAATGACCCGAATTACAGACAATTGCCCTGTCCTTCATTAATTTAAAATGTTCCGGATTGATAACATTTATATCACCTGTCAATGTACAAAACAAATCACCTATTTTAGCAGCTTCGCGCATTGGCATAACCCTGAATCCATCCATAACCGCTTCTATAGCTTTTACCGGATCAATTTCAGTAACAATAACATTAGCGCCCATGCCGCGGGCGCGCATTGCAAAACCACGGCCGCACCATCCGTAACCTGCAGCAACAACATTTTTCCCTGCTAACAGTATGTCTGTAGCCCTGATAATACCGTCAACAGTGCTCTGTCCTGTTCCATACCGGTTGTCAAATAAATTTTTTGTTTTAGCGTCATTTACAGCAATAATAGGAATTTTTAATGCGCCATCTCTTTGCATTGCTTTTAATCTGATAACTCCGGTTGTTGTCTCTTCCATACTGCCGAATATATCCAAACATTTTTTAGGGTATTTTGAATGTAAAGTTGAAACTAAATCAGCGCCGTCATCCATTGTAATAACAGGATTATGGTTTATTGCAGCCTGTATATGTTTATAAAATGTTGAAGTATTTTCACCACATATAGAAAAAACTTTAATCCCGTAATCTTTAACTAAAGATGCGGCTACATCATCCTGAGTAGAAAGTGGATTGGATGCGCATAGTAAAACATCAGCTCCTCCTGCTTTTAATGTGCGCATAAGGTTAGCTGTTTCAGCAGTAACATGAAGACAGCAGGATACCTTGAGTCCTTTAAGTATTTTTGATTTCTGAAACTCTTTTTTCACCTCGCTTAATACAGGCATATCATGATCTGCCCATTCAATTCTTTTCTTACCTTTTAAAGCTAAACTGATATTTTTTATATCACTCATCTCTTTTTCTCCCTTTCTTCCAATCTCTTCCTTAATCTCCCGGTCTCCTAGTCTCCTCTTACCTCTTTCCTTTATCTTTTCCTTTTTAATCTCTTCCTGTAAGATTCAGGTGAACTTTCTAAAATTTTTTTAAGATAATTTAACTGAGTCTCTATTGCATTTATATATAAACTGCTGTCAATATGGTATCTCTCTTTAAAATGCGTACGCAAAAATTTATATACATCCTTAAAATCTTTTTCAAGTCTCTTTTTTACCACCTCTTCGTAAAAACTAATTGTTTTTTTAAGAAAATCATACTCTGAATTAAATTCAGATATTTTTGCCTCCTTAAACTCTTCATATAAAAGCATAAGCTTTTCAAGGTACATTCTTTCAGACATCTGAGCAACTAAATCAGATGTACCTACCATATACCCCAAAATTTTTTCCTCTTCAGTTTTAAATTTAATATCAGATACAGAAACTTTTAAATCTGTACATAGAATTATATTTTTTGCTGTAAGAAAATCTTCTCTATTTAATTTAAGTTTTCTAAAATAATTTCTAATAAAAGCTATACTTCTTTTCTCATGAACCTGGGTGTACTTTGCTCCTGTTCCCGATGTATCATTTTGTCTTTGTATATATCCGCTGTCATGGAAAAGCGCAGCAATTATGCCTGTCTTTACTTTTTTTACAGGAAGAACCTTTTTTTCAATATTATAGCCATCTACAATACGGGAAAAGACAAGCAAAGTATCAGTGGAATGTAATATGTCATGATACGGCATATTACAGCTTCTATATCCCTTGTACCGGCCATTAAAAAGATCCATAAAATCCTTAAATACATCCCTGATTAAACCAAATTCCTGTATGGGATAACTGTGGACAAAATTATATTTAACCTCTTCAAGAACAGCTTCAGGAACACTCATATTTACAAGTTCTGCCGGCTGAATGATTATATCTGTTTTATTCTTCATCCCCAATCTCCTAGTCTCAATTCTTACTTACATATATCGTCTGGGTTGGATAAGCAAATTCAATTTTGCGTTTTTCAAACGCTTCTTTTATTTTAAAATTTATTTCCTGCTGAATATCCATATATTTATTATAGTCACTGCCAATAACATAATATACTGTCTCAAAAATAAGGCTGAAATCTCCATAAGAAAAGAAATGCGCCCTGTCAAAAATTGCATCATTAATACTTTTTATAATACCTGCAATTATTACAGGTATTTCTTTTAACTGCTTGAGGCTGGTTGAATAGGTAACTCCAAGAGTAAAAGCCACCCGGCGTTTTTCCATTCTCTTATAATTGCGTACACGGGAATTAGTGAGATCAGTATTGGAAAATACTAATTGTTCTCCGCTTAAACTGCGAATTCTCGTGGTTTTAATGCCAATATGTTCAACTACACCTAAACAATCTCCTGTAATGATAAAATCGCCAATCTCAAACGGGCGGTCAAAGAATATGGTAAAGTAACTGAATAAATCTCCTAAGATTGCCTGAGCAGCCAGAGCAATTGCCACACCGCCAATACCTAACCCTGCAACCAGCGCAGAAATCCTGATGCCAAGATTATCAAAAAGAATTATAACGGCAAGACTCCAGACAACTAATCTTATTACTGCAAGCATCCCTTTAAGAGCCTGCTTCTTAGCTATATCCTTTTCTTTCTTTACCCAGTAAGTTTCAAGACTGTAAATAACTACTGCAAGTAGAAAGCGAACACCAAAGACAGTTAAAAGAATTGCGCCTAAAACATTAATGCCTTTATATACAGCAGGATTTATAGTCAGTCCCCGAATGCTCAAATAAAAAGCGCCGAAATAAAACAACGGCAGTAATTTCTTTTTAAAGGAATCAATCAAAAAATCATCTACACTAGTAGCAGTTTTTTTTGCCCATTTCTGCAGACGGTTTAAGAAAACGGCTTTAAATATTTTAATAATAATGATACCAATAAAAAAAATGGAAAGAGAGATAAGATAATCTAAAATAGTGTTTTGAAATAAAATATATTGTAACATATTAATTAACCTGCAGTTGACAAAAATACTGTCATATTATATTTAATTAAGAAAGAAAATTCAATTTTTTAAAAAATGAAAAAGAAATTTTTAATTTTGTTGTCTTTTGCAATTGCATTGGGATTGCTTGAAGCAGCGGTCGTAGTATATCTTAGAAAGATATATTACCCTGCTGGTTTCAGTTTCCCTTTGAATGTAATTTCTCCGCAAATACTTACAATTGAAATGTTAAGAGAAATTTCAACAATTGCCATACTTTTTACAGTGGCATGGCTCTCAGGCAGAAACTTTTACGAACAGCTTGCTTCTTTTCTGTATATTTTTGGTATCTGGGATATCTTTTATTACATATTCCTTAAAGTGTTTCTGAACTGGCCTGCATCTCTTCTTACATGGGATATTCTGTTTCTGATACCTGTAACCTGGATTGGGCCTGTGCTTGCGCCCCTCATATGTTCAATTACAATGTTATTTATGGCATTGCTGATTACCTACCTGCAGCGTAAATCCGATGTAAACCCAGCCTTTGCATGCAAGAGCGGGGTAAAAATAAAAATAATAGAATGGACATTTATCCTTTCAGGTATTTTCATAATCTTTATTACTTTCATATATGATTTTCTAGAAATTATTCTTTCAGGCTTGTCAATTGTGGAATTTCAAAATTTTGTCCCGTTTAAATATAACTGGTGGGCTTTTTGCTTTGGTGAACTGTTAATACTCGGCGGACTGGGTATCTTTTACAGAAGGACCACAACATCCACCAAATAAGTTATAAATGATAAGTGACAAATTATAAATTAACTCATAACTCATAACTTTATGGAGCGGGCGATGAGACTTGAACTCACGACATTCTCGTTGGCAACGAGACATTCTACCGCTGAATTACGCCCGCCCTAAAACTTCAATCCCGGGAAGTTCCTTGCCTTCAAGAAACTTTAAACTTGCACCGCCTCCTGTTGATATGTGTGTAAAATCCTCATTATTAAAACCAAGATTCTTTATAGCAGAAACAGTATCGCCACCGCCTGCAATAGATGAGGCGCCTTTTCTTGTTGCATCAGCTATGGCTCTAAGTATACAGCGGGTACCCTCAGCAAATTCATTGTTCTCAAATACTCCCATTGGGCCGTTTATTACAATGGTTTTAGCACCAAGTATTTTCTGTATATATCTTTGCCGTGTCCCGATACCAATATCTACACCAATTAAATCAAATGGTAAATCAGAGCTATCTATTTTTTCAACCTTACTTGGATTATTTATATTATCTGTTACTGTATGATCCGTTGGAAGGTCTAAATCTACTGATATACTTTCAGCTTTTTTTAAAATGTTTTCAGCAATAGGTAAATTATTTTCATCTAACAGTGATTTCCCTATTGACTTTCCATTTGCCTTCAACAGGGTGTAAGCCATCCCACCGCCAATTAATATTATATCAGCTTTATCAAGCATATTTTCAATAATAGGAATCTTTGTTTCAAGTTTAGCTCCGCCAAGACAGACAACAAACGGATGCTCGGGCTCAAGACCCTTTGAGAGAAATTCTATCTCTTTCTGAAGCAGCCTTCCTGCTGCGCAAGGAAGAATTTCAGGTACTCCAACCATAGAAGCATGCCTGCGGTGCACTGTACCAAATGCATCCTGCACAAACACATCTGCAAGTTCAGCAAGAGAATGTGCAAATTCAGGAACATTTTCTTTTTCTCCGGGATAAAATCTTAAATTTTCAAGCAAAAGAACATCTCCCGGTTTAAGGTTTTTTGACATCTGGAGAACTTCAGGCCCGACTGCATCTATAGAAAATTTCACATCCCTGGGAAGCAACTCTGAAAGTCTCATTGCAACCGGTTTCAATGATAATTCTTCTACTCTTACTCCTTTTGGCCTGCCTAAATGACTCATCAATATTACACTTGCGCCCTGCCTCAGAAGTTCCCTTATAGTGGAAAGCGCTTCTATAATACGGGTATCATCTTGAATTATTCCATCTTCAATCGGCACATTGAAATCACAACGCACCAGAACCCTCTTATCTTTAACATCTATATCATCTAAAGTTTTCATGTGTAAATAAATCCTTTATCGGGCTTGATAAATCAAGCCCCTACTCCTAACCTCCCAGTCAATCAGTACATAAGTCACAAGTGCACAAGTCATAAGTCTTTATTTTACATTTTGAATTTTTTTATTCAATTCCCAATTCCCCACTCCCTATTCTTTACCCAGTCTCATAGTCTCTTAATCTCTTATTTTGCGCCGGCTCGCCGGCATATCCGTTTCATCTTATAATGACATAATTTTCTTAAATAAATCCACGCATCTGCAGGAATATCCCCACTCATTATCATACCATGAAATAACTTTAATTAAATTTCCATCCACTACGCTTGTGGACCGGGCATCAAATATTGAAGACGCAGGATTACCTACTATATCTTGAGATACTATCGGATCCTCGGTGTATTCAAGAACTCCTTTAAGCTCGCCTTCGGCTGCTTCTTTCATTGCTGTATTGATATCTTCAACAGTTACTTCTTTTTCTAACAATGCAACAAAATCAACAATAGAACCAACCGGTACAGGCACTCTCATTGCCATTCCATCTAATTTTCCATTAAGTTCGGGTATTACTTTTCCTACTGCTTTTGCCGCTCCCGTTGTTGTAGGAATAATGCTTAAAGCTGCAGCACGGGATCTTCTTAAATCACTGTGAGGTAAATCAATAAGATTCTGGTCACTGGTATAAGCATGGATTGTAGTCATCAGACCCTTTACAACTGAAAACCTGTCATTTAAAACCTTTGCTACAGGAGCAAAGCAATTTGTTGTACATGACGCATTTGAAATAATTTTATCTTCAGGTTTTAAAGTATCATCATTTACTCCTAAAACTACAGTAGCATCTATCTCGTCCTTCGCAGGCACAGATAAAAGAACCTTTTTAGCACCGGCGGATATGTGATTTTCAATCTGTTCTCTCTTTCTGAACACACCTGTAGATTCTAATACAACATCAACACCCATTTCGCCCCATGGCAACTGTGACGGGTCCCTTTCACTTAAAATCTTTATCTCATTGCCGCCAATAATGAGACTCCCTTCTCCAACTTCTACCTTATTCGGATACTTTCCATAAACAGAATCATATTTTAAAAGATGCGCTAAAGTCTCAGGATCAGTAAGATCGTTTATAGCTTTTACTTCAAATCCCCCGACTTCCATCATTCTCTTAAAAACCTGTCTTCCTATTCTTCCAAAACCATTAATTGCTACATTAATAACCATTTAAACCTCCTATGTCACTTACTATATCACTTAATTTTGCTTACCGGGTTAATTATTTTAACTATTTTTTTTAAACTGTCAATTATCATGACTACCCTTTATGATTTTAATTATTGCATCTTCAATTGCTTTTTTAGCTTCATCTTTCTCTTCCGGAAGAACCATCAATAAATACTTCAGCGCCCTTCTGTCATTAATTTCGCCAAGAGCCTCAGCAGTTTCTTTTCTAAAATTTTTATCACTTAAAAGAAATTTTCCTAACTTATTTAAACTTCGCTTTGCTTTTAATAACTTCAACATCTTAATAGCTGCACTCTGTACCTCTTTATCTCTATCTCTGATTGCTTTGCATAACTTATCCACCGCCTCGTGATTTCCAATAGCTCCGAGTGTATACACTGCAAATAATCTGATATCCCAGCTTTTATCAGATAATGCTAAGGCAAGCTCTTTAACAACTGTGTCATTACCACTTTCGGCAAGCAGTTTTACTACTTCTTTTCTAATTTGATAATCCCTGTCAGTAATAGCTGATGCAAGCACCTTTAATGAACCCGGTGTTCTAATTTTACTTAATGTATTTAATCCCTCCATTCTAATCTTTAAATTATTATCTGTAAGTGCCTTAGCTAATGGCTGCACAACCTGATCGCCTCCTATTTTTCCAAGCGATTTAACAACTTTCATCCGTGTCGCAGAATCAGAATGCTCCATCCCTTTATAAAGTAATTCTATCGCTTCAGGGCCGCCTATAGAAGAAATATATTCTAAAGATTTTATTCTTAATTCTCTTTTCTCATCATCAATTGATTTTCCTAACAATCTTACAATATATGGGCCATTAAACCCGCCCGGAGTACTTCCGTAAATATTATAAATTCCATTTATAGCAATTTCTCTTATATCATCTGATAAATCAATTAAAGCTGCATCAAGGTATTTTAACGCTACACTCCTTTTCATTACTTTAATTGCATCAACAGCTATTCTCCTTATCTTTTCATCTGAATCTTTTAATGCGCTTCCTATTGAATCAGCAGCTTCTTCTCCAATATCAATTAATCCCGCAAGCGCACAAGATCTTATGTACTCTTTATCATCTTTTAAAGCTTCAGTAAGCGGAGGGATTACCTGGGAACTTCCTATTTTTATAAGAGCTTTAACGGCAGCAATACGCACATTATATTTTTTGTCCCCAGTAAGAACGATACGTATTAAATCAACCTTATCTTCAACGTCTTCATCCGGAATACTGATAACTGCAGCATTACGTTCTTTCCAATTTTCGCTCTTTAGTTTTTGTTCCAGCCTTCTATAGAGCTTTTCGTTTCTTGAAATTGTCTCCTGTGCATTTACCGTTTCTGAAGATATTACTACGGTATTTTTCGTCTCTTTTGTCTCCTGCGCATTTACCGTATCAGGAGATATCTCCTCAACAACACTCTCAGCGTCATTCAAATCAACACCTTCAACAACAGGCTCTTGGTTTTCCCCGTATACTTTCGGGGCAAACAATAAAAACAATAACGCAATTTTAAATATTCTTTTCATTTTTTATCAACTCCTCCAACCCTTCGGGTTTAATATATTTTTTTTCTCTGGTCTTACGAAACTGAACTTCAAGCTTACCTTCATTTGTATAACCTTTGCCTATTATAACCTGAATCGGAATTCCAATCAACTGCGCGTCTTTAAATTTTGCTCCCGGTCTTTCATCTCTGTCATCCCACAAAACCTCATAATTTACACTTAACTGATTGTATAATTTTTCACAAATTGCAGTTGCCTCATCCGATAACTGTATTATATGTATGTCAAAAGGCGCAATAGAAAACGGCCAGATAATTCCATCTTTATCATGGCTCTGTTCTATTGCTGCTGCGACAATCCTGCTTACCCCTATCCCGTAACAACCCATAACAATATCCTTTTCTTTGCCATCTTCATCTGTAAAAGAAGCTCCCATTTTTTCTGAATATTTAGTGCCAAGCAAAAATGTATGTCCAACTTCAATTCCCCTCCTGAATTCTAAAATACTTCCGCATTTCGGACACCTATCGCCTCTTTTAATTTTTCTTAAATCTCCAGTCCATGCAGCTTTAAAATCCCTCTCATAATTTATGTTTTTCAGATGATAATCTTTTTTGTTTGCGCCACTGATACCATTTAACATTTTAGTTACTGCTAAATCCGCATATATTTTTATATTAATATTAACCGGACCTGAAAAACCTTTAACGCCACCGGTAACTTCTGCAATTTCCTTATCTGAAGCTTTTTCAAGTTCCCGAACATCCGCAGCTTCTATTAAAAAACTTTCGTTAAGTTCATTGTCTCCCCTTACAAGGGCAGCTATTGGACCTTTTTCGGTTTTATAAATTAAAGTTTTAATGAATTTTTCCGGACTTTCAGATAAAAAACTACTGACTTCCTGAACTGTTTTAACTTCCGGAGTATATATCTCTTCAGCAGGGAGCATATTTTCATCTGTTTCATCAATATCTCTTGAATACCCGGCAAGTTCAGTATTTGCCCCGTAACCACAACTACACACAATTATTTCCTCTTCGCCGGTATCAGCAACTACCATAAACTCATGAGAAAACTGTCCTCCGATATTTCCTGTCTCTGCCTCTACAGCAACAAAGTCCAGGCCGCACCTTTTAAAAATTCTTTTATATGCATTGTAATTGTCAGAATAGGATTTTTTGCAATCTTTTTCTGAGGTATCAAAGCTGTATGCATCCTTCATGTAAAATTCACGGGCTCTCATAACTCCGAACCTGGGCCGTATCTCATCCCTGAATTTCATCTGAAACTGGTATAAAAGAAGCGGCAGTTCTTTATAGGATTTTACATTAGCTGCAACAATGTGAGTTATTACCTCTTCATGTGTGGGGCCAAGGCAAAACTCCCTGTCATTTCTATCTTTTAACCTGACTAACTCGGGCCCGTAAACTTCCCACCTGCCACTCATATCCCATAAGCTCTTTGGCTGCATGGCGCTCATTACCATTTCCTGAGCGCCAATCCTGTCCATTTCTTCTCTTATTATATTTTCTACCTTTTTAACAACTCTCCACCCAAATGGCAGAAATTCATAGATACCTGCTGCTAACTTTCTTATCATACCTGCTCTTACCATCAACCTGTGCGAAGGTATTTCAGCTCCCTTAGGGTCCTCTTTAAGTGTAGGTAAAAAATATTCTGATAACTTTCTTGAATATTTCACTCGTAAATAAAACTCCTTAATTGAGACCTAAATGATGCATTTTTCGCGACTTGTGACTTTTTATAGAAACTATGCCGTAAAAAACTAAAACTTGTTTGAGCGTTAGCGAGTTTTTTAGTTTTAGGCATTGTTTCATGTGCCAAAGGCAAAAAGTCTCCGGAGCAACAAAATACATTTTTAGGGCTCAATTATTTTCATCTCCTTTTGTGAGCAAAGGAGATGAAAATAATTGAGCCCTAAAAATGTATTTTGTTGCTCCGG
>JAIVZN010000061.1:0-11389 GCA_048634875.1 Deltaproteobacteria bacterium | reverse complement strand
AGCAGAAGAAAATCTACATAACCATTCGATGTCTTTTCAAAATTGTTACCGAATACATCTATATCTTTTTCGTTTAACTTAACATTGGGTTCTAATTGGATATTTGCGGAACCGGTTTCATCATCAAAAAAACGCCAACCTGCTTCCTGAAGAAGATTGTTTATTTTTATACGGGATTGAGCTTCTTTTATCATTTCCACTGCCCCGGTGCTTTCCAGCTTTTACTAAAATTCTTTGCACTTGATATAGCTTCAAGTGGTTTAATAAGAAATATGTCTATTTGTTTCGCAATATCCAATAAATTACTTGGGGCGTTCTTTATATAGCTTTTCTTCATAAATGCCTTCCATAGTATTTGTCTATCAGATTCTTTTTCATAAATTTCCTCATCAAATAAAGGTAGCTTATTTGGCAAAGAAGTTTTTCTATATTCAAATGTATTTTTTAGAGCTTTCGATAGTTTTGTACCACTAAAATCAAAACATCGCATTAAAAGCCATATATCGTAAAAGTCTTTCATCCTGCTGTTTATTGATCCAAGTTTTATCATAGCTTCAAATTTCTCACTTACCACACTTTCTATTGGATATCCTTTAATGCTTGGTACAGGCATATCAAGAATCACTGGATACTTGATTACTTTTGGGTTAGGATAAATTTTATCTCCAAATGCAACATCAATTTTCATGGTGATTTTTGCACGTTCCAAAAATCCCTTAAATTTAATTCTTACTCCTTCGTAATCGGCATCTTCTTTTATTCTTTCACCTTTAACGGTTTTTGAATCATATTCAAGTCCATCTTCTTTCGCAGATATCTTACATACATCTCTAATTACCTTTTCAATAGCGTTAATCTTACTGTCATAATTTGCAGCAAAATCAATATCAACCGTTGGCCTTCTTTCATGCACATCCCACACTGTAAACATCAAAGCACCTTTTAGAATAAATTTATCTGCATATTTAGATTTACTCAATCTATAAAGGAATCTTTCCATTCCATAATATTGAAGTATTTCTTGAAAAGATCTGTTCCTATCTTTTGCTTTATTTTGAAGTCTTGCACGAATAGATATTTTTATATTTGAGATTTCTTTTTTCATAGCATAGTTTCAAGTATAGGTTTAACAATCTTATTAACACGACATATCTTGGAATATTTTACTATCTCCTTAGGGTCTACTTGTTTATTTTTCACTGCGATCTTCATCGCCTCTCTTGCAATATCAATTCCAATTTTATTACGAAACTTAAAACAGTCAGCAATTGTTTTTGCAATACAATAAATCTTTATTTTATACCCTTCTATCTCAAAGTATTGTATACCGGTATTCCAAGTCTTTTGTGAGAAATGATAAAAATTAACTGGTGGATATTTAACTATGTTAGCATGAGTATTTCGTGGAATAGCTACATCAACATATTTTGGAATTTCGTCCGTAAGTTCATAATAAGCAAGCGCAGAGAGAAGACAAATAACACCTTTAGGAACTTTAATAGAAACAGTAACAATATCAGGATTTGCCAGAGTTATTCCACTTGATGAGATATATAGACCTCTATCCAGTTTTTGTATCTCACCAGAATTAATAGCTTCTTTGAGAATTATTTTATTAAAACCGGCATCAATTATTTCTGCAAAACTTGCAATACCGCCTTTATTCTCAAGATAATCAGAAAGTTTTTTATTTTTGCTCATAATTTCCTATTCCTCCACACTTGTCAATAAGTGTATAGATTTAGGTAAATTTTGTCAAGTACATTTATGGCGTATTAATAAAAATGTATTTAGAGTGGTTTAGGCACACAAAAGGCGCAGTGGAAAGCCGTAGGATTGAAGCCGCCTGACTGTGACTGTTGGGCATTCTTCTCTTACAGGGAAAAGCTGGTTCGAAGCGCAGGAAATAGAAGCCCTTCAGGCTGAAGTCCGAGCATCAAAACAGCTTGGGCGGCGGGATTCGCCTGCAAGTTTTCCGGCGTTAAGTCTTGGGTGGGATAGCGGCTTCTTTTTCCTTTGCGCCTTGTAGCCTCCAGACAGGCGAGGCAGATTTTACATACTGTAAAATCTGTAAAGAAGGTCAGCCGAAAGTTTTAATGTAGACGGATTTTTTAATGTTTTTATTTCCTTTATAGAATTTTTTTTATATTTATTTAAGTTTATTATTTTCACGTCTATTTAGATTTCAGCATTTCCTTAAAAATTTTATATTCCTCTAGTTTATTTTCTTTCTTTGACCAGAATTCTATTTCTTTTAAATTTATTTTTTGGTTTCTTGCTACTAATAATGCCTGCTCTAATGATTGTGGATCACTCCAATGATAATATGCTGCAAGCCTATCTTTAACACAGTCTGTTGGAGTAAGTAAAGTTACTTTCCCTTTTCCAGTGTCCAATTCATTAAATTTTGTTACTGGTTCACCACTACCTAAAGAAACAGGCGATGTTACAAATTCTACATAAAACTCACATTTCTTGTTTTCAAATCTATTGGGTGCTGTTTGCTTGAAACCAATTTCTTCTAAACAAGGTTTTATTTCCTTTATCAAGTTATATGAAGAATAATCTAAATCATATGATAAATATTCATTTTCAGAATATATAGATACACAAGCGCCACCAACTAAGACTGCATCAATACTATTTTTTTGTAATTCCGCAGATATTATTCCTGCAAATTCTTTTATAGTTATGTTTTTCCAGTCAATTTTATTCATAAAGGTTTACCAGTTTTTCTCGGACGTGTTCTCTTTCTGTAATATTTCTTTATTTCTTTCTCTGGGAGTAATTTCATAGCTTTATTTAAAATATTTTTTATCTCTTCTAAAAATATATATCTTGGATTAAATGTAAATATTCTTGTATTTCCTTTTTTTTGACTTACAAGCACTCCTCCTTCTTCTAACCTATTTAACTGTTGTTGGATACCATTAACCGAGATATTAAAAGTATCTGCCATTTGTTTTGCATATCCTTCTTTATAAACAGATATAAAAAAAAACACTTTTTCTATTGTAGTATTTCCCAAAATTGGTTCTAACATATCTCCTCCTTATTACCATGTTTTATGGTAGTCCTACCATATTTTATGGTATTTGTCAAGTCTTGTTCGGGCGGTGACTGGGAATTATTCTAACTGGTTTTTAAGCTATAACTAGGGAGTTATAGCTGCGTATTGCTATAGGCAAGACGCAAAAATATAAAAATCGCTGACAAGAACATTTTTTCTTTTGATTTTTTATGCTTCGCTAAAAAACATCCATTTTTACTCATTTATTTTTGAACCGGTCACAATTTGCGACCAGTTAACCTTTTTAGTCTCGATGGTATCACATCTTGTGATATATTTTTCTCTCTTTAAACCTATCATTTCCAAGGGCCCGGAGCTTTCCAGATATTATCAAATCCTTGAGACCTTATTACAGCTTAATGTGGTTTCATCCATTCGACTTCGTTCAGGATTACACTGTGCCTTTTTCATAATAAATATGTATTCAATCCTTAATTTGAAATAAGCCAATAATAAATATAAAATAAGTCTACAGTGAACAATAAAATAATTACATCAATGTAAATAAATATAATCAGCAAAGTATAAGTATTAAAACTGACAGACATTTGCCTGTTTTTTAAAAAAGGATAAGAAAAATGAAAATATTCGAAAAATACACTATTTTAATCATCTTAAGTATGTTTATATTGTCTATTCAAGGATGTGGAGTTAAGAAAGGTTTCCTTGAACTTGCCCCGGGAGTGGACAGACCTAAAATAGCACTTGTTTTAGGTGGAGGTGCTGCTCGCGGATTTGCACATATTGGTGTTATAAGAACCCTTGAGCAAGAGAAAATACCGGTTGATTTAATTGTTGGAATAAGCGTGGGTAGTTTGGTTGGAGCTATTTATGCCGATAAAGCGGATAGTTTTGAACTTGAATGGGAAGGATTTAAATTAGAAAAAAATGATATATTTGATTTTTCAATACTCCGTGCTAAAAGAGGACCGGTAAAAGGAGATAAATTAGAGAAATTCGTCTTAGAACATATTTCTGCAAAAAATATTGAAGATTTAAAGATACCATATATGGCCATAGCTGTAGATCTAAATACAGGAAAAGAAGTTATACTTGATAAAGGCTCTATTGCCAAAGCAGTAAGAGCAAGCAGTTCCATTCCCGGAATATTTGAACCTTTAAAATATCAGAAACATCTTTTGGTAGATGGAGGTGTCTTGGGTAATATTGCGCCTGAAGTAGCCAGAAGATATGGGGCAGATGTTATTATCACAGTTGATATAGGGAAGAATGTGGTAAATTATAAAACCGAAAATGTTATAGATATAACATTACAGGCTATAAATATTATGGGGAATAAAATAGACCAGTATAAACAAAACGAGACAGATATACTTATACAGCCGGAGGTAGGCACTGTTGGAATGATGGATTTTTCACAAAAGAAAAAGTGTATGTCAGCAGGAATTAAAGCTACAAAAAAGAAAATTAATGAGATAAAGAAAGCAATTTCTAAATGGTAATGGGATTTATAATCGAAAATTGTATTATCTGATTTTTGTTTAATATCCTACCCTGTCATTTCTTGGTTTGAAAAGAAGATAACAGGAAAATTGACGGGATAATATATAATGTGATTATTGTTGCAAACAATAAACCCCAACTGAAAGCCAATGACATTGGAGAAATCATTTTTTCATACCCGCCCAATCCATAAGCCATGGGCAAAAGCCCTCCTAAGGTCGTGAGAGTAGTCAACAATATCGGCCTTAATCTTTGCGAAGCAAGTTCGGCTATTCTTTCAATCTGTGAATATCCTTGTAAGATATTATTAAGATTTGAAGAAAGTGTGTCAGTCATTACTATGGAATCATTAACAACAACTCCTGTTAGCCCAACTGCCGCAAGCATCACGAACATAGATATAGGCTGCCCGTGTATAAAAAGAGCTGCTATGATACCTATTACACAAAATGGGACAACAGTTATTATAATAAGGGCGTTTTTCCATGAATTCAGAAACAATGCAAGGATCAGGAATATACAGATAACAGCAATAAGAGCCGCTGTTTTCATATCCTTTAAAATTATTTTAGTTTTCAAAGCTTCTCCGGCTATTTCAATTACTACATCTTCAGGTATCCCTTTAGCGCTATCTATACGGTCTTTGATTATTTTTGCGGCATCAAGAGCAGATATTTCTGATTTTCTCAGTGAAGCAGACAAAGTAACGCTTCTTATACCGTTACGATGAAGAATCTCAAGATCCGAAGATCTTGTGTCAAAACTGATAAAATTATCGAGCGTTACAAGGTAGCCCGCTCTATTTTTTATACCTATATTGTTTAGTATGTGCTTATGTTTGCGGCTTTCTTCATCAAGTAAAAGACGATAGTCTATTTTTTCTTCAAGTGTTTGTATATCTGTTACTACATAGCCTTCATAGGCTATCCTTAATACCTGAGCAACATCTTCCGTAGATATTCCCAGCGAAGCCAGCTTATTCTGATCCATGTTAACGACAAGTTCCTCTTTTCCGGGTTTCCTTGAATTGTCTATGTCGGCAACACCATACTTTTTCATGTCTTTTAAAATGTCGGCTATATGCTTTACCGCCTTATTCAATGCAATATCATTATTACTGCTTAGGTGTACCGTTATAGGTTTGTCCTGTATAGGTCCTACTTTCTTGGTTTCATAAAATAGACGAGTACCTTTTTCGGGCTTATATTTTTTCTTGATTTCAGCTATTATTTCAGGCGCTGTTCTTTTTCTTGAAATATCCGGTGTTAAAAACACGTTTACAATAGCCCAATTTTCATGGTCTCCGTAATTTTTTGTTTTCGAAGTTGAATGATGTCCTATTCTTGCTGTAAAAGATTCCAGTTCGTCTTCAGGTAATTCACTTATTATCTTTTCAATATTCTTGACGATATTTTCAGTATCGGTCAGATTATAATTCTGGGGACATTCCACTTTAATATAAAATATTTCTATTGCAGATTGTGGAAACATCCTGAATTTAAGGAAAGACTTTGCCGAAAATAAAGATACTGCAAGAAGCAGTACTGATAAACCGAGAAACAGGATCTTATTTTTAAGAACAATAACAAGGGATCTGCGGTAAGCTTTTTCCAACTTCACCAGCCAGTTAGGTTTGCCTTTTTTACCCATATTTTTTCCTGAAGCAATATGGTGAGGAAGAAAAAAGAAAGATTCAATTAGCGATACAGTTAATATTGTTATTACTATAACGGGTATAGCTACCACAAATTTTCCGGGCCTTCCACCCAGAGACATTAGAGTAATATAAGCAATAATCGTAGTAAGTGTAGACAGGGTTATCGGTATAATAAGATCCTTTACTGCCGAATAAGCCGCTTCTTTGGGCTCAAGGCCTCGCTCTTGATAGAATATTATTTTATCTGATACAACTATAGCATCATCTACAACTATGCCAAGAACAACTATCAGTCCCGCTATTGCAATTGCGCTGAATGTTATGTTAAGTATTGGAAAAATCGTAAATGCCGCTATAAAACAGAAAGGTATGCCGAAAGCTGTCCAGAAAGCTGCTTTCTTATTAAGAAAAAGGAACAGCAGTATCAATACGATTACAAAACCTGAGGACGCATTGTTAAAAAGCAACTGGAGCCGCATTCTGGTCGTTTTTGACTGGTCATTAACATAAGAATAAGAGAAGTTTTTTCCTAATATATCAGCAGTAACAGTTTTTATCTCTTCAATCGTTTTGACTATATCTGCGTCAGATTTTTTCTTTACAACCAGTGAGATACCATTCTCGCCGTTGTTCCTTATCTTTATCTTGTGATCTTCTTCGGTAAGCTTTACAGAAGCGACCTGGTGAAGCCTGACTCTTTTCTGTTCAAAATTACTTCTCAAAATTACATCCCTTACTTCTAAAGGATCTTTGAATTTATTCAGTATTATTATGTTTTTGAGACCCCTGTATGATTCCAGTGTTCCGGCAGTAGACCTGATATTTCTCTTGCGTATTGATTCGGCTACCTCGGGCAATGAAAAATAGGTTTCATTTAATGCGGCAGGATTAGCTTCAATGTGAATTTCCTTGTCAAAGTAACCGATTTTATCAACTCCGGATACCAGAGGGATTTTTTCAAGCGCTAACTCGAGTTTTCTTGCTTTGTTTCTCAGAATTTCATGCTCTGTATGTGATAATGCTATTTCTATAACCGGAACATCGCTTGTTTTAAGTTCTTTTACTAAAGGCTCACTTTCCACTTCAGGGGGAAAATCTTTGACTGCTTCCACTGCCCTTTTAATATCCTGAACGGTTTCTTCTATCTCTTTTTTTGAATAAGATTCATCCAGCTGAATAAATATGGAGGACATATTATCTGCTGATACTGATTCAATATAATCAATTCCGGATATTTCACTAACAGCTTCTTCAAGCGGCACTGTAACATTCAGTTCTACATCTTCAGGCGCAGCTCCGGGATATACGGTCGTAATCTGTATCTGATTTAGTTCTATACCGGGCATTCCCTCCTTAGGTATTTTTTTAATAGAAATCAACCCCAATAAAAACAACCCTATCACAAAGACATTGACAGCTATTTTGTTATTAAGAAAATATTTGATTATTTTTAGCATTTGTAAATTCCTGATTATGGTATATTTTAGCTAAATTTATTTCAAAATACAAAACAATTATATCCATAGGGGTTTTTTCTTTCAGGGAAAAGCTGTTTAAACGCAGAAAACGGAAGACATTCCATGGCTAAAATCCGAGCACAGAAAATCATCTGATATTTTGATGTAGTTGCGGATACCCTCATAACTGGTTGCTAATAGTTGCAATTTTAATGTAGCTGTCGAGATATTTTGAATCTGAATCGGAGGATTATCGGTGGATTACTTTAATCATTCCAGCCCTCAGTTTTATGGATTTCCAGTAGTTTATGCGTCTTTTTAATATCGGGATAGGCTGCGAGACTTTTATTCATTTCTCCCCATCCCATTAAATCTAAACGTTGTCGTTCAAAAGCCGAAGCAACTTGAATCGTTCCTCTGGCAATTTTTTCCTGGTCAGCTGTAGGCTCTATAACATAACCTAAAAATACGACCTGTAACATTACTACTATTAATTATGCGATTCTTTATGGTGTTTTATTACATTCCCATCAACCATAAATACAATATCTTCTGCAATATTTGTTGATAGATCTGCAATTCTTTCAAGATTTCTTGATATGGTCATGAGATAAAGCCCTCTTTCAATAAAAGAAGGATTTTCTATCATATCATTTATTACATCCCGCCAGATTTTATCCCTTAGATCATCAACATAGTTATCACTTTTACAAACCCGATTTGCTAATGCCGTATCTTCATTTACAAAGGAATTTATGCTTTCACGCAACATTTTTATAGTAGCTTCGGTCATTTTGGGAGTATCTATGAGTTTCTTTGATAATGGATGTTTTATCAAATATTTCATACTTTCACACATGTTTACAGCTAAATCTCCTATTCTTTCAAGGTCATTGTTGATTCTAAGTATCATGAGAATTATCCTGAGGTCTTTTGCAGCGGGCTGGAACTGCGCAATTATTGAAATACCCATTTCATCAATTTCTATTTCATAGTCATTTGCCTGAACTTCCATGTTATTCATTACATCTTTCAATATATCCTCATCTTTCTCAGTAAAGCCCAACATTGTTCTTTTGATCATTTCTTCTATTAACCCGGCATAATTTATAAGTTTGTGTTTTAAAACTTTTATTCTTTCTTCTAACATATTAACCTCCAGATTCTTTCTTTTTTTGTATAATTATTATCCAAATTTTCCTGTTATGTAATCTTCTGTTTCTTTACACTTTGGTGTTGTAAATATTTTTTCAGTAGTATCAAATTCTACAAGCTCCCCTAAATATAAAAAAGCTGTGTATTTGGATACTCTTGCAGCCTGCTGCATATTATGCGTTACTATTACAATTGTATAATTCTCTGTTAATTTCTCAATAAGTTCTTCTATCTTTTTAGTTGATAATGGATCAAGGCTTGCGCATGGTTCATCAAAAAGCACGACTTCGGGCTCTACAGTAAGACACCTTGCAATACACAGCCTCTGCTGCTGTCCTCCGGAAAGCTTCAAGGCGCTGTCATGAAGCCTGTCTTTTACCTCTTTCCATAATGCAGCCTCTTTTAAGGATTTCACTATTCTTTCTTCAATGAAGTGCTTATCTTTTATGCCGTTTATCTTAAGACCATAACTAAGATTTTCATATATACTTTTCGGAAACGGATTGGGCTTTTGAAATACCATCCCAACCAGTCTTCTTATCTGAACAACGTCTGTATCCTGAGCATTTATATCATTGCCATCCAAAAATATTCTGCCCTTCAGCTTACTGTTTGGCACAAGGTCATTCATTCTGTTTAACAGCCTTATAAAAGTTGACTTACCGCACCCGGAAGGACCTATTAAAGAAGTCACTCGGTTTTTGTATATATCCATAGATATATTTTTTAAGACATGATTATCTCCATAATAAAAATTGACATTTTTTACTTCAATCCTTGCTTTATTATCCATCCTTATATCCTTTGTTTATATTTTCAGCATTCTTTATGGCACTATTTTTTAGTAGTTCCGATTTTATTATATACTCAGCAGTTTTCATGTTCAATGCAAATGGTATATTTTTTAGAACAGCCATTCTAATTAAAGTCTGTATATCATGTTCATGCCCGTGAGGCGTCCTAACATCTACAAAAAAAATAAGGTTATCAATTTTATCTTTGAGTACGTCATTGGCTATAATTATATCACCACCATCCGGCCCATGTCCCAATTTACTTATTTCTAATCTGGTTATATTCTTTAATGAATTCGCAGTACCCTCTGTAGCTACAAGCTTAAATTTACAGAGCATTTTTCTATTTTTATTTACCCATTCCGCCATTTCAAGTTTTTTGTTATCGTGAGCAACTAATGCAATTACTTTTTTTCTCAATATTGTATTCTCCTTTGCTTATAACGAATAAATATTGCCAATCCTGATACGGATAAAACAATAAATAATAAAATCAAAGCGCACCCGTATGCAATAGCTGTCTGCTTTACCGGAAAAGTCCCTTCAGTCATAAGCGCATATATATGATATGGCAGTGCCATTACTTCAGAAGATATTGAACGTGGAAAGCCTCTTGTATAAAAAACAGCAGCAGTATAAAGTATAGGAGCAGTCTCTCCGGCTGCTCTTCCTACACTAAGTATCACTCCTGTAAGTATCCCCGGTAATGCAGTAGGTAGAACAACTTTTTTTATTGTCTGCCAGTGGCTGGCTCCCATAGCGTACGAAGCCTCTCTTATGGACATCGGGACAGCAAGCAGAGCTTCCTGAGAAGCAGATATTATGATAGGAAGAATCAGTATAGCAAGCGTAAGGCTTCCTGATAATATTGAGACTCCAAACCCTAAAAATCTAACAAACACCGTAAGCCCGAATAACCCGAACACTACTGACGGGACTCCGGCAAGGTTATTTATACTCATCCGTATAATATTAACAATATCTCCTTTGGGGCTGTATTCACATAAATAAATTGTGCATGCAATCCCAAGCGGAAAGGCTACAATTATCGCACCTATAGTAAGATAAAGCGTTCCGACAATTGCAGGCGCTACTCCGCCTTCGGTCATTGCGCGCACAGGGACTTTTGTCAGAAATTCCCAGGAAATAATCTTTATACCGTTTGCAACTATAAAATAGATTATGCTTCCAAGAGAGATAAGAGTTACAAGTATACATAAAAACAATAATGAAAAACCTATATTCTGCGTTATTTTAGACTTCATTGATTCAATCCTAATTTTAATCTGTATCTCCTGCCTACCAATTCAGCGGCTATATTTATTATAAGGGTAGCAAAGAACAGTATAAGTCCAAGCGTGAATAATGCATGGTAATGAAGGCTACCTACAACCGCTTCCCCCATCTCCGCAGCAATAGTTGAAGTAATCGGACGAACGGGGTCAAAAAAAGATTTTGGCATAACAGCCGCGCCTCCTGCGACCATAAGCACTGTCATTGTCTCGCCTACGACCCTTCCCATGCCTAAAATTACAGCAGTGGAAATACCTGAACCTGCGGCAGGTATGACAACTTTTGTCAAAGTCTGCCACCTGTTTGCGCCAAGCGCGTAAGATGCTTCCCTGAAACTGTCAGGGACATAACTCAAAGCATCTTCGGATATACTGCATACTGTAGGAACAGCCATAACCCCAAGTATAACACTTGCAGTAAAAGCGCATAAGCCTATTGGAAGTCCCAGTAATTCTTGCAGGAACGGAGCCACTATTATCATTCCGAAGAACCCGTATAT
>JAIVZN010000060.1:0-11561 GCA_048634875.1 Deltaproteobacteria bacterium | reverse complement strand
ACTTGCCACCTTTAAGTGCTTTTTTAGCACGCCTTATATATTCTTTTGACTCTTTGTGATCAGGATCAATTTTCAGCAATTTTTCGAATACCTTTATGGATTTTTTGTATTTTTTCTTTTTAAAAAGGTCGTGGGCTTCCTTAAAATATTTTTGCTTCATTTCCATACTGCCATTACTGGACTTTGACGGAAGCTTTTTTATTTTTTTTGTCCTTCTTCTTTTATATGCAGCCTTCTGCAGGCGCTTCGGCGAGGGCTTTGATTCAAACCTGTAAATAATGTTAAAATGGTGTGCCGGATCAAAATAGGTTCCTGGAACAAATGCGTATGTAAAAACCGTATTCTTCGTCAGCAACCTTAACCCGATATACGATTTCAACTCATCCGCATTAAATCTGTATCCCACATTTAGAAATATTGAGTTATATCCGAACTCAAATCCAGTATCAAACAACGTCTTCTTTTCATTGAAATAATAAGAAACACCTGCCGCACAAATAACATTGTATTTCTTTTTTAGTTTTAAAATGATTGAGCTCCCGAAATGCCCAGTCACGGGCAGCAGGCTGCCGGAGTCAATAAACTTCGTTGACACCCCCAAGTTTTGAAGTACAGCCGAAAAGGAAAGATTCTTTTGCAGCAGGTACAGCATTCCAATATCACTCGCGTATGCATACGCTGTCTCCATCTGGGCAAGTTCGCTCCTTGCTCCTTTTACAGATACGCCGGCCATAAGCTTGCTGCTTAAGCCGAATGCACTTGAGACGATTCCGAAGAAATCCCTCTGTGCACAGACATTTTTTGTTTGAAGCTGACCGTTCTCTATCCAATTCAGTTCAACGGTTCCTGCGTCATAATATGCCACACCGCATGCAGTCTTCATATTTTTAATCGAACTGCAATAGAGAATACCCCCAAGCTTGTCGCCAACAGGACCATACTCCGATATGAGTGACATTTCCTTATTACTTACATTCTGCAAAACAGCGGGATTGTACAAAAAGCCAGGAATATCGCAGTGTAACAGCGCGGCTGCTACCATACCCTGAAACTGTAAGAATTGCAGCTTCCTGAAAATAATCCAGCCTGATGCGGTGGATGAGCTGTATATACCGGCCGGCGATGCTGTTAAGACTGCAGTAATAAGGATATATAAATATAAAACAAATTTTAGTTTTAAAGTTTTTATCATCAGGTTTATAAATTTAGTAGACTGTTTTTATGATGTTATTTTACTATTTAATCTTTCTCATTTCAAATTTTATGGACTGCTACTGCAGGGAACCTACATTATTTGACATAGCAGCTCATTTTTGTTATTAATATATTGAGTTTATAATCATGAAAAAAATTTTAGTTGTTGAAGACAGTGTAACTATTGCAACATCATTGAAAAATATTCTTTTGGAGAAAGGCTATGAAGTAGTAATTGCACTGGATGCAATGCAGGCAACAATGAGCGCACAGCGGAATAATCCTGATCTGATTTTACTTGATATTATGATGCCCGGCGGTGGCGGTTTTTCTGTGTATAAGAGACTAAAAAATTCTGTAAATACCTGTTCTATTCCAATCATCTTTTTATCAGGAGCAGACAAGGAATCATTAAAAGAAGAAATGACACCTGAAATGCAAGATGTTCCATTTTTCACAAAACCTTTATCCATAGACATATTTTTAGAAAAGATCAATGAAATAATTGGCTGATTTCAATGATACATTTCTCCAGATCCTAAACAAATCCAAAAAATGCAAAAAAATAATATTTTATTAAAAGTCGGGCCACGCAGAGAAATAAGTTTCAATACAAAATATGGCGCTGAAACATACCGCCGTAGTCTGACTATTTTATTACAATGCGCTATTTCTGAACTGTATCCTGAATTAAAAATACAAATCGGTCAGTCCCTGATGAACGGGTATTATTTTGGATTGCCTTCTGATAAAAAATTTCCCTCAAACTTCGTTAGGAACATTACTGATAAAATGTACCGCATAGTAGCTCTTGATGAAAAATTCAAAAAAATCAAAATGGATAAAACCGAAGCAATAAAGCTCTATAAAAGAAAAAAAAGAGAAGACAAAATAAAAGCAATATCTTATTTGAAAAAGAAAAAGATAGAGTTAATATTTCTGCGAAACTACTTTGATTTTGTATTTGCAGAATGTGTTTCAAGCACAAAATTTTTAAGTACCTTCAAAGTAATAAGGTACAAACACGGCTTTATTCTCCAGTTTCCTGTACGTGGAAATATATTGAAGTTACCTACTGACTCTGACAGGCAGGAAAAACTTTACAAAGTTCACATGGAAGCTAAAGATTGGAACAAAATCCTTGGTATCCAGCATGTAACAGATCTTAATCACGCAATACGGAACGGGACAATATCTACCTTAATTAGAATTCAGGAAGCTTTCCATGAAAAAAAAATAGGATATGTCGCGGATAAAATCAAAGCATTTTATCCGCAAAAAAAATTAATTTTTGTTGCAGGTCCTTCTGCTTCAGGTAAAACAACTTTCCTGAAACGGCTTAGCATTCAATTAAGGGCAAACGGACTTATACCACATGAAATATTCCTTGATAACTATTTTTTCCCGAGAGAAAAAACACCTAAAACACCTGATGGAGAGTATGATTTTGAATGTGTTGAGGCTCTGGACATTAAACACTTTACAAAACAAATTTCTGCATTGATGGATGGCAGGGAAATTATACTTCCAAAATTCAGTTTTAAATCAGGAAAGAGAAAAAACAACGGCAGGAGATTAAAATTAGGCAATAACTCTGTTATACTCATTGAAGGAATTCACGGATTGAATCCAGCGCTTTCCAATGGAATAGATGAAAAGAATAAATATAACATCTTTGTTAGCGCTTTAACGCAGTTATGTATAGATAATGACACAAGAATTTTTACATCTGATTCCAGGCTTATGAGAAGAATAATAAGGGATTACCTGTTTAGAGGTTATAATGCAACTGATACCATTAAAAGATTTCCAAGAGTACGAAAAGGAGAAGACAGGTATATCTTTCCATTTCAGGATAATGCTGATATTTTCTTTAATTCTTCTATAATATATGAACAGGCGGTCCTGAAACCTTTTATAACAAAACTGCTTAAAAGCATCAAGAAAAAAGAACCTGAATATTTTGAAGCAAGGAGACTGCTAAACTATCTTAATTTTTTTCTTGCAATATCAGCTAAAGAAGTACCACAGATATCAATTCTCAGAGAGTTTATAGGTAAAAGCGGGTTTCGCTATTAATTTTTTTGAATTTTTTTATAATTTTATTTATAATATAGACAGATATGAATTTTAAGAATGTTAAATTTTTTATATTTATTTTTTTTGCAGTTTTATTTTCCGGATGCGCTGCAAAAAAAATTACTGTGAGTGTTCCTCCATCCCAAAGTTCTGAAGAATTTATCACTGTCATTGCTGAAGGAACTGCTGATATAAGGGCGGCCCGTATATCTGAAGCAACTGACAGGGCATATCTTGACGCTCAGCGTAAAGCCATAGAAACAGCGCTGGGTAAAATCTATTCAGCAAAAACAGTTGTTGAAGCAGGAAGGTTCATAGAACAAACCGTAATGGCAAATGTTAAGGGTTACATAAGAGAATGGACAAAAATTGCAGGACCCGAAGTCCAGGATTTTCCAGGAATTACAGATAAAATTATATGGGTCAAAATCCGCGCAGAAGTTGGAAAAGATAAATTAAAAGAAGACACCCTTGCCCTTGAAGAAATACAGAAGAGGTTAGGGCGCCCTGATATTGCTGTGCTGGTAGAAAATATTTATTCCAGTAAAGTAATTAACAGCAAACTAAAAGAAAAGAAATTTACTGTTCGCGATTTAGATATCGGCACATCAGATCCTGTAGAAATTGCATTAAAAAATAAGGTGGAGATTATTATTGAAGGTAAAGTTAGTTCATCCAAGGCAGGAGAAATAATGAAGGGCCTCAATATGAAATCCTATCAATCAAATGTAGTTCTTAAAGCTGTTAATACCTCCAACGGAGAAATATTGTCACAATCTTCTGCGCATGCTGCTTTTCCGCATATAGATGATGAAAGCGGTATTAGCGGAGCAATAGAAAAAGCAACAGAGAGCGCCTGTGATAAACTCATAGAAAAACTACTTGCAGCATGGGAAGATATTTTAAATAACGGAAATAATCTCTCCTTGAAGATAAAGGGTATTTTGCTGGGAAATGAAAGTGACTTCAGATTGATACTTAACAGATATTTAAGGGGATTGAAAGAAATACACAGTAAAGGATTTAAAGAAGGAGTATTCACTTACAAGTTGAAGTATTTAGGCGATGCTAAACAACTGGCAAAAGAATTAAATTCAATAGAAAGTAAATTCAACATTGAGGTAACCGGTTACGGGGTCAATACGGTGGAAGCAGAAGTCAGGTGATTGTAGATTGACGATTGTTTGAATTGTAGATTTTAGATTGATAATTCAAGTCAATCACTAAATCGCCAATCACTAAATCTCAAATGTAAAGATGGAGGTAAAAATGAAAAAAACTATTTTATTGGGAATTTGTTGCATTCTTACATTATCGCTTTTTGGCTGCGGCGGAAAGAAGATGGGCGGTGCAATTAAAGGAAAAGAAATTAAATCCGAAGGCTGGATTGATGATGATACTTTCCAGGTAATTGCATGGGGAGAAGCTGCTCCTGATGTCGTAGGTGAAGCCAGATGGAGAAACCAGGCAAAAGAAGGCGCACAGATGATGGCAGAAAAAAGAATTATGGAAAAATTTAAAGGATATGTCCTTGAAGCAAGCGGTTATACCGAAGAAGGCGCAAATGTAATGGTTATTGTTACAAAAGATGTTCAGGGCGTGGCAAAAGGCGGAGAAATTGTAAGCCTGACTTTTGATGAAGAAAATCGCGCCTGTGAAATAGTTTATAGAGTAGAGGGCCGAAATTTAAAAAAGAGAGTAATGAACGGATTTGAAGTAAAAGATATAGAAGAATAAAAAAATAAAATCATCGGAAGACTATTATTTCTGGTTTGAAACAAATAAAACCGATAAAGAAAATTACAGGTCATTTTATTTTTATAATCCTGTAGAAGTTTTAATACTTACTAAGCCTCAGAATATCCGGTCATTCTTCTGTCAATTGGAAGAACTGATACAAAAGTATTATGTAGCGGGATTCTTCAGTTATGAACTCGGCTATCTGCTTGAAGATGTATTTAAATATAAGAAAAAGACCTGTTTCCCCTATGCTTTATTCTGCGCATATGAAAAACCCCTGCCCTGCAGCCATCACCATGATGCTTATTGTAATTATACAATAAATAACTTAAGTTTAAATATTTCAAAACATCAATATCTTACAAATCTAAAAAAAATAAAAGACTATATTTCCTGTGGTGATATATATCAGGCAAACTATACAATGAAATATAAATTTGATTTTAAAGGTTCTGCATTAGGTTTATATTTAGATTTAAAGCAGAAACAAAATGCGGCATATAATGTTTTTGCTAAGTGCGGTGATTACCATATTCTGTCTTTATCTCCTGAACTCTTTTTTTACAAGAACAGAAACTATCTTAAAGTAAAACCAATGAAAGGTACCCTGAAAAGAGGCAGGAATATCACTGAAGATAAGAAAAACATATTAAAGCTTATTAATGAAAAAAATAGAAGTGAAAATGTAATGATAGTAGATTTGCTCAGGAATGATTTAAGTAAAATATCCGAGTATAATTCTGTAAAAGTAACAAAGATGTTTGAAATCGAGCAATACAATACACTCTTTCAGATGACTTCCACTATTAAAAGCAGAGCTAAGAAAAATTTATCTTTATATGAATTAGTAAAAGGTATTTTTCCATCAGGATCCGTTACAGGTGCCCCGAAAATCAGGAGTATGGAGATAATAAAAGATCTGGAAAAAGAAGAAAGAAAAATCTATACAGGTTCAATTGGGTTTTTCTTACCCCGGGGGGGTGCAAAGTTTAATGTTGCCATAAGAACAGTTTTAATTCATAAAAACAGGGGAGAGATGGGTGTGGGCGGCGGTATTGTTTATGATTCTGAAGCTGAAGATGAATTTCGTGAATGTAATTTAAAGGCTGAATTTCTAATAAATGACCCTGTAACCCCATTTAAGTTAATTGAAACTATACTTTTTGACAGGAATTACAAATACTTAAATCTTCATTTAAAAAGGCTAAAAGAATCAGCCGGGTATTTTAACTTTAAATTTAACAGGAAAGAAATACTCCTCAAATTACTAAAAATTAAAACTTTGTTAAAAAACAAAAAATATAAAATTAGAATACTTATGGATAAAGATGGTAAAGCAGCATTAAATTATGAAAAAATAAATGCTGTAAAAAAAAATTACAGGATAACAATTTCACCCGACAGAATAAACAGCAATGATATATTTTACTTTCATAAAACTACAAACAGGAAATTATATGACAAGGAACTTAAAAGGGTCAGGAACAAAGGATTTTTTGATGTAATATTTTTAAATGAAAGAGATGAGATAACAGAAGGTGCAATTACAAATATTTTTATTGAAAAGGATGAAATTCTATACACACCACCTGTTGAGTGTGGTTTACTAAACGGTATAATGCGTCAGGCTGTAATCAGTAAATACAAAATAAAAGAAAAAATTATTAAGTTAAAAGATTTAAAAAATGCAGATGCTGTTTACATATCCAATTCCATTATAGGATTTCAGGAAAGCCGGGTAATTTGCAATTATGATTAAAAAATGCTATGCAATATTAACATGAGCAATATTAAATACATTTATAAATTTAAATTCAATAATGGCGTGGAAAAAGAATTTAATATTACTCTTGACAGTGAAACACTGCATTTAATTTCTGAAAGAAAGGATGAATATCCCTAGTGGACAGAATTAAAAAACTTTAAATGCTCTTGCTGTCCGTTAAATGAAAAAAAATTCAAATACTGCCCTGTTATAACAAGCCTTCTTGATGTAATAGAACATTTTAAGGATTCAATATCCTATGAAAGAGTTGACATGACGGTACAAACTCCTCAAAGAACTTACATGAAACATACCTCACTGCAGGAAGCACTGAATTCTTTAATAGGTATATATATGCCTACAAGTGGATGCCCTATTTTAGAAAGATTAAAGCCAATGGTTCAGTTTCATCTGCCATTTGCAACATTAGAGGAAACAAATTTCCGTATGATGTCCACGTATTTATTTGCACAATATTTTATTTTTAAAGAAGGCGGTAAACCTGACTGGAAATTTAAAAATCTTACTACAATTTACAATGATATCCGAATAATTAATAAAAATTTTTGCAATAAACTCACAAATATTCGAATAAAAGACGCTTCCATAAATGCTTTGATAACTCTGGACTGCTTTGCTTTTTCTGTTTCTTATTCTATAGATACAGATAAACACGAAAAATTAAAACAGTTATTTACCGCTTACTTAAAATAAGTGATGAGTGATAAGTTTTAATTTATAACTTATAACTTGTAACTTATAATTTATACCTAAAGCCTGCCTCAACCGCATTTTTGTTTAATTCTCTTAAGTGTTTCTTTTTCCCATGGAATATTTCCGGGATAGATGCAATAATGCTTTTAAGTTCTATAATTCTTTTTTTTGAAATAAGCGCTCCAAGCATAACCACATTTAAAGCAAGGATAGATCCGCATTTTTCAGCAAGTTTATTTGCAGGAATTTCTAAAATTTCAACAGCGGTTTTTTTTTGTGGTTTAAATAAATCAGCATTTACTAAAATAATACCTTCTTTTTTAACTTTAAGAGAAAATTTATCGTAAGATGGCTTATTAAATGAAAGTAAAATTTCAGGGTTATTTACTACAGGTGAACCAATAGGATTATCGGATATAATTACCTGGCAATTAGCTGTTCCGCCGCGCATCTCTGCACCATATGAGGGGAAAAAAGTTACAAATTTATCTTCCCGCATCCCTGCATGACAGAGCAATGTACCTGCAAGCATTATCCCCTGCCCTCCAAATCCACTTATTATTATTTCATGTTTCACTCGTAAATAAATCCTTAATCTTTGTCCCTACATTCCTAATCTCCCAGTCTCCCAATCTCATAGTCTCCAATTATCCTATATCCTTAAATACACCGAGCGGAAAATAGTTTATCATCTTATCATCTATCCACTTTATTGAATCTACAGGCTTCATTTTCCAGCCAGTAGGACACATTGCAAGAAATTCCACCAATGTAAAACCACGCCCATCAATTTGATACTGTAAAGCTTTTTTAACTGCTCTTTTTGATTTCATAATATTCTTAGGATTATTAACAGCAACTCTTTCAACATATACTGTTGCTTCAATGTTTGATATTAACTCACATACTTTCAATGGATAACCATCTTCGGGGGTTCTTCCCTTCAGGGTCGTTGTTGTTACCTGATTAAAAAGTGTCGTGGGAGCCATCTGACCGCCAGTCATTCCGTAGCACGCATTATTTACAAAAAATATTGTTATATTCTCCCCGCGGTTTGCAGAATGAAGTAATTCATTACCACCAATTGCTGCAAGGTCGCCATCTCCCTGATATGTTATGACAACCCTCCCGGGCAGAACTCTTTTAATACCTGTTGCAACAGCAGGTGGCCTCCCGTGAGGCGCTTCTGCTGTATCAAAATCCCAGTAAAAATATCCAAACACTGCGCATCCGACAGGAGCAATGGCAATAACATCTCCCCTGATATTTAACTCATCAATAACTTCGCCAATTAACCTATGGATTATCCCATGCCCACAACCGGAACAGTAGTGATGGTTTACTTTTTTTAAACTTTCAGGTATTTTAAATTTCATTACAGCATTTCTTCTAAATTTTTTAAAATTACATTTACCTCGGGTAATCCCCCGCCGGGTTTACCATAGAATTTAACCTCGGTTCTACCGTTTACTGCAAGCCTTACATCTTCAACCATCTGTCCCATGGACATTTCAACAACAAGGAATTTTGATTTTAGAGCGAGTTCATTAATCCTTTTTGCAGGAAACGGACAGGCTGTCTTTAAACGGAAATAACCAACATCCCATCCTCTCTCTCTTGCCTGCTGATATGCATCAAGATTTATTCTTGCGTTTGTTCCATAACCAACCAATATCACCTTTGCAGACTGTGTGTCCTTTTCTTCCCACTTAACTTCTTTCTCCATAGCTTCAAACTTTTTAAAGAGTTTATAATTATGTTCTTCAAGTTCGCCTTCTGCCATAAAAAGAGATCTTATAAATCTTGACTCTCTGCCTGTACAACCTGTTAAATTCCATTTTAAATCTTTAACCTCCGCTCTTTCATTGTCTCTTGCAGTATTTATTTCAGCTGGTTCTAACATCTGCCCAATAACACCATCTGTCAATATCATTACAGAATTTCTGTATTTTAAAGCTAAATCAAATGAATCTCTTGTCATTTCATACATTTCCCATACACTTGCAGGTGTTAATACAATCATCTTATAATCTCCGTGTCCTCCACCCCTGGTAGACTGGAAATAATCGCCCTGCGCGCCTGAAATGTTACCTAACCCTGGTCCACCCCTCTGAACATTCACAATAACTGCAGGGAGTTCACAGCCAACTAAATATGAAATACCTTCCTGCATAAGTGATATTCCCGGAGATGAAGATGTGGTCATAGCTTTCTTTCCTGTTAAAGCCGCACCAAGAACCATATTTATTGCAGCGAGTTCAGATTCTGCCTGAAGAAAGATTCTTCCTTCTTCACGCATTCGCAGCGACATATACTCAGTCACTTCATTTTGAGGAGTAATAGGATAACCAAAATACGCATCAAGCCCCCCTGCTATGGCTCCCTCTACTAATGCTAAGTTACCTTTAAAAAGTTTCATGTGTAAATAAATCCTTTATTGAGTCCTAAATGATGTATTTTTTGCGACTTGTAACTTTTTAGTAAAACTATGACATTTAAAAACTACAACTTGTTTGAGCATTAGCGAGTTTTTTAGTTTTAAGCATAGTTTCATGTGCCAAAGGCAAAAAGTTTCCGGAGCAACAAAATGCATCTTTAGGGCTCAATTATTTTCATCACCTTTTGTGCCGATGAGCCAGTATATCCGTTTCATTCAGAAATATCTTTATTGAAAAATTTAGGTTTAATTGTTTGCTTCATTATGTATCTCAATTGCAAAATCAGGACAGACTATGTAACATCTTCCACAGAAACTGCAATCACCTTTCCATTTAACAGGATGGAAACCCTTTGAATTATAATCAGAATGAAATTCAAGGGCATTATCAGGACAGTATAAAATACAGAATCCGCATTCCTTACAAAATTCTTCTTTTATATTTATTTTCTTTGACACTTTTACCAGCGAAGAACCATTCCCGCCCATGTTAATCCTGCACCAAAAGCAACTAAATTTATAATATCTTTTTCTTTAATAATTCCTTTTTCCTCTGCTTCAGCCAGACCAAGCGCAATAGTTGCCGCGCTCATGTTGCCTACTTTATCAACATTTACAAAAACCTGTTCATCCCTCAATTTTAACCTCTTTGCCACAGCCTTGATAATCCTTAAATTTGCCTGATGAGGTATCAATAACTTAAGTTCTTCCGGTACAATTCCTGCTTTTTTTAGAGAAATTAAAGCTGACTCAGTCATCTTCTGAACTGCAATTTTGAAAACTTCGTTACCCTTCATTTGAAGAAATTGTTCTCTATTTTTTATTCTCTCTTCAGTTACAGGTTTTCGTGAACCTCCTACAGGCATAATCAATAAATCGCCATAATTTCCGTCACTGCCAAGATAAGTGGATAATATTCCACTTTCTCCATTATCTCTTCTTAATATAGCCGCACCTGCTCCATCACCAAACAAAACACATGTTGCCCTGTCTTTCCAGTCTGCAATACTTGACATCTTCTCTGTTGCAATGACTAAAACAGTATTAACTCTATTTTGAAACAATAAAGCTTCAGCAACTGATAATGCATATATAAATCCAGAACATGCCGCTGATATATCAAAAGCAAAGGCATTTTTAAGGTTCAGTTCTTTCTGAATCAGACATGCAGTAGAAGGAAAGAAATGGTCAGGTGTTATTGTTGCGCATATGACGACATCAATATCTTCAGGTTTAATGTTTGATTTTTCCATAGCCATTCTTGCTGCCTCTCTTCCCATATCAGAAGAGGCTTCGTCATTATCAGCAATGTGTCTTTCTTTTATTCCTGTTCTTGTTGTAATCCATTCATCTGTTGTATTAACCATCTTTTCAAGATCCTCATTAGTAAGTATTCTTGATGGAAGATAATACCCTGTAGAAATAATTCTTGCTATAGACATTATAAAAACTCCTTTAAATTAACTGCTATTCTAAATAAATTATTTTATAAAGTAAAGGGATTGTATATTATAAACTTATCAACTGACGAAGTGAGTCAGGAGGCGTGAGAGACTGAATGACTAAAATAAGAGGAAAAGGAAATTGGAAGCCAGGTTAGATTGACAAATACCTCAAAAGAAATTAATATGA
>JAIVZN010000059.1:0-11814 GCA_048634875.1 Deltaproteobacteria bacterium | reverse complement strand
ATCTTATTGGTAAAAATGTAGAAGAATTTAACCAGTGGCCTGAACCGGACTATTCACATTACCGGAAAGTTTCTTATATAGTAATAAGAACATCTATTGGCTGTGAAAAAAATTGTTCTTTTTGCGGCATAAAATCAATATCAAAAAATTTTAAAAAAAAATCTGCTGAAAAAATAAAAGAAGAAATAAATTTCTTAAGCAGGAAATATCAGGTGAAAGATTTTGTATTTTATGATGACTCTCTTTTAGAAAATGAAAGTTTTATTAAATATCTTGAAGATGCTTCAGAAAATTTAAGGTTACATACACCAAATGGAATAGAAGTAAAGAAAATTAATAAAGATACTGCTAAACTGATGAAAAAATCAAATTTCATAGATCCCTGCCTGTCTATTGATATAGCAGATGAAGACAGAATGCAATTATCAGGAGGCAAACTAAAAAAAGCTGATATTGAAAAAACTGTACAAAACCTGTTTAATGCAGGTTATTATCCAGGAGAAGTATCATGTTATTTAATTATGGGATTACCTGGCCAGAGTTTGAAGGAAATTAAAAAAAGTATAGAATATGTACATAATCTCGGATTAAAAGTCAGACTTGCTGAATATGCAGTTGTTCCAGAGTCAAGAGACGCAGATAAATTTAATAAAGAAATTATTAATGAACCCCTGCTCCACAACAATTCAATATACCCGGCTTTTGGACTGGACAAATGGGATGAGATTTATAAAATTAAAGACTACGCTATGAGATTGAACATTGAATTTTAACCTGAAAAAGTGTACTGTCTGCCCAATAGAGTGTAAAGCTGACCGCACTAAAAACAGGGGAATATGCGGAGCTGGAGATATTTTAGAAATTTCCTCATGGAATCTCCATTTTGGAGAGGAACCGCCAATATCAGGTAATCAGGGTTCAGGAACTATCTTTTTCACTCACTGCTCTTTAAAATGTTCTTTCTGCCAGAACTATCCGATATCACATCTCGGTCACGGCAGACCTTTTTCCGAGGAAAAATTTATAAAAACAATGCTTGCTCTTCAGGCAGAAGGCGCGCACAATATTAATTTTGTAACCCCTACACACTACACTCCGCATATATTAAATGCTTTAAAAAAGATTAAAGAAAAAGAATTAAAAATTCCTGTAGTATATAACTCAAGCGGTTATGAAAAACTTGATACTTTAAAGGCTTTAGAAGGTTTTGTTGATATATACATGCCTGATGCAAAATATTCAAATTCCGATACAGCAGCTAAATTATGTAATGCCAAAGATTACTGGGAAATTAACAAAATTGCTTTAAAAGAAATGCACAGGCAGGTTGGAAATTTAAAGTTAAATGGAAATGGAATTGCTAAAAAAGGATTGCTTATAAGACATTTAGTCCTTCCTGAAGATTTATCAGGAACTAAAGAAGTCCTGAAATTTATAGCCCTGCATATAAGTAAAAACACTTATATAAGCTTAATGTCTCAATATCATCCGGCTTTACATGCAGTCGGAGACAAAGTTTTAGGAAGAAGAATAACAAAAAATGAGTATGATAAAGCAGTGCAATATACCGGGGAATTCGGTTTGGAGAACTGCTATTATCAAAAGCTTTGAGAAGAGATTAGGAGACTAGGAGACTGGGAGATTAGGAATTAATTCTAAATTTTTAATTCTTTACCCAATCTCTTAATCTCATAGTTTCCTAGTCTCGTACTTTCTCAATCTCTGAATTTCTCTGGAAAATTATGTGGATAATTTTATCAATATTAACAGCATTTTTTTATGCTATGCAAGGAACATGGAGTAAGAAAGTCACTAAAACAGTAACCATTTACACCACCACATGGGCAATGTTTACATTTGCCATACCGCTACTTATTATTCCGCTGCTTCTTACAGGAATTCCCGTGATAAAACCTTCTTTTTTATGGAGCAGTCTGAGTTCAATAATGATAAACATCGTAGCTGTCACATTATTTGTTAAAGCTCTGAAAATTTCTCCGCTAAATATGACTTACCCGTTTCTTGCGTTTACACCGGTATTTTTAATTTTTACAGGTTATATATTTCTCGGTGAAGTTCCGGATACCCGCGGACTGATAGGAATAATCCTGATAACTATAGGCGCATATGTCCTTAACATAGACAAAATAAAAGATGGTTTTTCTGGTCCGATTAATGCAATAAAAGAAGAAAAAGGCGCAGTATTAATGCTGATTGTAGCACTCCTGTGGAGTTTTGCCGCAGCGTTAGACAAGGTAGCTGTCCTTGCTTCAAGCCCTTACTTTTATATGCTTGCATTTAACACAGGATTCTTTATCCTGTATCTTCCATTTTTATTTAAAATCAAACCTGACTTTATAAATGAAGTTAAAAGTAATTTTTTTAAACTTTTTTTTCTTGGAATTCTCGGCAGTTTATTATTCCTCACACAGATGACTGCGCTGAAGATTGCACTGGTAAGTTATGTTATAGCAATAAAAAGAACAGGAATGGTTTTTTCTTTAATATTTGGATGTATATTTTTTAAAGAAAATTTATCAATTTCTAAAATAACAGGTACCTTTTTAATGTTATCAGGTATTTTCCTTATAACAATGTAATTTTGGTTCTTTCTTAAATATTGTGTAAATATCGTCTAAAAGTTGTGTTCAAATGAGTCTGGAAAATGTATTTTGAGTGACTTTAGTAATTTTCTTACACATTTGACTGGTAAATTTCACAACCATCAATAATTTTATCTGCAGGATAAAAATATCTATATAATTCTGCCGGCTTGATTGATTGCTTGGTAACATATATTGTATTTGGCTTTGCCTGCTTTTGAATATGCGCTGCTATATCAATAGTTCTATTAGCAATAATTATGCATCGGGTTAAATCTATTTTTTTTATAGTGCCGGGAATTTTTGTAGGTATTTTTATAGTAGTAGGTATAGTATGGCTGACAAAAGACCTGACAGCCTGGTCAGCTTTCAATATATAACATGCAGATTTAAAAGATTTTACATTTTCAAAAACCGGCAAAATAGCTGATATAAACATTAATATTATTAAACCTATTGCCAGTAAGTTTAATAAACGCATTATTATTAATAACACATGAAGAAGAGACTTTTTCACCTGAAAATAGTTCCTAAATAAGGGAGTTTAGGTTGACGCTTTTTCGGCTTTCGCAGGCTTGCGAGCTCCGACCCAGTTCCTGCGCGCAGGGGCTGGGTCGGAAAAGAAAAAGCGTTAACCTGAACTCCCAATAACCCATTTTCATCCTTTTTTGTGCCGGCTTGCTGGCACGTCTGTTTCATTTTATTATTCAAGATTAATTTCAGGCGAAAATTCTTCACTTTGCTTTGGTTTTACTCCAAGGGCGGAAAGCCTGCTTTTTGCGAAATTTCCCCAGTATGTATTTATATAATGAGACTGTATTTTATTATATGTGTTCACTGCATCTTCTTTTTTACCCATTAACTCATACAGTCTTGCAGCACCTGTAAGAGCTTCGGGCTTCAGGTATTCATTATCTTTAATTGCTTCATATTGCGTTAGCGCTTCTTCATATTTCTCCATATCTTCATAGACCGCAGCAAGAGAAAGTCTGCCCTCTGAAACAATTTTATTCTTCTTAAATTCACTAATACATTTTTTTAATTCTTTTTCCGCCTGCTGGAGTTTACCCTGCCTGTAATATGACAATCCCTTAAAATAAAGCACCTGATGCATAATTGGACTACTCCTGAAATTTCTTTCTATTTCATTAAACTTTTTTATTGCAGCTTCGTAATTAAACCTGTCAAAATCATTCTGAGCAAAAGCTAACAGCTTTGAAGCATTCCTGTTTTCTTTAATCCTGTTTTTAATGATTGCTCCAATAAACAAACCTATTATTACAACTACAATCAAACCGGCAAAAATATTATTCTTACTTTTATTAAAGTAATCAATAAGTCCAAAAATAATATTTTCAACAGGGTTCTTTTTTAATTCTTCTTTAACCCATTTTCTTGTCATTTTCTATCTCCGTTCATTCTTATTTTTCTAACTAATTCTAATGAATTATCTCTAAATATTTCATAACAGCTTTCATCTAAACCGCAATGATTTAATACCTCTATCACCTTAATTTCATCTAAAAGGTCATCCGGATCGTGTGAATCTGTATTTAAAACTATACTGCAGTTATTCCTCTTAGCTACAGTATAGACTTCTTTATTAGTATCGCTATGTCCCTTTCTTGTAGTAAGTTCAATACATACACCATTTTCTCTTGCAGTTTCTGCCACTTCATCAGTAAGATGACCGGGATGGGCAAGTATATCGCATTTTGCTTTAACACCTGCAATATTTGTCCCTGGCGGAACTTCTTCTACTGAAGTTTCTCCATGAACTATAATAAGTTCCGAACCCATCTTTCTTGCCATATTAACCATATTTTCAATATCACATGGCGGAATGTAAGTCAACTCTACACCAACAACAACCTCAATTCCATAATATTTTTTCAACTTTGGCGCTGCTCTATGCATTGAGTTTATAATAAATTCCATATTAGAATAATCAGCATGATCGGTTAAGGCTATTGCCTCGCAGCCCCTTACTTTGTACCTATAAACCAGTTCAGATGGGCTTAAAACCCCATCTGAAAAAAAAGTATGGGTATGTAAATCAATAAATTTCATAAATACAATTTATAACATTCCTTAAAACAATATATAAAATTTTCTAAACAACTATAAATTTTATTATTCTTCATCATGGGCTGTTATATCCGTTCACGGCGCCTCTCTGCGAGAAGTATGATATCACGCAGTTCCTCAATGTTCTTGGCCCGCAACCAGTCCCTGTCAAAATCTATATCCTGTGTGACTTGCGCAATTGCTGAGAGTGCGCGTAAATGGAAGTTCCTTTCATCCCGCGAGCCAACCAGTATGAATACAGCATAAACAGGCGGCAGACTTTCAATGAAATTAATACCAGCCTCGCATCTTACTATAAGTAACTCAAATTTATGCTCACCATCAATAGTTATATGTGGAATTGCCAATCCCGGCCGTAGTTCTGTTGTTGAGGCCTTTTCACGGGCAATGAGAGAATCAAACAACTCACTTGTATCAGTGTTTAATCGTTTGGCAATTTTCTCCGCAACAATTGTAAAAAAATCCGGGAGAGGGATTCGTTTAGTTATATCAATTATTTCACACTCTTTCACTAATGTATCAAATCTGTCTTCAACTATTTCATCCCGTTCTTTTAAAATTTTGAGCAACTCAGCATTTAATGAATCACCTGCTATCTCTTTAGCAGTAATGCGCTCAATAATATGTATCAGGGCAGACTTGCGCACAGCTATATTACGAACATAAGTCATATGCCACAGGAGGCTGACAAAAATAAATCCTGTTGTTGCTAAAAGCGCTACACTGCCCATTTCATACAGGACAAATCCATAAGCGATAAGTCCTGCTATCTGTATCCACGGGTATAATGGTGAAACAAATGCAGGCTTGTAATTTAGAATTTTTGATTCCCGCATAATAATACAGGCTATTATTACAAATATAAATAATATGAGCATCATGGTAGAGGCTACCATTATAAGATTTTCGAGATTTAAGAAGAGTATAAACACTATCATGAAAATTCCTGTAAATATTATAGAGAAATGAGGTGTTTTGAATTTTTTGTTTATCTTTGCAAAAAAATCAGGTAAAAGCTGGTCGCGGCTCATTGCCATAAGAAATCTGGAGGAACTTAATATGCCCGCATTAGCAGTAGATATAAAAGCAAGGATTGCTGCAAATGCCATTATCGCACTGCCGGGCGCGCCAAAAATTTTATATCCGCCGGTTGATATTGGAGTAAGTGAATGCGCAAATTCCCCTTTATCAAGCAAGCCTGTGGTTACAAAAATAGTTAACCCGTAGAGGAACAATACCGTACAGAATGCCGTTATCATTCCTTTAGGGATATTCTTTGCAGGATTTCTAACCTCTTCGGCAATACTTGCAATTTTTGTTAATCCGCCAAAAGATATAAAAACCATACCGGCTGCTGCAAACAGCGCATGTTTACCACCGGACGGCATAAATGGTGTAAACCTCTCTACGCTAAGGGACACAGCCCCGCGAAAGATATATAATATTAGTAAACCAATAAGCAGTAATACAAAAAAAACCTGAAACTTTGATGTAAGTTTGATGCTTATCAGGTTGAGAATTATAAAAAGCACACAGAATCCAACAGCAATAAATTTAACCTGCCACGCAGTAATATCCGGATTAATTAATATTGCAAATACTCCAATGCCGACTAATGCAAATGCGCTTTTAAGACTTAATGAAAACCAGCTTGCAAATCCGCCTATTGTACCCGCTGTTGAACCCAGGCTGCGCTCAATAAAAAAATAACTGCCGCCTGCTTTTGGCATGGCTGTAGCTAATTCAGCCTTGGCAAACAACGCTGGTATGATTAATACACCTGCTAAAATGTAAGCTAAAATTACTGCAGGTCCGACTTTAGCATAAATCAGTCCGGGAAGGATAAATAAACCCGAACTAATCATTGCGCCGGCAGCAATACAGAATACATCAATACTGCCAAGCTGGCGGATTAACTTCTTGTCATTATTATTATTCATATAGGGAACTATTCTTCTATATCAATATATTCTCTAAGGAATTTGCTTCTTGACGGGTGCTTTAATTTTCTCAGAGCTTTTGCTTCAATTTGTCTCACTCTCTCCCTGGTTACTCCAAAAATTTTCCCTACTTCTTCAAGGGTTCTCGGATAACCGCCTTCAAGTCCAAAGCGCAGTTTTATAATTCTTGCCTCTCTCTCTTTTAGAGTGTTTAAAACTTTGTCTATTTCTTTTCTTCTGAGTGAATACATGGTAGCATTATCAGGAGTTGTTCCTTCTTGATCCTCAATAAAATCTTCAAGCCTGCTGTCCTCATCATCACCAATGGGCGTATCTAAAGAAATAGGTTTTTGTCTTATTTCCATAATTCTTCTAATCTTGTCTACTTCTAATCTTAGTTCTTTAGCATATTCTTCAACAGTAGGTTTACGGCCATATTTCTGCTGCCATTCCCTGGTGATTTTTGAAATTTTGTTCATAATTTCTTTCATGTGTACAGGTATTCTTATAGTCCTTGCCTGATCAGCAATAGCTCTGTTGATAGACTGCCTGATCCACCATGTAGCATATGTTGAAAATTTAAATCCTTTTTTGTACTTAAATTTATCCACTGCTTTCATCATTCCAATTGAACCTTCCTGTATTAAATCTAAAAGCGATAAACTTGGATTGGTATTTTTCTTTGCAATGGATACAACTAACCTGAGATTTGCCCTGACAAGAGTCATCTTACCATCATTTATATTTATTTCATATACATGGATTTTTTTTACTGCATTTCTTAAAATATCAAGATCTTCATTTAATTTCCTTGCCTCCCGGTGCATTTTGAGTTTCAGATGCTTTATATCATTTTTTAATATCTCCATTCTACGAACAGTGATACCTGTTTCCTTCTTGAATTTATATTCATTTTTTTTGTTTTCTCTATATGATTTATATGCTTTTTTTGCCTCATCATAAGGTATATTTAAAATACCGGCAGCCCTCCTCATACGCTTATCAAGCCTCTCAATGGGTTCAGCTTTTTCCTTAAAAGTTTCTATAATATTTTTAACAACTGACTTCCTGAGATTTAAATTCAAAATAATAGTAATTATCTGCTGTATCTCCTGCTCAATTTCCCGCTTGAGCTTTTTCTTTTCATTTTGAGTTGCGCCTTTAATTTCTAATTTTTTCTTCCTGTGTTCAATCTTAATCTGCCGTCTTTTAACCTCATTAAAAATATTATTTACCTTTTCCTTCATAGTCTGGAGAATTTTCTTTGTCTTTCTGCCGCGTTTCATAATATCTCTCGGTGAAATTATTTCATTTTTTAAATCAACAGCAATCTTTTTAAACTCTTCTATACCAATTGTAGTGCTTAAAACCAATCTAATAAGGTTTTGTTCATTTTCCTGAATACTTTTGGCAATATGCATTTCATGGCTTCGTGTGAGAAGTGGTTCTTTCCCCATTTCACTTAAATACATTTTAATGGAATCAGTTGAGGACAGGGAAGGTGGAGGAATACTTTTAATATCTTGAATTATTTTCTTTTTTGCTATTTCTGCACGCACCCGTTCATCAATAACACTTATATTTGCTATCTCAAGTTTATTAAAGATTTCATCTACATCTTCAGGTTTAATATTTTCATCTAAATATGCATTGATTTCCTGGTATGTTAAAACACCACTTTCAATCCCTTTTGATATTAATTTTTCTATATCAGGCAATATATCCTCCACATCATAAATTATAAGTTATAAATTACAAGTTATGAGTTAAATTATCACTTATCATTCATAACTCATCACTTGTCACTTTTTTCTATCCCTTTAAAGTTTTCTTCAGTTTATCGTATTCTTCTTTTTTATCACTTCCTACAGGTTTATTCTCTTTTATTAATGAATTTATTTCCAGAGCTAATTTTTCAAATCTTTTTTTCATCTGTAGTTCTTTGTAGTCCTTTTTCAACTCGAAAAGATGTTCTCCTGGATTATATATACTGTTGATAGGCTTTACAGCTAACTGAGTCACAATATTTTTAACTTCTTCATCAAGTCCTTCTCTCATCTTATGAATATCACCTTTAAATACTTTAACATATCCGGTAAGTAAATCATAATATTTACCTTTATTACTTTCTTCAATCAGTATATCATTAATTTCATCAGTATATTGCGGATATTGAAGAATAACTTGAAAAATTTCTTTTAATAACTTGTCTTCCTTCGGAAGAGCCCTATCCTGAAAATCATAATTTTTTATTTCTTCCTTAACATAAGATTTTCGTTTTCTATTAATTTCTTTTACGATAATCTGCTCTGAAATACCAAGTTTTTCACTTATGGTTTTCATTATTTCAAAACTTTTTACATAACTTACACTATTTTCATCAGACCTCAAGCTATTAATAATTGGAGCTAAATCATTAATAATTTTTACATTTCTGTCAACCCTGTCTTCAATATTATTAAACTTGGAAATACTGTAATCTATTTTCCAGTTTAAAATTGTTGCTGATTTATGGACATACTTTAAAAACTCTTCTTTACTTTTTCTTATAATATCTTCAGGATCATTACCCGGGGGTAATGAACAAACTTTTCCTCTTAATTCAGAGCTTAATATTATTTCTATACCACGGGTAGTAGCCTTATTCCCTGCTTCGTCAGCATCAAATGTAAGTATTACTTCATCAACCCAGCGCTTCAGTTTATAAATATGCTCCTGTGTTAAAGCTGTGCCTAAAGTTGCGACTGCATTTTGTATTCCCGCCTGGTGAAGAGCTATTACATCCATATAGCCCTCTAATAACAGCACTTTTTTTGTGCTTCTTATTTCGTCTTTACCCTGATAGAAACCATACATTAATTTACTTTTTTCAAAAACTTCAGTTTGAGCAGTATTAAGATATTTAGGCATTATAGAATCATCAAGAACCCTGCCGCCAAAGCCTCTAATTTTACCCCTCTCATCAAAAATGGGATATATGAGTCTTCCTCTAAACATATCATAGAGTTCCCGCGTCGCCAGAGCTGATTTTATTAAAATATCTTCTTTTACTCCTTCTTTCAGCGCCTGTCGGACAAGTTGATTTCCATTAGGCGCATATCCTAACTGAAACTTTTTTACCATTTCGTGATTAACACCTCTTTTTTCAAGATATAATCTTGCATTTTTCCCCTGATTGCTCAAAAGAAATTTATGATAAAATGTTGCAGCACGGGTATTCAGATCAATAATTCTGTTAATTGTATCCTTATGGGATGAATGGTCAAAATCAAGTTTTATTCCTGTCCGTTCAGATAAGCATTTTACCACTTCCATAAAATCCTGACTCTCCATTTTCATTATAAAATTAAAAACATTTCCTGATTCCCCGCAGCCAAAGCAATGATATATTTGTTTATCAGGCGATACAACAAAAGAAGGAGTTTTTTCCTGATGAAATGGACACAGCGCTTTGTAATTTAAACCTGTCCTCCTTAAAGGAAAATATTCCTCAACAACACTTATAATATCTGTTGATTCTCTTATTCTTTCTATAATATCCTGACTAACCATAATTCTATTTTAGATTTGTTGATTGACGATTTATTGATTGATTTTATTTTCAATCTACAATCTAAAATCTACAATCTAAAATCTACCTTGTGACTCTTACAAAACCGCTAAATTCAACTATGTCAATTTGACCTAATTTATTTAAAATTTTATCCAGCAGAAGATTTAAACCAAGATTATCCGATGATATATGTCCTGCTATCACTATATTCAAATTTGAATCTTTTGCCATTTCATAATGTTTATCACTCATATGCATTGCAACTATAGTTGACACTCCACTCTGGACAAGATTTTTTAGAAGTTTTGCATCTCCTTCCGTTCCACCAGTCATATCAACAAAAATCTTTCCGCATTTATTGTCTGCACTCCCTGTCAAAATGCCTGGCGGATTACCATTTTTTGCTGCTTGGATATACTCAGGTATTTCTAACAGCATATCAAGTAAGTTTTTCAGTTTATATGGTTTTTTATTTTCAAAAAGGTCATCAAGATATTTTTTCACATGATTATCGGCAGGAGTATGTATATTCATTGTCGGGATATTTAAAATCTTTGCTGCATCCTGAGTTTTAAAATGATTTAATCCGGAGACCCTGCGACCAACTTCCGCTTTTCTCTTCCCTGTTAAATTGTCCGCAACACTTGCTGTTACTCCCATGCCCTGTAAAATATCTGCCTGCATATCCATAACCTCATAAAAGTTAGAATAAGACCTGCCTATAGGATGATGCCCAATTACCACAGGGACCCTCTCTGTATTTTCAGTAATTTTTTTTACAAGCAAGAGTTCAGAAGTATCTACATCTATTCCTACCCAGGCTTCATTAATATCTGAGGGAGTATCCAGAATAATTCTTGAATCAGCATATGGACTCTCTAATGAATGAATGTCAAAGATTTCTTTTTTTATTCCTTCAAGCTTGTCATACTTCTCTTTTCTCTCACTCAGGATTCTTTCTATTTCTTCTTTTGACCTGGGGTCAACAGCAATTCCTTCTTTTACCGCAAGATTCATAATATCTTTAATTTTCATCTTTATATAACTCCTTATCTTTATCGGGCTTGATAAATCAAGCCCCTACTTGCAAATTCAAAATGCAAAATGCAAAAATGAGTCCGGAAAATGTATTTTGAGTGACTTCAGTACTTTTAGCAAATGATATGGCGTTTCTTGTAGTTGCCTGATTTATCAGGCAATTGCCCCATAAATGGGGCAACTACAAAAACTGTTTGCCCCAGCTCTTGCTTGCAAGGGCTGGGGAGTTTTTGAATTTCAGTCATATCATTTGCTTGCTGTAAATAAAAGTACTGCGGAACAAACAAATTCATTTTCCTGACTTTGTGTTAATTATACTAAAACCTATGATTTTCACCCAGATCCTCCTTTAATCTTCATCAAAATGCCTAGTCCTGCCACTGTTGGAGGGGCTGGGTTCAATTAACCACGTCGTTTTCTTGCTTTAATAGCTTCCTTGTTTTTTACAGCTCTACGCGCTTCTTTTAATCTCAGTCTTTTTATTTTAGATACCTCAACATTTTTTATTACACTTGGAGCTAAAAAAAATCGTCGTTTTTTTAGTTCATTCTTAGTACCCGACTTACTACATTCTCTTCTGAATAGATCGGAA
>JAIVZN010000058.1:0-11987 GCA_048634875.1 Deltaproteobacteria bacterium | reverse complement strand
ACCATTCACATGTCGATCTTGTTGAAGCGCTTAAGAATAATAGAATCAGGTTTGAAAAAAAACTTGTGGGTTTCGGAAAGTTTATTGAACACGAAGGTTATATTGCTGCAAAAAAGCTTATAAAAGAAAACAAAAGCATGACTGCAATGTTCTGCGCTGGAGATGAAATGGCTCTCGGAGCTCTTCAGGCAATAAAGGATTGCAATTTAAATTGTCCGGGTGATATTTCGATTATAGGTTTTGATGATATAAGGCTGGCACGGTGTGTTAGCCCTGCCTTAACTACAATTCACCAGCCAATCTATGATACAGGGAAAGTTGCTGCACAATTACTTGTTTCTATTATTGAAGGTAAAATAAAAGCACCGATGTCAAAAATACTCCCGACTAAGCTTGTGAAGAGAGACTCATGCGCTCCAGCGTCCGGCTAGAAGAAATAGAAAGACATCAAGACTTGGATAAAGTATGTTCTATTTTGGAACATTTATACTTAAATAGCATTGGTTTTTAGAAAATTTTTTGCTTTGACTTGACAATCTTAATATTACATGTTAATTAATAACCAGAATTTTGTATTGGAGTAAGAAAGAAATTTAGAAGATATTGACCAGAATGTGAAATGAGGTTTTTTCTGTATTTTTCGACGGCCGGCTAGTTCGCTTGCTGTTTGTTGTTTTCTTACATGGGGAGAAATAATGTCAGGATTATTCAAATGATAATATATGGCTGTATCAAATCTTGTTGTGATCATTTTACCATTTTATGCTTTCTTAGTAAGTTTAAAGTTTTTTTTACTTCCCGGAGTTCCTTTTCTAGCTGCCTGCGTTTGTTGAATTGCTTAATAAGCTCCACAGGTTCTTTTTTACCTAAATATTTATGGCGTACCTTTTTGTCTTTGCGATAACTCAAGTAGTAATAATATTGATGCCCGATTTTACGCTTTGTAATGGTACCCTTTAGAAGTGAAACCAGTTTTTTTTCAAGGCGTATCTTCTTTTTGTTGTAATAACTGTGTTTTTCTTTTAATAGATTTTTTAAATCTTCCATTTTTAGCTTTACCTTACATAACATATTATATATTATTTTATCCTTTATGTAAAGCTAAAAATAAAAAAACAGGTTCGAAATAATTTTTCAGATTATAAGCCCCTGTAAGGGGGCTACTTTGTTTTGCGAGATAAGAAATTATTTTTTTCTTTTCAAAAACCTTTTGATTTTATTTCTTTAAAAAATTCTGTCGTCTTAAATTCTTCAAAAAAAAAGGGGGCTCTTTCTTTAGTGCCCGAAGGGCACGCCGAGATTTTTTTTAAAAATAAGCAAAATAACCGCTTAAATTCTAACTGGCTGGGGAGACAGGATTCGAACCTGTGGTCGAGGCTCCAAAGGCCCCTGCCTTGCCGCTTGGCTACTCCCCAACTCGTTTTTGAAGTGCCCTTTCTATGAAAGCAAAACAAGCTTTGCCACTACATGTGTCTATAAAAGCTTGATAAATCAAGCAACTACAAATATGCAAAGCAAGCTTTGCCACTACTTTATGAGAAAGAACCTTAAAAAATCCTGCACTATGTCTCTGGAATGATGGGGTTCACAAGCCAGGTGTTATATTTAAAATCCTCTTTTATTATTCGGGCAACAGATTCGGCTGTTTTGATATTATCTACAAGAGTAAAAATACACGAACCGCTTCCAGAAAGGAGTGGATGTGTTCCCCAGTTTGTCAAACGATTTTTCAGATCTTTTAATACAGGAAATTTTTTGCAAACTACATTCTCAAGGTCGTTCCTGAGTATCTCTGCCCAGTTTCCTTCTCTGTAATAACTAAGTATTTTATCCAGTTCTTCTTTTTCTGTCAATTTTCCTCCGCTGTATTGCCGGTATATATCTTTAGTTGATATTTCAATACCTGTATCTATTATTATTATATTCTTTGTATCTTTAAATGTCTTATCAATTGGTTTTACGATTTCACCTCTCCCTTGTACAAGACACCCACCAGGATACAAAAAGAAGTTTACATCACTTCCTAATTTTTCTCCGATTTTTTCAAGTTCTTGGACACTAAGATTGAGCTTCCACATTTCATTAAGAGCCTTAAGTATAGTTCCGCAATCTGAAGAGCCACCTCCCAGGCCTCTTCCTATAGGGATGTTTTTTTCAATTTTTATTTTACATCCATTATTTACGCCTGAGTGTTCTTTCAATAGCTTTGCAGCCCTGTATGCAAGGTTGTGTTCTTTTGGTATCCAGTCAGTGCCTTCAACTATTATATCCTCATTATCTTCAATGGTTATTATGTCCCACATGCTTACCATAACCATTATGGAAATAATGTCATGAAAAGAATCCTCTCTAATTTTTCCAACATTAAGATAAAGATTGATTTTTGCTGGTGCTTTAATTTCCATAATTTATTTTAATATTAAGTGAAATTTCTTGTATTGTAATCTTTAATTCATCAGGAAGTTTACTACCGGAAACTTCTATCCAGTTTAAGTATTCAAATTTTACTCCACGAGTACTTTTCCCACCTCCAAATAAATATGGCCAGTATTTAAACATTTTTTTTATATTACTTTTAAATGGTATATCTTCTTCTATTAATTTACCATTTCTTACTACTACTTTGCCTCTGGGTAAGTTGTATTCATCCAGGAAATACATATAAAATTCATTTTCATTTCCATTAACTTGAAATATACCATTTATGTGTTTGAACCTGAAATCAGTTGGTGTTATCACTTTTATGGTCATAATTCCGCCAAAATTAGAGTTTGGCGGAGCCGGTCTGGAAACGCAACCTAAAAATAACAGGCAAATTAATGAGCATATTCGCCAGTTCAATTATTTAACTCTTCTATTTTTTTCTGTAATTTTTTGTTTTCCGGGTCCAGTTTAAATGCTTTTTTATATATCTTTACTGCCTTGGCTTTATTGTTTAGCTTTAAATAAGTATCTCCAAGATGTTCAAAAATTACAGGATCCGTATCCATTAAACTGGATGCTTTTTTAAGATTTTGTAAGGCTGCTTCATATTTCTCCTGCTGGTAATATACCCAGCCAAGACTGTCAATATATGCTGCATTTTCTGAATCAACTTTAATGGCATTCAAGATATGCTTCTCAGCCTTTTCTAAATTTATCCCTTTTTCTGCCCATGTATAACCTATATAATTGTGAGCGCCTGCATGCTCAGGATCTATTTGAAGACACTTCTGAAACATTTTATATGACTTATCTTGATTTTTAAGTTTGTCATATACTACGCCAAGATGAAATAAAATCTGTTCATTCTCATTTATTTGAATAGCCTTTAAAAACTCCTTTTCTGCTAATTTGTATTCATCTTTGTATTCATATATAAGTCCTAATAAATACCAGCCCATAAATTCTTCAGGGTATAGTTTTGTTGTTTTTTTAAATGTTTCCACAGCCTTATCAATGTTGTTCATTTCGCTGTATAAAGTTCCTAATCTTAAAAGAACATTGAGAGCGTCATTAGTAAACTCCTGCATATCAATAATCACTTTTTCTGCTTCTTTAAATTTATTGTCTTCCTGATACATTTCAGCAAGTAAATAAAGTGTCGGAAGGTCCCGTGGGTTAATTTGCAGAATTTTTTGCAGATATTTTTCTGCCTGGCCATACTTCTGTAAATGACCGTAAACCTTGGCTACCTGCAGGTAAATCTCCTGCGGATTAGCTCCGTACTTTAAGGCTTCTAAGTAGTTTTTAACAGCAGTATTATACTTTTTTAACCCTAAATAAATATCTGAAAGCGCAAGCCGTGCGTATAAGTTTTTCGGATCATTTTTTAGTATAGTCAAATATTGTTTTAATGATGATTTAAAATCTTTGATTTTTTCGTAAAGCGATGCCAGGTTAAGACGCACTAAATTGCTTTTCGGATTAAGTTCAATTAATTTGTTGTACACCTCAAGCGCTTTATCAATATCTTTTGTATGAGTATAGATATCAGCAAGAAGTTCCAGCAGGTGAGTGTCATCGGGTTTTATCCCGTACATCTTAATAGCAAGTCCCCGCGCTTTATAATAATCTCCTGTAACATAGTACAGCTCAAGCAAATCCCACTTTATAACCCAGCTATCAGGAGCATATCTAATAGCTTTTTTTAAACTATTTATGGCTTTTTCAATTTTACCCTGATGAATATATATTCTTCCCATTATATAATGATAATACGGAGTTCTTTCAGGCGGTCTTCTGTAGATTGCTAAAGCCGGATTGGATAAAATTACAGCAAAGAAACTGATATAAAATATTACTTTATTAATTTTCATTGAACTGCGCCGGATAGTATTTATTAAATGCTTTAATAATACCGTTGTTACTTCCGGTATTGAATATTTCTTCTAATTTTTTTAAAGTTACATTATTAAATTTATTCTGATCTGATTTAGTAATCTGTTTATCTGTTCCGTTAGTCATTATTTTTAAAATGTCATATATTTTTATATTTAAAAGTCCATTTATGCATACTGGATCGAATTTTTTCCCACTATCTTTTCGGAGTTCCTGAATAACTTTATCCATTGATATCGGATTACGGTAATGCCTGATATATGTGAGAGCGTCAAACACATCTGCTACAGATAAAATCCTGGAAATCACTGGTATTTTTTTACCTTTAAGCTTGTTTGGATATCCACTGCCATCTATATTTTCATGGTGAGAAGATGCCGCTACAGGGATATCTTTGAATTTTCTCTGAAAGTAAGTACATTCTAATATCTTTCTAGTCATTTCAGCATGTGTCTGAATATGCCTGTACTCATCATCTGTAAGCCTGCCCTGTTTTGTAAGAATTGATTCCCTTATGCCAATCTTGCCAAGGTCATGCAGCAAAGCAGCGTATTTTAAGACATCCTCTTTTTCATGAGCACAACCCATCTTTTCTGCTATAAGAACTGAATAGTGACATACTCTCCGTGAATGTCCTGCTGTCATAGGATCCCTTGCGTCTATAGCTTCAGCAAGAGTATTTATGAAAGAGGAAAAAGATTTTTCTAATTCTTCATAAAGTTGAGTGCTCTCAATAGATGAAGCAGCTTGTAGCGACAATAATCTAAGTATTTCTTCATCCTGTTGAAGAAATACTCCGCCGGCATTTTTATTCAGTACTTCAAATACCCCTATAGTTTCACCCATTTGATTCTTCATTGGCATACAAAGAATTGTTTTGGTTCTGTAACCTGTAATTTTATCTATTTGGGGGTTAAACCGTTTGTCTTTATAAGCATCTTCTATATTAAGAATTTTCCCTGTTTTTGCTACGTATCCGGCTAACCCCTTATTTGCTGAAAACCTTATTTGCTGGCCTTCAATTCCATGCGCCACCCAGCTAAAGAGTTCATTCTTCTCTTTATCCAGAAGAAATACAGTAGTTCTATCTGATAGGAGTATTTTATTAGTAACATCAGCTATAATATTAAGTATATCATTAACATTGGTTGAAATTTTAATTTCTGAAGAATACTTTAGCATCAAAGAAAGTCTTCTTTTCCATTCTAATAGTTCTTTGTTTTCCTTAATTAATTTATTATGCGCAATTTTATCCATTCAACTGTTTATTAAGCTCCTTTTTGTGTATTTCAAAACTGTTCTCATTAAAAAGTACAAATCTAACTAAATTGATCTCTTTATTTTCTCTTAAAAATTTTATTACAGTTGATATAGCTATAGATGCTGCTTCTTTAACAGGATAGCCATATACCCCTGTGCTGATAGCTGGAAAGGATATACTTTTTATCCCATTTTCAGATGCAAGGTTTAGACTGTTATAATAAGAAGATTCAAGTAATTTACTGTCTTTATCGTTCCCTGTATAAACAGGCCCGACAGTATGTATAACATATTTAACTTTTAAGTTATAGCCTGAAGTAATCCTTGCTTCACCTGTCGGACAGCCACCTAAACTTCTACATTCCTGAAGTAATCCCGGCCCGGCAGCTCTGTGAATTGCTCCATCCACACCACCGCCGCCTGAGAGTGTCTCATTTGCTGCGTTTACTATTGCATTGGTTTCCTGATGTGTAATATCACCTAAAATAACTTCAATTTTATCTTTTCCTATCATTACATTTTATTAGTATACATTTTAATACACAAAATTTCAAAAATTTGATTTTTTTTGGTTCATCGGTAGATACAAAAAATGGGGTACGGAAGCAGTTGCCAATCTTGGTTGGCGTATTATTTCAGCCGAGCAAGCTCGGCCACTACATTTTTATTTTCATTTGGAGTAGTATTTAAAAATACATGGAATGTTCACCTAACAAGAAATTCTTTCTCTATATAAATTGTCTCTTTCCTTGCTCTCCCCATAGATATTATACTCACCTTTACCATGCACAATTCTTCAATTCTTTTTACAAACTTTTTTGCATTCACAGGAAGCTTGTTGAAAGTTGTTATGCCCCGCGTTTTCCTCTGCCACCCGGGCAAAATTTCATACTGAGGGGTAACTTCCTGTATTATTTTTCTGGAAGAAGGGAATTCCGATATTATTTTTCTTTTAAATTTATATCCTGTGCATATTTTAATTTCTTTCAGTTCATCCAGGATGTCAATCTTTGTAAGAGCAATCTTGGTAGCGCCATTTACCCTTATTGCCATTTTTAACTGAACTATATCAAGCCAGCCAACCCTTCTTGGCCTTCCTGTTGTTGCTCCATACTCATCACCCTTAACTCTGAGAGTTTCAGCTAATTCACCTTCAATCTCTGTTGGGAAAGGGCCTAACCCGACCCGGGTAGTATATGCTTTTGTTACTCCGATAACTGTTTTAATCCGTGTTGGGGAGAAACCGCACCCGATACAGGCGCCGCCTGAAATGGGATTGGAAGAAGTTACAAACGGGTAAGTTCCAAAATCACAATCAAGCATTGCTCCCTGCGCGCCTTCAAAAAGAATATTGCATCCTTTTGCAAATTCCCTGTCTAAAAGCAATGAAGTATCAACAATGAATTTTTTAATCTTAGGAAGGATTCTTGCCCTTTCCATCAATATTTCTTTCTTTAAGGCGCCTGTACTTTTAAATTTCTCTATAAAAACAGCTTTTTCTTTAAGATTTCTGGATAACAATTTCCTGAAAGTATCATCTTCCAAATAATCTGCCATCCTTATTCCAACACGGTCATATTTATCTCCATATGACGGGCCGATTCCCCTGCGAGTGGTGCCAATCTTTGTTTTCATCTTCTCCCTGTATGCATCCATATATTGGTGATACGGAAAAATCAGATGACTGTTTAAAGAAATAAAAAGCCTGTCTGTAATTTTAATCTTTCTTTTACGAAGAAAATTTATTTCTTCTAAAAGAGCAACAGGATCTACAACCACGCCGTTACCAATAATACATTTCTTGCCCGGATATAATATTCCACTGGGAACAAGATGAAGAACATACTTTTTATTATCAAAAACAATAGTATGCCCCGCATTATTCCCGCCCTGAAACCGTACAATCCAATCTGCCCACGATGAAAGCAGATGACATACCTTGCCTTTTCCCTCATCTCCCCATTGCAGTCCTGTTAAAACAATTACTGACATTTATAACTCCAGTCGTTTGAAAATTTTGTTAATATTTTCAAGGTAATAATTAAAATCCAGCACTTTATCTATATTACTTAAGTTAATTTCTTTTTTTAATATTTTCTTAATTTCTGCTTTAGTAACATCTTTCTTAAAAATACTCTGTGTTATAGAATATGCTTCTTCTCTGCTCAAGCCCTTATCTAAAAGTAACTTTAAAACTCCTGAAGAAAATATGCGCACACCCGCTTCTTTTAAATTCTTTTTAATATTTACAGTTTGAACTCCTATATTTTTCAAAACAAACTCAAGTTTCCTGAGTATGTAGTAAGTAAGCGAACTGGATTCTTCTAAAATTATTCTTTCATTGGAAGAATGCGATATATCCCTTTCATTCCAGAGCGCTATATTGGAGATTCCTACATCCACATAACTCCTCACCAATCTTGATAATCCGCAAATCCTCTCACAGATTACAGGATTCTTTTTGTGAGGCATAGCTGATGAACCTGTCTGATGTCGCGTGAAAGGCTCAGATACCTCTTTTATCCCATCCTGAGTAAGCAGGCGGATTTCAAGGGCAACTTCCTCAGCAAAAGAACAGATTAATGCCAGCACAAACAAATACTCAGCAAAAATATCCCGTGAAATTACCTGAGAACTGACTCCCGGCGGTTTTAATCCTAATTTCTTTAATATTTTTTCTTCTTCCTCAGGTGTAACTAAAGAATATGTGCCTACAGCGCCGCTTACCTGCCCGACTAACAATCTTTTTGCTATTTCATTTAACCGTTTCTGATTTCTTCTTCCTGATTCTAAAAACCTGGCAAATTTTAAACCAAGAGTAACCGGCTCGGCATATTGTCCGTGTGTCCTGCCGCACATTACAAGGCCTTTATGTTTAATTGCTTTTTCTTTTAAAATTTCTACATTGTTTTTTAGCAGCTTTTTTATAAGTTTAAGACTGTCCTTTATCTGCAGGATTCTTGCAGTATCCATGACATCCGAAGAAGTTAAACCTTTATGAATTTTTCCTGTTGCATCTGAAATATTTTCTTCAAGTATTCTTAAAAAAGCATTTAATTCATGTCCTGACTTTTTTTCTTTATTTCTAACTTCCTCAGGATTTATATCTACTTTTTTTACCTTTTCGGCAAGTTTATTTTCCCCCCTCGCTTTTAAAACAGCAATCTCAACCTCTTTCCACTTTCTATAGTAGTTTTTTTCTTCCCAGACATCCTTCATTTCTTTAAGATAATATCTTTCAATCAATTTTGTAAATCCTCCTTCTATCTTCATCTATATCAAAATCATAAAAGCAGTTTGGCGCAATTTCTTTCAACTTCTTCAAAATTTCAATAAACACTTCTCTTATTTCCCACTGCGCTTTAATCTCCCCCCTGATTTTCATAATATGACGCAGTTCTCTGAAATTACAGGAAAAAACTATCTCTGTATGACAGCTATTTGGCAGGACATATCTTGCATCTTCAGCGAGAATTCCAAAGCCTATAATTTTTTTATATGCATCTCTTATATTCTCCATGCAGTCATAAAATATTTTATTTGCTTCTTTATTTTCCTTTATTTTAGGCGGCACAGTACAGGGAAATTTATCTGCTTTTACATAACGCTGTGAGACTTGAGAAAAAGAACAAAGTCTGTGTCTGACCAGTTGGTGCGTAAGCGCCCTTGTAACACCTTTCAGCCTTATGGTAACATAAGCATGTTCCAAAACAGAAAGATGCCCTGCTTTTATTAATCTCTTTATAAATTCTGCTTCTGACCCTTCCTGTATCTTGTCCTCTGATTGATAACAGGTTCTGCCTGATTTCTCAATTAATTTTTCCGCATTATGGGTTACTGCTAAAATCTCTACTTCCATTATTTAATTCCCAATCTCCAATTCATTTTAGATTTGTTGATTGATGATTTATTGATTGATTTTATTTTCAATCTACAATCTTCAATCTAAAATCATCCCAGTCTCTCAGTCTCCCAATCTCTTTTTTATAGTGACTTTCTCCATTACTACCGGCTTTAATGGCATATTTTGTCTGTCTGCCTGAACTTCGGATATTTTCATTACAATATCCATGCCTTCTACAACTTTTCCAAAAATAGTATGCTTTCCATTAAGCCATGGCGTTGGCGCAACACTTATAAAGAACTGGCTGCCGTTTGTATCCGGCCCTGCATTAGCCATAGCCAGCAGACCGGGAGTATCAAACTTAAGTTCAGAAACTATTTCATCTTTAAACTTGTAGCCGGGCCCCCCTCTCCCGTTTCCAAGAGGATCCCCGCCCTGTATCATAAATTTAGGTATTACTCTGTGAAAAATAAGACCATAATAAAACAGTCTTTTTACTTTCTCGCCAGTTTTTAAATCAGCAAATTCCCTGGTTCCTTGGGCAAGCCCGATAAAATTCTGAACTGTAACAGGAGTCTTTTCAGTATATAATTCTAATACAATACTGCCAAGGCTTTCCCCGCCATGTGTTACCTCAATTACAGCATAAGTTCCTTCTGCTTCCATTTTTATCTCCTTATTATTTTCTTTTGCGCTATCATTTACATTTTTACTGCAACCATTAAAATTTAATCCTAAAATTAAAACCATACAACTAATAATGTTTTTCATAGCAATCCTCCAAACAGTGCCTGTGTAAATTATATTAATTTTTTATTTTTAGACAAATTTTAAGACGGAAGCTAAATTTTGTTTTTTTTGAAATTTTTATATATAATTTCATTATGAAACTTTTACCAATAGTAATCTTATTTTTTACAACAAGCTTTGCTTTTGCTTATCCTGACCTTTATTTAAATTCTTCCGATATTAGTTTCAGCGTGGATTACCCCACATCAAATGTCCATGTTCAAATTTCTGCAACCATCAGCAATGCTGCTGATAACTACACTAACCCGGCACTCGGCTATTATCCGCCAATGATAGTAACTTACTCGGATATATACGAAGACCAATGGATTGCCCAGTCATTCTATCCTGATAATGATATGAATATAGTCGGAGTATCCGCGCAAATATGGGATCAAGGCATTGACGATTCATTGACTATTAATATCGAAACAGATAAAGTTTTTTTTTCCAGCCACGTGCCAAGCGGTATATGCCTGGCCACCTGTACGATGAACATCATAGGAGAGGCTGAGTATGGTCTTGGTGTGCAGTGCTGGATGTGGACTGACTTTATGTTCCCCGAACATGTATCTCTGACTGCAAACACTACTTACTGGATAGTGGCAAAGAGCACTGCTGCTACTTATTTTGACGGATACGGCTGGCTGGATGATTTGGTCGGAGACTATGCTATCGGCAGCATGCATTATTCATCAGACCAGGGTGTATCCTGGTCAACTCAGACCTCTGATATGTTCTTCCAGGTTTACCAAACTACAGTTACTACTGTGAATTTCTACAATGGCGACCCCGAAAGCGGCGGTACACTGATAGGCACAGATGAAATATCACCAGTGGAAAAAGGGGAAAATAAGACTGCCCGCTGCGCCTGGACAGCCACCCCGACAGGGAGGCACGACATCTATGTTGTTGTAAATCCCAACAGTTATATCGCGGAATCCAACACTTCGAACAATAAAGCTAAAAAGACCATCACTGTAATCTACAACCACCTTGCAAAAAATACAATTGAAAGCGACGATGGCAGTACCACCGTAGTGCTTGGCGCCGGGTGTATGAACGAAGATTTCTTTGTAGAGATAGTCTCGGATCCTACTGATGATTCGGCACTCGATTCAAAAATATCCGCAGCAAACAATAAGCTTTACCTGGACAGCGACCCCTTCACAGTTCCTTTGAATGATACGGTAAAGGAAATAAAAGCATATGATTCGGATGGTAACCTGTTTTCCGGTGATTTCAGGATACCCCCGGAAATAACCATATGCTATAACACCAGCGACCCCGAGGACAGGATTGTTGACGGGACTAACCCGCCAGTACTGGAAGAAACTCTTAAAATCTACTGGCTGGATGAAGAACACAATTTGTGGGTAAAATTGTCAGGTTCAGTTGTTGATACCGAGAACAATAAGGTCAGCGCATCTGTGTCCCATTTTACTATTTTCAGTCTCATGGGTTCCGGGGAGTTGGATTTAAGTGATTCGTATGCCTTTCCTGTTCCTTTTATTCCTTCAAGGGACGAAAAGATTACATTTACTAATTTATCTCCATTATGCACAATAAAAATATATACACTTAAAGGAGAATTAATAAAGAGATTAGAACATATCGGTGGACAACAGGAATACTGGGAAAATATAGATGCAGGCAGCGGGGTATATCTTTATATAATTGAAAATGAAAAAGAAAAGAAAAAAGGTAAACTGATGATAATCAGATAATAGGAGACTGGGAGATTAGGGTAGTGAAAAAGATAGTTTTATTATTA
>JAIVZN010000057.1:0-12125 GCA_048634875.1 Deltaproteobacteria bacterium | reverse complement strand
GTGTGCTACTACTGGTGGTGGTAAAACGCCGGCGGAAAAGCGCCAGTCGATTCTCACTATGAAAAATGAAGTTCTTTCAGATCTTTATAAACTAAAACCGGATGTTAAAGCTCAAATTTCCAGCGCCATCAATGAAGGCGCCTTCGCCCGTTTTCTCCCTGTGATAGAGGGCGGCGGAAATGCCGTTCACGGTAAATAAGGCAGCCGTGATATCTCCCACTGAAGTACCCACTCTTACGGGTTTACCTCCCGCTTCGCCGGTAATGCTCATGATCCCGCCCATTGCCTGAACTATCATATCATAGGCAGGAAATGATGACAGAGGCCCTGAATGTCCGAAACCCGAACATGCCGCATAAATGATGTCCTTTTTGATCTTCTTGATGACATTATAATCTATTCCCAGCTTCTTTGTTGTACCTGGCCTGTAATTTTCAACTACTATATCCGCTGTTTTCAGCAATTCCATGAATACCTGAACCCCTTCTTCCTTCTTCAGATTCAGCGTAATACTCTTTTTGCCCCTGTTTATGGAAGAGAAGTATCCGCTCTTTCCATTGATGAAAGGCCCGAAATGACGGGAGTCATCTCCGGTCACGGGCATTTCTATCTTGATGATCTCGGCACCCATTTCGGCGAGCATCATTGTCGCGTAAGGACCCGCGAGTACCCTTGAAAGATCAAGGACGCGGAGGCCTTCAAACGGGGCTTTTATTTTCTTCTTTTTCATATTATCTCCTGATAACATACTGCATGATCAAAGCGGCCATTAGAGGTACCTTTCGCCGAATCTCTTCAAAGCATCTGAAAATACATTCTTCGGAGGGAAGGTAAGGCCCGCTCCGATCTGACCGACACCGGGGTCCTTATGTGCGATCCCTGTATTTATCCTCGGCAGTATACCGCTTTCCACGACCTTAACAATATCGATGCCTGTGGGGGTTCCTCTGAAATCCAGGGCAGGGATCTTGAAGATATCATTTTCACCGACAGATATCTCATACATCTTCAGGGTATAATCGATCGCGTCCTGTACGGTACCGCCCACAAATCCTATTATCGCGGGAGCGGCCGCCATGGCGAATGCTCCGATACCTCCTGTTTCCGTGATCGTGGAGTCCCCTATATCGGGATTTGCGTCTTCTTCTGAGAAACCCGGAAGGTATAAGCCGTCAACTGATTGCGCGGGGCCGGTGAACCATTCACCGGGCAGGCCCGCTATACGGATACCGAGATCGGTGCCGTTACGCGCCATGACAGTAACGATCGAGCACCCCTCAATACCTTCGATCGCCTCTGTAGTACATTTTGCCGCGGGCATCGTAAGGTTCAGAAAGAAATGGTCATTGGCGTCAATGAATTTAAAGACATCCACCTTATCCTTATTGGGAATGTCGGCTTCTATGAGATAAGGCCCGATCAGCCGGAGAAACAGGGAGGTTCCCGCGCGATTTCTATTATGGCCCTCATCACCCATCTGAAGAGCTTGGGCGATGATCGGCTTCATATAGAGCGTGCCGCATTTTTCAAATATCATTTTTAATACCGGATACAATGTATCACGCATCCAATTCAATCTCTCTATTACTTCAGGAGCAAATGCGCCGTAGCGCAATACCTTGCCAAGGCCTTCATTCAAAGTGCAGTATGCCTTATTGCCATAGGTTTTGTTCTCTACTATCCAGACCGGCATATTGGGTGTTACCACACCTGCCATCGGGCCTACCGTGCTATGATGATGACATGGGTCAAAATTTATCGCTCCTGAGCTCAGTTTTTCTACGGCTTCTTTTTCCGAAGATGCCAGTCCCTCATACAGCATTCCCCCGATCATACCGCCCTTCATGGGGCCGCACATCCTATCCCAGGTAACCGGAGGGCCCGCGTGAAGAAAGGTATTGTCTCCCAGATTGGGTATCACATTCTTTGCCATATCCAGGCCGGCGATCACCGGCTCCGCCGCTAATATTTTCTTGAAAGCTTCCTCATTTATCTTTTTAAAATCCATCATTACTCCTAAGTTATTGTCCTGCCGCCGAGCTCTCTTTTATTTTTCGGATTATCTCAAGCAGTTCCGGATCACCGTCCGCGGGAGGTGTCCAATTCACATTAATGGATTCTCCGCCGGAATTCAGAATATTTCCGTTGAAATCCTTCAGTCCGATATTCAAGACCTTTAATTTCGATACAAACAATTCATTGATCTTTTTCATGACCAGCTCCCTACGACCTTTGACGCAAATTCCACCATGTCGGAATGTGATTCAAAACAGAATACTCCGAGCTCCTTCAATTTTGTGAGTTGAGAGGCCATATCCTGAATATCGAGATCTGTTCCCAATACGAAGGCACAGATGATCTTGCCGCTGTGCCCGCTCAGCGCGGGAGTGAGCGCGCCGACCATATCTTCATGCGCACCGTCTCCAAGAACGATATCAAGAAGTATCACCGCTGTATGAGGGTCTTTTATCTCCTTTTGTAACCTCTCCTGCCGGGATATATATCATATTTTTATATTTGCCTGTTCCTTTATGTAGAGCAGCCCTGTCAGTTCTTTTTTTGTCCTTTTGGCCAGAACCTGCAGTATGCACAAAACCATAAACCATAAAACATAAACTAAAAAATATAATTAACTTTTTCATTTCTTAATTTTATCTATCACATTTAAATTTGAACGGGCTGTACTGTTATTAGGATCAATAGAAAGAATGATACTATAAAATTCTACTGCTTTATCTATTTTCCCAATCTTAAAATAGAGATTTCCTGCATAAAGAAGCGCCCTTAAATTTACAGGATCAATCAGGATTACTTCATTGGTCAATTCCAGAGCCCTCTGCCAGTTTTTTTCTTTAATAAACATGTCAGTTTTTCTGAAAAGCTGATTAATTTTTTTTACGGGCCTGGTCTTATTGTATTTTGCATTTGCCCTTCTGATATTTAATGCAGCAGGTTTAAATTCAGGGTTAATTCGCAATGCACTGAGATAATTTTGTAATGCTTCCTTAAAATTTCCGGTTACCTCATTGTAGTAACCATAGTTATTCAGGAGAGTTTCATCATCAGACTTTAATTCTAATGCTTCTTTATAAAGTTTCATTGCTTCCTTAAATTTTTTCTGCTGACCTTTGATATCTCCAAGAGTTCTGTAAGTATCAACAGATAGAGGATTCATTGCAATTGACTTTTTTAAATGCGTCTCAGCTTTCTCCATATCGCCCTTTTTTGTGTACATAACCCCTAAATTAAAGTAAATCTCATCATAGCCTGGATTTGCCCTAATTGCTTTATGGTATGCCTGAATTGACTTATCAAGATTTTTTAAACGGGCATAGCTATTCCCAAGTTCATAATTATTATCTACATTTAAAGAATAAATTTCATAGCACTTCAGCAGTTCATTCCTGGCTTTCTCAAACTGCTTTTGCCTTGAGTACTTAAAACCTTTAAAAAAATGTGTTGAAGAAACAAAATATTTGTAATTAAAATATATTACTCCGGAAGTTAAAACAATTACCAGTATTATAAATAAACCATAAAATTTTTTTATATCAATTTTTAATTCAGGGGATTTACAGCTTTCCCTGCCTATACTTGCCAGCAGTCCTGCGTTAAGCCAGAATGTAAGCGCAGGTACTGGGAAAAAAAGTGAAACATTTAAAATATTATCCAGCCAGAATGAAATACCTGCAATTGAAAATACTAAAACCCATATTTTTTGCCTTTTATTTACTTTTAAATAAATTTTTCTGGACATATATACAAATACAGCTATTAACCATAAATAAACTCCTGTTCCTATTATACCTACCCCGGTTAAGAGTTCCATTGAAATATTATGTGCATTATTTGCATGTGTCCTTAAATTTTTATATGCTTCCTTCCGGATAATTTTACCTTGATAAAATGGATAAAATATTTCAAAATTTCCCCATCCTCTTCCTATAACAGGAGTATCCATAAACATATTATAAGAAGATTCCCAGATTAAAAGCCTCTGATAGAGCGCAGGTCCCATACCTTTTATACTTACTACGGATTTAATTCTTTTTAAAAACTGAGGGGAGATAACAGAAAAAATAACAGTAAGTGCAAAAATACCAACTAAAATATAATATATAGTTTTTTTTAATTGTTTGAATTTACTTTCGAATTTATAAACCAAAAAGTAAATTAAAATTATTACCCCAATAAATAACCCCATAAATGTGCTCCTGGTCATTGTAATACCAAGACCTGTAAGATTTAATAATAAAAGGGATAACCAGACACCGGAGGACTTTTTGAATAAAAGAAGATTTCCTATAATCCAGAAAATAACAATTAAAAGATAAGCTGAAAGGAAATTTGGATTACCAAATGTAGAGATACTCCGCTGTCCATAAGGGTCAATAACACGGGGCCATATAAAATCAAGATGTAAAAACTGCAAAACTGCATATAATGAAGCAATTGAGCCTGCTAAAATAACTGCATATTGCAATTTTTTAAAGTATTTATCATTAAGACTACTGGCAAAATAAAATGGAATAATACCGCTGAACAGAAACATTAAAATACGCCTTCCTGAATAACCGCTGATTGCCCATCTGTATTCCTGATAATTAATCAGAGAAATAATTATTGATAATACTGCAACTGTAAAAAAAATCCATATTGGCCTGTCAAGGAATGTCCGTGGAATTACAATTTCTTTCTTCCTGTAGATAGAAATTGATAATAATAAGATTGATAAAGCTAACAATACTTGTAGTATTCTTTCCTGAATAAGATACGGATTGCGGGTGAGGTCTGTAAAAAAAATGACCGGAGATGAGAGTATGGCTATAAGAAACAGTCTATCAGCATAGATTTTCAGTTTATTATTCAAGACTTAAGACTTTTTAACTTTTGCTGGATTTTTTTATTACCCGGATTCAACTTGAGTATTTTCTCATAAACTTCAATCGCGTTGGTCCTTTTTTTCCATCTCGCATACAAATCAGCAAGTCTCATAAGTACATTCACATCGTTTTTATTAAGTTCAAGCGCATTTTTATAAGCTTTTTCTGCTTTTACAGGTTTATTCTGCATAGTATGAACACTTGCAAGGTTCATATATGCTTCAATTATCATCTTTTTCTTGTTCTTTGGAATTCGTTTTGCAGGTTCTTCCATATACCATGCAGCTTTATCAAGGTCTTTTTCCTTAGCTTTAATCATCCCGAGTCTATAAAAGGTAAATGGATATATTGGATCAACAATATTTAAGTATTTTCTAAAAGACTTCTTTGCTTCATCAATATTATTAACTTTAAGATGCATCATACCCATCTGAAAATGCACCTGCACATAGTTTGGATACATGGATAATACTTTTTTATATGCAGAAACTGCTTTTTTGTAGTTTAATTGTATTTCTGTTTCATTCTTTGCTTTAATAGCTCCTGTAAGTTTATCATTGTACACATTTCCTTCAAAATAATATGACATAATAAATGAAGGATGATTTTTCTGTACTTTCCAGTAAAATTCCAGCGCCTGTTTCCACATTCTCTGCTTTGAATAAGCTATTGCCCTGTTATGGTATATATTTGCCCGAAACCTGCCTGCTGCGTAGTAGGAACTCATTCCTGCAACTACTAAGAGTACTGCTATTATTAATAATTTCGGCACGGAAATTAATTTCCGAGTATTGTCTTTCTTTTGCATAACCGGCGCAGTATGTACTACAAGAAATCCTAAAAATGTCCAGAGAATATACCCGCTGGATACAAATCTTACATGTACACTTACAGCTGAATGGGCAAGCATTCCTATTGTTCCTGCTATTAATCCTACAATATAAAATTCATCCCCGGACTTTGCTCCTCCCATACCAAGTAATGACAGTCTCCTTAATGCCATATAATAAATACCTGCCAAAAGCCATAAAAATATTGCAAGACCTACAATTCCTTCATCATAAATAATTTCTAAAAATTCATTATGCGCATGGTCTGTTTCTGTATTGTGTTTACCTTCAATAAGGAAAATTTCAGGTCTCCTGTATGTAGGATATACAAGTTTAAATGTTTCTATTCCGTGTCCTAACACAAAAGATTTTAATGGATGGACAAAAATTGGCTCAGTTATCATCTTCATTGTTGCCCCCCATGTAAACAATCTGAACCTTATTGAATTAATTCTCTTGACAGAAAACCATGTAATTCCTACGCCGGCTATAAGTATTGTCGCTGCTATTATTGCAACAGCGATTTTTTTTAATACCCTGGGATTCCCTTTAATTAAATATAGTGTTGCAAGTATAGCAAAAACCGATATTACAACTGCTAATCCAACCCAGCTACCCTTGGTTGATGTAACCCGGATCATATAAAGTATACTTCCTGCAAATACTGTAAAAGCTAACTTTCGGTTCGGACTGTTTGTCATCAAAATCTTTGTTAAAATCAATGGTAAGACAAGAACCAGCCAGGCAGCATAAAAATTCGGGTTGCCGAATGTTGAAAAAATTCTACTGCCAAATGCCCCTTTCCATATATGCCAGTCATATCCTAAATATTGAACAAACCCGTAAACAACCACTAAAAAACATGTAGCAAGCACCCAGTTAATATTTCTTTTAAAATCCTCTTCATGATTAAACTCAAAGACTGTCACAATAAAAACACCAAGATATGAGATCCTTCTGAGCAAACCCGGCTCAAAGGTTTCTAAATGAAACGGGGATAATATAAAAGATACAATTCCTGAAAGAATAAAAAGCAATGCAGGATATAAAACATATTTCCTTGATGGGGCTATCTTAAAATTACCAAGGTTTACTCTTTTTATTATCCATAGAATTAAGATAAGAGGGCCTCCAAGTTCAAGAAGGGTAATTTTTATCTGTGCAGAATCATATGTCTTTAAAAAGAAATGAACAGCAATTGTACTTATTAATACTGGCACAAGGTACTTCAAAAGGTTATCAAGATACTCATCTAATTTGTTAAGAATAATGCCAAGAATAACACCTCCAATACCAACAACTGCTATTATATTGTGAATATTCTGAAGGAGATTTCCGTTAAATGCCCTGAAAAAAGGCAGGATTATAAAAATTATAAAAAGTGCTGCATCAATCATTTATTTTGTTCTCCATGTTAATGCAAAACGGTGTGTAAATCCAAGCCTGCCGAATGAACTGAGAGCATATTCAATATCCATACTTCCTATTTTTAGTAACCCTAATCCAAAGCTTGCACCGCCAATGCCGCCTAAGTCATCACTTTCTAAAGCATATGTATAACCCGCTCTGAATGACAGAAATTTATAAGGAATTACTTCAAGACCTCCATTTATATACAAGCCGTCATTATATCTCAGTTCTGTGCATAACTTAAACGAGTATTGCCACTTCCTGTAATCTCTGGATATATGTTTCCATTCACCGCCGATTCTTAAAATACATGGAAGCGGCTCCCAGTCTTTACCATATTTTGCTCCCCAGGATAAATTATTTAAACTTATTCCGTATGTTGCATACGGAGGAGATTTAGCAATGATACCTGTATCAAAAGCAAAAGTTCTTACGCTTTTGAATTCCCCGATTTTCTGCCCTACAAGTTTTACACCAAATCCGCCAAGCATACTTTTGCTGATTGTTTTTGAAATATAAGTTCCTGTAAATACTGTTGATGCCGAAAAACTATCCTTCACACTGTAATTATATGGACTGTCAGTATCAATAATTGTTTCTTTCTGCTTTGGATACTGGATATATCCGATGGAAACTCCTAAAACTCCCATGTGAGAAAAAAGCTTTCCAATAGACATATACCCAATATTTATTTCATCAAACCATCTTGTGTACTGAGCATAGAAGTCTGAAGATTTAATTGCGGCAATTCCGGCAGGATTTAAGTAAATTGCCTGGATGCCTTCCATGGTTGCAGCACTGCTTCCTGCAAAACCGGAGCTTTTAACTGAAGGATTTATTTTAAGAAAAGGAAAAACTGTTTTTCCTTTACCTTCAAGAATTTTACCACTACAATTTAAAACAATAGTAAAAAACACTATTACTGAAAAAACACTTAATTTAAGCCGCATCAATAATATTCCCTATTCCTTCATTCCTCATACCACATCCCTTTCTATCCGAGCCGGGAGAGAGACTTGAACTCTCGACCTGAGCTTTACGAAAGCCCTGCTCTTCCACTGAGCTATCCCGGCACACTATTAAAAGTTATGAGTTACGAGTTATAAGTTATGAGTTAAATTATCATTTATCACTTATAACTTATAATTTATAACTTATATAATTTTCTCTGTCAAATGTGGAGAAAATTGTATTAATTTGATATTATTAAGAAAATGAAAACAAAATTAATTTTTTATTTAACTGCTATAATCATATTGATAAATATATTTTTCAAGGGAGGATGGGACATCTGGATTCAGACCCTGACTCATATATTAACAATAATTCTTTTATGTATAAGTATTTCAGGTAACTTTCTTATTCCAAAAATCGTATTATCTTTACCATTTTTAATGCTTTTAACAGGTCTTGTTATTTCCTGTTTAAATTCTGTAACTCCTGTTACCTCCCTGATATATCTTTATAACTATATAAACTATTTACTTATATTCTCAATTTCTGCTTCATATTTATCAACTGAAAAATATCAAAAAAAAATAATTAAAACTGTAATATTTTTAGGAGCTTTAACAGCTTCTTTAGATTTACTTTATCCCGTATTATTCCATACTGCGTTATTTCCAAATCCGAACATTAAAATTGGTTTTTTTTTAGTAGTTATACCACTGTATTTTGATTTAATTATTAACGAATGGTCAAAACTCAAAAATTTATTCTTTATACCTGTTCTTATTTCCTTTTATAATGCACATTCAAGCTGGGGAAATGTTGTACTTGTTTTTTCAATAATCCTTTATTTCTTCATTGTAAAAAAAGTAAGCCCCGTTAGAGATAAGTTACCAAAGGCAACTGTGCATATAATTCTTGTATTAATGTTTGCAGCAATTATTTATGTTCTGTTTAAATCACCTGATGATATTATCAACCGCCTTCTCTGGCTGAAAGCAGGCATTACAATGTTCTGGCAAAGGCCTCTTACAGGATTTGGAGCTGGAAGTACAGCACATATCCTGCCTGTATTTATACACTCTAAAACTTTTTCATTATATGTACATTCCTTTTTTATCCAGTTTGCTGCTGAAAATGGAATTTTTTCTATATTTGGATTATTATGGTTATTATTAACTCTGTTAAAAAGAATATCTGTGCAAAACCGTATAGTTTTTATTTCTATGACTGCGTTAATGGTTTATAACCTTTTTGAATATAATTTATCTATTCCACTTATTGCACTGATTTTGTGGTTTTTATCAGGTAGTTTTGCCCGGTACAAGTATTATACTATTTCTCTGAACAAATATATTTTCATATCATTTTTTATATTATTTGTTTTCACTTTAAATATAGTAGTCAGACCATTTATATCTACAAGATATTTTTCGAAAGGAATATATAATCTCAGATTCAGAAAATTGTCTTCAGCAGAAGTTCTTTTCAATAAGTCACTGAAAATTTTTCCGGAATATTATTTACCAAGACTTGGACTTGGCTTAAAGAATATTTTTGAAAATGACTTAAAAAATGCACAACAGAATATTTTTTTAAGTTTTCCAATAAAGGAAGGAAATCCTGTTTACAAAAAATTTAACGAAGGTGTAACCTTTATGGATAAAAACAAAAAAAATGAAGCAAAAGTAAAATTTTTAGAAGTGATAAGACTTAGATTAATTCAATACGGACTTGATCCTAAAGAATATATGTTATAAATTGTTTTCCTTTTTTGGTTTGCACTTAATGCAAAAACGGGCATATGGTATTGCATGAAGACGGTCATTACTTATCTTTTTTGAGCAATTTTCACAGGAGCCAAACCTGTTTTCATTAATCTTCTGGAGGGCATCTTCAATTGAATCTACTTTGCGGCGATCAAAATCATTAAGGTAGAAAAGAATCTCACGCTGGGAATCTCCTGTGGCTTTGTCCACATCATCACCAATGGTGTCATTTAGATATCCTGCTTCTCTTTCCTTAATCTTTTCTACAATTTGCAGGAATTCAGCTCTTTCTTCTACAAGTCTTTTTCTTATTTTTTCAATGTCTTTTTTATTCATGTTAATATTAAGTATATATAATTTCTAAATTTTTTACAAGTGTTTGTAGCAGCATGTAGTGGTTACTTTCATCCTTTTTGGTGAACTTAGTTCATGTCCATTTCGTATTTATGTGCCGTAGATTTTTGGCAAAGTATATCTATTAATAAGTGGGGTTACTGCATTCATAAGAAGTATTGAAAACATCACTCCTTCAGGATAACCGCTCCAGGTCCTGATAACTATAGTTAAAATTCCTGCTCCAATTCCAAAAGCCCATTTTCCTCTTATAGTAACCGGCGTGGTAACAGGATCAGTTACCATGTATGTACCGCCTAAAAGTATGCCGCCTAAAACAAAAGTAAGAGCAGGATTTATAAATTTCTCAGGATTAATGAGCCATAATACCAGAGAAAAAATAAAAACTGTACTGAAATATGAAATAGGCAATCTCCAGTCACAAACTTTAGAAACAATAAGAATCACAAGCCCGATAATAATTAAAAGTCCTGATGTCTCTCCTGCGCTGCCTTTTTTCTCCCCGAGAAAAAAATTTAATATCATTTTATTGTTAAAATTTTTGTCTTCAAATTTTATTTTGCCAAGTGGAGTGGCGGAAGTTTCCGCTTCAATTTCAGGATGTTTTACTGGAAGATAACGGAAATTAATAGTATAAGTTGTAATCAGCACAGGAAATGCTGCTGTTAAGAAAGCTCTTCCCATTAAAGCAGGATTGAATATATTTTTCCCTAAACCTCCAAATATATGTTTCACTATACAAATAGAAAAAAATACTCCAAGAACCGCTGCCCATACAGGAAAAGAAGGCGGAATAATAAGAGCTAATATAATTCCTGTAACTATGGCACTTCCATCCTTAACAGAAACCTCTGTTTTTTTTAAATATTTACATATAATTTCAAAAATTACAGCGCTAAAAACACAGGTAATTATAAGTATTAATGCTTTTATGCCAAAGAAATAAATACTCCCAATTACAGGGAAAAACAACGCAACCACAGTCCACCACATCATTTTTTCTAATGTTAATTTGTCTTTTAAATGAGGCGCCGGAGATATAATTAAGTTTTTCATAATGATAAATATCTTTCACCTGAATCAGGTAATATTACAACAATTAATTTATCCTTATTTTCTTTTCTGCCTGCTACCTTAAGAGCTCCTGATAGAGCAGCTCCTGAAGATATACCCGCAAATATTCCTTCTTCTTTCCTCAGGCGGCTGCTGCCTTCAAAAGCCTCCTCGCTTGACACTTTTATTATTTCATCAATAATATCCATATTTAAAATTTTAGGTATAAAACCTGCGCCTATCCCTTCAATTTTATGATTTCCCGGCTGGCCGCCTGAAAGGACAGGTGATTCCTCAGGCTCTACTGCAGCAGAACAAAAGTCAGGTTTCTTTTCTTTTATTGCTTCAGATATCCCTGTTATTGTTCCGCCGGTACCAACACCGGAAACTATTATATCCGCTTTTCCTTCAGTATCCTCCCATATTTCAACAGCAGTAGTTTTTCTATGAATATCCGGATTAGCAGGATTTTTAAACTGATCTAAAATAAAAGAATTTTTAATATCAAGGGCTATTTTTTCAGCTCTGATAATTGCTCCCCTCATACCTTCGGAACCAGGAGTAAATATCAATTCTGCGCCAAGAGCTATAAGAAGTTTTCTTCTCTCTACACTCATTGTATCAGGCATAGTTAAAACTAACCTGTACCCTTTAAAAGCTGATATAAATGCAAGTGCTATACCGGTATTTCCTGAAGTCGGCTCAATAATTGTTGTATCTTTATTTATTTTTCCTTTTTTTTCCGCTGCCTCAATCATTGCCACGCCAACCCTGTCCTTAACACTGGCTAAAGGATTAAAAAATTCAAGTTTTCCAAATATATTACCTTGTAACCCCTGAGAAATTTTTTCAAGCCTTACTAACGGTGTCTTTCCCAC
>JAIVZN010000056.1:0-12136 GCA_048634875.1 Deltaproteobacteria bacterium | reverse complement strand
TTTTCCATCCCCGTCTCCTTTTTCCACTCTGTTACAAGCTAATGTGATCTCCTAAATACTTAACTAAATTGAGCGATTTTTTACTCGACCTGCACCAATTTCTTGCGCATCAAGATCCTGGCACATTAACTGAAATATATGATTATCTGAGGTTGCTTTTTGCGCGGGTCGGGATACCTCACTGCCATAAGTGCGGCAGAAGAATAAAATCACAAAGTATTCAGGAGATTATCCGGCAGATTTTTGAAAGAGGTAAAGGTAAGGATGTTGCTATTCTTGCGCCTGTTGTTAAAGGAAGAAAGGGAGAATACAGGGAGCTTTTTGACAGGCTGCAGGCAGATGGTTTTATTACTGTTAAAGTGGACGGAAATTTTTATTCTCTTGAGGAGCAAATAAAACTTGACGGGCGGAAGAAACATACAATAAGCATTTTAGTTGACAGGGTAAATATTACAGGCAGCGCCTCTAATCAAGAAAGGGTGACGGATTCTGTTGAGATTGCTCTTAAAAAAAGTGACGGTATTGTTGAGGTTGAAGGTTTGAGCTCCGGGACTGAGATATTTTCCAGGCATTATGCCTGTGGCGTATGTGGAATAAGTGTCAGTGAAATTGAACCAAGAAATTTTTCTTTTAATTCTCCTTATGGAGCATGCATGGAATGTTCAGGGCTTGGAGTTAAATTAATTGTAGCGAGTGATCTTGTAATTCCCGATGTTCGGCTCTCAATAAACAACGGCGCAATTAAGCCGTGGTGGGATCCGATAACCAACCGCAGGCAGAAATGGAAAGGCGCAGCGCAAAGATACAGATACCAGATGCTCCAGACTATAGCTAAAGAGTTAGGGTTTAGCCTGGATACCCCTTTTAAGAATCTTCCAGGGAAGATTAAGGATATTTTATTATACAGTTCTTCCCGTGAGTTTGATTTTATTATAAATGTAAGCGGTATGACGCACAGAAAAAGGTCAGTATTTGAAGGTATTGTAAGTGAGCTTTCAAGAAGGCACCTTCAGACTGATTCCACTTATGTCAGGGAAAAAATTCAAACTGAATATATGAGAGAGTTGCCCTGCCCAGAATGTAATGGGAAACGGCTTAAGAAAGAGTCGCTTTCAGTTTTTGTAAATGGTAAAAATATTGCAGAACTGGCAGCAATGCCTGTCATAAATTTAAAATCATTTCTTGAAGATATCAAGCTCTCTGAACATGATATGAAGATTGCAGGAAAAATTTTAGAGGAGTTATTATCAAGACTGATATTTTTAATAAATGTCGGTATTGATTATATAACTTTAGATAGAAAGGCAAACAGTTTATCTTCAGGAGAATCAGAAAGAATCCGGCTTGCTACACAGATAGGTTCTTCCCTTGTGGGTGTTGTATATATTCTTGATGAGCCTACAGTGGGGCTCCATGCAAGGGATATAAACAGGCTGCTTGACTCACTTAAGAAGCTGCAGGAACTCGGTAATACTTTAATTGTTGTTGAACATGACAGGCAGACTCTGACAATGTCGGATTATATTGTTGATCTCGGTCCCGGTGCAGGCATTAATGGGGGCAAGGTGGTTTTTAAAGGAAATAAAGAAAAATTTCAGGGCTTCAAAAAGTCACTTACTGCAAATTATTTCAATGGAAAAATGTCAGTACCTGTTCCGCAAAAAAAGAGAAAACCTTCCCATAGAAGAATAAAGTTAGAGGGCTGCAGCCAGTATAATCTCAAAAATATTGATGTGGAGTTTCCCATAGGGCTTTTTAATTGCGTAACAGGGGTGTCAGGTTCAGGGAAAAGCACTCTTGTGGAAGAAATTTTATATAAAGCAATGTGGAAAAAACTTACACCTTCCTCGGGTGTTGTGCCAGGAAAATTCAGCAGATTAAAAGGTTATGAACATATTAAAAGAGTTATCAATATTGATCAGACTCCAATTGGAAGGACCCCCCGCTCAAATCCATCTACTTATACAGATGTTTTTACTCCTGTTAGAGAATTGTTTGCTGCTTTGCCGTTTAGCAGAGCAAGGGGTTATACTAAAGGAAGGTTTTCATTTAATGTAAAGGAAGGAACCTGTCTTAAATGTATGGGACAGGGAATGATAAAACTTGAGATGCACTTTTTACCTGATATTTATGTGGACTGTGAAGTATGCAAGGGAAAAAAGTTCACTGACGCTACACTTGATGTCCAGTATAAAGGAAAGAACATCTATGAGATTCTTGAAATGACTGTTGAAGAGGCACTGCATTTTTTTTCAAAGATTCCTCAAATTAAGAGAATTTTAAATACTTTACATAGTGTTGGCCTTGGATATATTAAACTTGGCCAGTCATCAACAACTTTATCAGGCGGGGAGGCGCAGAGGATAAAATTAGCAAAAGAGCTGTCCAAGAAGAGTAGCGGGGATACGCTTTATATTCTTGATGAGCCGACAACAGGGCTTCATCCACATGATATTAAATACCTTTTAAAAGTGCTGCATTCACTTGTAGATTTAGGTAATACTGTAGTTATTATAGAACACAATATGGATGTGATAAAAAATGCAGACTGGATTGTTGACCTTGGGCCGGAGGGCGGAGATCGCGGCGGAGAAGTTGTAGTTTGCGGAAGTTTTTCAAAGTTGATAAAATACCCGAAAAGTTACACAGGAAAATTCCTGAGGAAATATCAGGGAGTTGCTGTTTGAAAATGACTATTACTGATAAGCCGCAGAGTGGCAAACAGAGGTGTGTGATAACTGAAAAGGGAAGACAGGTATTAAAAAAAGGAGAAGTTATTAGTGAATAAAAAAATAGCCGGTTTAATTTTGATTCTTTGGCTGACATGTCAAGCGGTAAGTGGCATACCCGCAACAGATGAAGCCTCCAGCGAACTCTACGGTTTTGCAATGAATCTATATTTAGATGGCATGTACAAAATGGCCGAGCATAGTTTTAAAAATTATATTGAAAAATTTCCAGGGGGCGTCCACATCAAAACCGTAAAACTTTATTTAGGAAAATCCTATTTAAAAATTGGTAGTTTTAATAAGGCATTTGACATATTTCAGGATATATTTATTAATTATCCGCCGGGCGAGGAGGTGCTGGAAGCAATAATTTTAATGGGTGAGGCGCGGTTCTCGGGAAAAAGATATAAAGAAGCGCAAGCAGTTTATTCGGATTTTATAAAAAAATATCCGGATTCTCCATACATTGAAGACGCCATGTATTTTCTTGCTGAAAGTCTTTACTGCATTGAAAATTATGCTGCCGCCCGTAAAGCTTATGAAAATTTTACAGAAAAATTTCCTCAAAGTGATTATATTTCTTATGCCCGTCTTTCCATAGGTATGTGTTATTTTATGGAAGAAAAATACAGTGACGCACTTAAAGTTTTTGCTGGTGTAGTAAACCCAGCCTCTCCATGGAGAAGCCGGGTAAAGCTGAAAGTTCCTGAGGAGGTTACTATTCAGGCTGTTTATTACAGCGGAATCAGCCAGCTTGCTCTGGCAGATTACACTGCTGCCCGAATTAGTTTTAAAGAAATAATTAAAAACTATCCACATAGTAAGTACTGCCATAGATCTATATTTAATGTTGCGGATAGTTACTTAAAAGAAAAAAAATATGATTCTGCAAGGGAGAATTTCAAAAATTTAATTGAATTAAAAGAAACATCCGAGAAACTAAAAGTAAGCGCTTTATATCAGATTGGCGAAAGTTATTATATCCAGGAAAAATACGGTCTTGCTGTAAGGACATGGGAAGAACTTATAAAAAGTTATCCGGGTTTAACAGAGGCAGAAACAGCGTTATATTCAATAAGCTGGAGCTGGATGAAATTAAAAGACTATATTAAGGCATCAAGAAGTTTCAGTGAATTTATTAAAGAGTATCCTCATTCTCAAAAGTCTCCTTCTGCTCAGTTTTTGATTGCACATTGTCATTATTATAACGGTGAATACAATCAAGCGATTACTGAGTATCAACGAGTTGTGGATTTTTATCCAAGGAGTCAGTTTGCCCCGCGGTCTATTTTATGGAAAGCTTTAAGTTATTACGGGCTCAAAGACTATGATGGGGCAATCGGTATTTTAAGGGAATTTTCCGCCATGTATCCCGATCATATTTTAATACCAGAGGCACATTATCATATTGCTAAAGCCTGGTTTGAAAAGAAAAATTTTGCTCTTGCCAGAAAAGCGTTTAATGAGGCAATGGAAAAATATCCTTTTAGTTCTATTTATGCTAAAGCGTATCTTGGTTTTGCCGATACTTACTATCAGCAGGGAGAGTATTTGAAGGCTAAAGAAGCTTATCAGGCAATAGTTAAGAAGATAGATAATATTACTATTAAAAATAACGCACAAATGGGGATTGGAAACTGTTTGCTGAAGGCGAGGCAATATTTAAAAGCCATTAAAGCCTATTCAGTTCTTACTGATTCTCCTGAGGTAAAGTTCCAGATTGGTTATACTTATTATAAAGCTGCCGAGTTTTATAAAGCAAGGGATATTATGAAAGAATTGCAGAAAAAATACCCTGAAAGTAAGTATTATGTCAATGCCCTTTATTATGAAGGGTGGAGTAATTTTAAGTTAAATGAATTTAAATTAGCAAGGAGTAATTTTTCAAGAGTATTTGGAGAATATCCACGGCATGTACTTGCTTCTGACGCATTGCTCAGAATAGGAGATACCTACTATAATCAGAAACAGTATGAAAATGCCATATTGAATTACAAAAGGGTGTTAGAAAAATATCCGGACACTTCTGCAACGGTTTATGCTTATTATAACATAGGGTGGAGTTATCAGACTTTGAATAAGTTCAGTGAAGCTATGGATATTTATAAAAAATTTCTTAAAGAATATCCTGACTCCGAGCTTGCTGAAGATGTGTATTACAGGATGGGAAGTTTTTATTTTAATAATAAGAAGTACATGGATGCCGCAGCTATTTATAAAAAACTTCTTTCCTTAAGTACAGCGCCGGCATCCCGGGTAGAAGCTATTTACTGGTTAGCCTGGAGTTGTTATAAAGGAGGCGAGAAAGATAAGGCGCTGGAAAATTTCAATATGATATTAGAGAAGTATCCTGAATATGAATTAATTGATGAAATCTATTTCAGAAAAGGCGATATTTATTACGATATGCGAAAATTAGAAGACGCCATAAAAGAATACCGGAATATTATAGATAATTTTCCTGATTCAAATTTTGCCCCGGAAGCATTATATAATATTGGACTTTCCCTGAAGGAACTGGGAAAAGAAGATGAGGCAAAGGAGGTTTTTCTGGATGTAAAAACAAAGTATCCGAAATCAGAAGCTTCGGCAAGAGTAATATTTGATGAAGGCGTAGAATTACAGCGGGAAGGTAATTTTAAAGAAGCGCTGGAAAAATTTGAAAAAGTTACAGATGTTTCTACTATGGAGATATCGGCAGAAGCTCAGAAGAGGAGAGGTGATATATATTTTACAGAAAAAAAATACTCAAGGGCTACTATTGAATATCTAAAAGTACCTTATGTGTATGGCAGATTTGAGGCGCTTTCTGCTGAAGCGAGGTACATGGCTGCAAAAAGCAAACAACTTGAAGGAGATATTGAATCCGCGATTAAAAATTATGAGAAGGTTATAAAAGATTATTCTGACACAGGGTGGGCTGACAGGGCAGGCAAGATGATTAAAGAAATAAAGATAGGAGATTAGGAGACTGGGAAATTAGGAATTGAATAAAAAATGGGAAAAAAGGTTCAATGTAAAAATAAAATGTTCAATGTTCAAAAAATATTAATATTTGCAGTGATTATGGGGCTTTTAGCTTCCGGGGCTGGTTTTACTGAAGGCGAAGGAGTGCTGGAACTTGAAGATATTTTTGTCTGGGGAGAGGACCGCTCCCAACTGCCTGGTCTTGAAAAAAAAGATATGTTTTTTTTGCCGCACATAAGGAAGTTTAATTTCATAAAGCATTTAAGAATTAAAAATCCATTAAAACTTAATCCATTAGATAATTGTTATACAGGCATTTCAGGATTAAGAATTCAAAGCGGGTTGGGCTCGTTTGGGGAGTATGTTTTACGAATAACTAAAGGCGGGCATGTTAAAGATAGCTGGTTTTATGATTGCGATGTTATGGGCAACAGAAAATTTATTGAGAATCAGGATTTCAATTATAGTGATTTAAGAGGTAGTTTTAATATTGGAAAAAGTTACAGGGTCTGGGGCTGGAAAGCAGCGACAGAAGGGATAGCAAGTGAGGCACAATTAGAAAAGGACATTTACAGGGTTAATGCCGAGGTTTTTATAAACGCAGGTAAATTTTCTTTTAGTCCTGAATTTACCGTAAAAGGAGCAGGAATTGATGGTGAAAAAGGAAAGGAATATAACTGCCTTGTCAGCGCTAAAGCGCCGCTAAGCTATAATCAATGGATTGTAGCCGGGCTGGGTATTAATGAATTCGGGCTGAACAACAAAAGTAAAAACTGGTCTGAGGTGCAACTGTCATATATTAATACATTATTCAGGGATTTTTCATTTTTAGTTAATACCGGTTACAGAAATAAATTTGGCGGAAAGATAACTTTTGGAAGCCGTCTGACAGGGAAAATCTTAGATACAGGATACAGTGTTTATTTTGAGAAGAAAAATTTAAACCGGGATTTATATGTATTATGTAAAACCTATCCATATTTAAGGTTTTCAGGCATATATGAAACAGAAACAAGAAATACATTTGGTTTTAAAGTTATAAGAGATTTAAAAGACATTGCCCTGTTAAATCTTGATTTTAACTATAGCAGCATAAAAGATTATCTTACCATGATTAATTCCGGCGATAGATTGTTTCCTGTAAACTTAAATAAAAAAGTTGATCTTTCCGAGATAGAAATAAGTCTGAAAAGAAAGTGGGTTACACTGAGCAGTATATATCGTAACTCCAGTGTATCTATACCTTATTCTTACAGCGAATTAAAAATTTCTATTTCACCTGAAATTTATTTATTCAGGTTTTATTCGTCTTTTGATTATGTGGGTTCTCACAATATCTGGGAGGATAGAAAAGGCGATGTTATTACAGATGTGGAACCATATTGTTTGTGGAATATAGAATTTTCATATGACATATCCGAGCGCGTAAATCTAAAGGCAGGGGTAGAAAATCTCCTAGGAGAGAAGGTGCTCCTGCGGGGAGGGTTTTATGAAAATGAACCAAAAATTTATATCATGGCAGTTTTTGGAATTAAAGAAAGCAAAAAAGGAGGCAGTAAATTATGATTATTTTTTTTCTAAAAGGCGGGATAATGATGTATCCGCTTCTTATTTCTTCAATACTTGTTGTGGCTATTATAATAGACAGGCTTATCTATTTTCGCCACGCAGTAGTAGATGAAAAGGATCTTTTTATAAATCTTAAGAATAAGCTCAAAACCCATGGAGTGGAAGATTCAATAGATTACTGTGAAAAAGTAGGCGGCCCGGTATCAGCGATACTTAAAGCAGGACTCTTGCAGTATGGAAACGGCAGGGATAAAGTTGCGGATTCTTTTGAAAGAGAAGCTCTTATAGAAATTCCTCTGTTAAAAAGATTTCTGCCTGCATTAAATACTATTGGAAGTATTGCGACATTAATGGGGTTTACCGGCACTGTTATGGGTATGATCAGGGCTTTTAATTCTATTGCAGGTGCAGGAACGACCTCCCCGGGTATTGTAGCAGGCGGTATAGCAGAGGCGCTTACTACCACTGCCGTGGGTTTAATTATAGCCATTATTGCGCTGGTTTTTTTCCATTATTTTTCTCATCGGGTGGACAGGATATTGCTTGAGTTAGAGAAAGTATCGCGCAATTTAATGGATGTAATGGATGAGGTGTAAGGTGAAAATAGGAGACTGGGAGATTAGGAAATAGGAGATTAAAGATGTTTGACAGGTTTAAACACATTGAAACTAACGATGGGGTGTTTTCAAATATGGCACCTATGGCGGATGTTGTTTTTTTACTGCTTATATTTTTTATGCTTACCTCATCTTTTATCCTTGAGCCGGGAATTGACATTGACCTGCCAAGAGCAGTAACGGCTGAGGATCAAATACGGCAGAAACATGTGCTTACTATTACAAGAGACTCTACGCTTCTTCTTGATAAGGATGTTGTCTCTTTTTCTACATTACAGAGAGTGCTTGAAGATACATTTGCAGGTGAAAGGTCAAAATTATTAATAATAAGAGCAGATAAAAATGTTGCGCATGGCCTGGTTGTAAAAGCGCTGGATATTTCAAGGCGGGCAGGTGTTTCACAACTTGCAATAGCTACAGAAAAAGTGCAGTAGATTGTGAGATACAAAGGGAAATATTGTGATTGCTGATTCGTATTTTATGGAAAAAGCGGTTAATCTTGGTAAAATGGGAATGAATTTAACATCACCAAATCCTAAGGTTGGCTGTATACTGGTAAAAGATGGCAGGATTATTGGAAAAGGGTATCATAAGAAGTATGGAGGAGACCATGCGGAAATTGAGGCAATTAACGGGGCGTTAGAAGATGTTAATGGCAGTACTCTTTATGTGACTTTAGAGCCATGTTCCCATCAGGGCAAGACTCCGCCGTGTGTCAACCGGTTACTCGGCGAAGGTATAAAAAAAGTTGTTATAGGAACCGAAGATCCTAATCCAGAGGTGAAAGGGATAGAGTTTTTAAAAAAAAATGGAATAGAAGTAATTACAGGAATATTAGAGGAAGAATCAAGAGAGCTTATAAAAGATTATCTTGAATTTATATTAAAGAAAAAACCTTATATTACAGTAAAAGCAGCTTTATCATGGGATGGTAAAATAGCTACAAGAACCGGTGAAAGCCAGTGGATATCAAGTAGTGAGTCAAGGAACTTTACAATGAAGTTAAGAGGAGAAAATGATGCCATACTAATTGGAGCAAATACTGTAAATTGTGATAATCCAGAATTAACTTATAGACTGAAAGAACCATTTGCTAAACAGCCTCTCAGGATTGTTATTGACGCAAATCTTTCAGTAAACCTTAATTCAAGTATTCTAAAAAAAAATACTGTAATTATTACTCTTCCCGAATCAGGTAATAATAAAAAAAAGAAAGAAATAAAAAAAAGAGGCGCTGAAGTTGTTGAAATAGACGGAAAAGATGGTTATATTTCTCCACGCAAGATAGTTGAGTATCTATATAAAAAAAATATAATGTCATTATTAATAGAAGGCGGAGGAACAACAATAGGAAATTTTTTACTTGATGGTTTAATAAATAGATTGATATTTGTTTACTGCCCTATTATAATTGGTGGTAGAGATGCTCCAACTGCTTGTGATGGATTTGGCATAGGAGCATTAAGCGATACAGTTAAGTTAAATAATATTAAAAGATTTGAGTTAGGTAGAGATTTTGTAATGCAGGGCGATGTAATGTAAATTATGTTTACCGGAATAGTAGAAGATATCGGACAAATAGCATATATAAGAAAAGATAAAGTCTGTATCCGCAGCGGGCTTACAGATATAAAATCAGGTGACAGTCTTCTTGTTGATGGAGTGTGTCTTACAGTTAGTGAAATTATAGGTGGATATAGATTTGTTATGGATATAGGATTGGAAACCTTTAAAAAGACTGCGCTTATAAAATTGAGGCCGGGTTCGGGTGTTAACTTAGAAAGGGCTATGTCTTTATCTAACAGGATTGGCGGGCATTTGGTTTACGGGCATGTTATGGCGGTTGGAAAAGTAATATCAAGTAAATTATCAGGAAATACTAAAGTAATTGCAATAAGAACTGAGCGGGGCTTTATAAATAAACTTGTTGAAAAAGGTTCAGTTGCTGTAAATGGTGTATCTTTAACAGTAAATGAAACAGGAAAAGATTATTTTAAAGTTGGTATTATACCCGAGACTTTAAAAAGGACTAACTTGAATAAAATAACTTTATCATCTCTTGTTAATTTAGAAGCGGATATGTTAGTGATGAGGAGATGAAAATAATAGAGACCTAAAAATGCATCATTTAGGTCTCAATAAAGGTTTTATTTACATATGAAAGATAACAATAGTTATATTAATACAATAGAAGAGGCCATAAAGGATATAAGAGCTGGCAGGATAGTTGTTGTAGTTGATGATGAAGCGCGGGAAAATGAAGGTGACCTGGTAATGGCAGCCGAGAAAGTTACTTCTGAAACAATTAATTTTATGACAAAATTCGGCAGGGGATTAATTTGTGTGAGCCTTGAAGGAGAACGCCTGGATACACTTGATTTAAGTCCAATGGAGAGAAGGAGTTATTCCATGGAAGCGCATTTTACTATATCCTGTGACGCAAGGAAAGGAGTAACAACAGGTATATCTGCCGCTGACAGGGCAAAGACTGTAAAAATACTTGCTGATTTAAAAAAAGGAAAAGATGATATTACTACGCCTGGCCATATCTTTCCTATAAGATATAAAGAAGGCGGAGTGCTTGTAAGGGCAGGCCATACAGAAGCGTCAGTTGATATTGCCCGTTTGGCAGGTCTGGTTCCTGCAGGTGTAATATGCGAGATAATGAATGAAGATGGAACTATGGCAAGGCTGGAACAGTTAAAGGATTTTATAAAGAAACACAATTTAAAATTTATAACAATTGCGGATTTGATAAAGTATAAATACAAAAATGAAAGATTTGTTAAATGTGAAAGTATTACAGAATTACCTACAAAATATGGAAAATTTAAACTGTGTCTTTATAAATCCCTGTTAGATGAAAACGAAACTGATGTTGTTCTTATTATGGGAGATGTAAAAGGAAAAAAGGATGTTATTGTGAGAGTTCATTCTGAGTGTTTAACAGGTGATGTTCTTGGTTCAAAAAGATGTGACTGCGGTGAACAGTTAGAGGCGGCAATGAAAATAATTGCTGATAATGGCAGAGGTGTATTTCTTTATATGAGACAGGAAGGCAGGGGCATAGGTCTGCATAATAAGATAAAGGCATACTGTCTTCAGGATAAGGGGCTGGATACTGTTGAAGCAAACCGCTCTTTAGGATTTAAAGCAGATTTGAGGGATTATGGTATTGGAGCGCAGATTCTTGCAGATATTGGTCTTACTAGTATAAGATTGCTTACAAATAATCCTAAAAAGATAGTTGGTTTAAGCGGTTATGGACTTAAGGTAGTTGAAAGGATGCCAATAACTGTTGAGCCTAATCCTGAAAATGAAAGGTATCTCAGGACAAAAAAAGAAAAATTAGGACACTATTTAGATTGAAGATGGAAGGACGCTTCGCTGAAGATGGAAGATTTAAATCGGAAAAAGTGTTATTTATTTTTTTAAACTTACTCTTTACGCTTTACGATTTACGACTAAAAGGGAGGTAACGGATGGAAATAATAAAAGGAAAAGTTTATGGCGCAGGAAAGAAGGCGGCAATTGTAATGGCAAGGAGAAATGAGCAGGTTGTAAAGAGACTTTTGGATGGCGCTGTAGGTGAACTAACCAGGTGTGGTATGGAAGATTCGGATATAACGGTTTTTGAAGTTCCTGGAGCCTGGGAAATAGCCGGATGTGTGGAAAAATTAGTAAGGTCTTCATCATATGATATGGTTATCTGTCTTGGCGCGGTTATACGGGGTGATACTCCGCATTTTGAATATATTTCTTCTCAGGTTGCAAGAACAATAGCTGAACAGGGGCTTAAGAGCGAATATCCTGTATCGTTCGGCATACTTACCTGTGACAGTTTGGAACAGGCTCAGGAGAGGTCCGGAGGGAAGGCGGGAAATAAAGGTGAAGAGGCAGCGCGAACTGCTCTTGAAATGTCGGATATATACAGACAATGCAAAATTTAAAATGCAAAATGACAAAAAAGGGTAAAGGGTAAAGCATGAAGCGTAAAGTGTTATTCATTTTTTTCAACTTACTCTTCACTCTTTACGCTTTACGGTTTACGGAACAATGGGAATTCGCAGAGACGCAAGAAAATTAGCTGTAAGAGTTTTATATATTGTTGAAGTTCTGAATGTAACCAAAGAACAGGCCTGGGAAATTATTGGAATGGATAGAGATTCAGAGAAGGTTATAGGATTTGCAAAAGAGTTAATTAATGGAACTTTAAAGAATATTAAGTTTATAGATAGTGTTATTTTAAAATAT
>JAIVZN010000055.1:0-12410 GCA_048634875.1 Deltaproteobacteria bacterium | reverse complement strand
ACACTTAAAAAACTGTTGAAATCAGATGATTTAGAGATTGCGGTGATCGCAGCTATATCTTTAGGGAAACTTGGAGAGAATAAGGGGCTTAAGATAGCTTTGAAAGGGATGGAATCCGATGATATAAAAATACGTCGTCAGGCAGTTACAGCTTTAAGTTATATTGGAGTTAAAAATAAAGATGTTATTAAGGCAATAAAAAAAGCAGCAAAAGATGAAGATCTCAGAGTAAGAAATGGGGCAGAATCTATAGCAAAATCCCTTAATATAGAGTTGGAATGAATAATGGAGGTTATTGTTAGATGACTACGTTAATTGAAGGCGGGATAGTAGTAACTCTTGGGAAAAGTAATAAGATAATATATCCTGGTGGTGTTGTAATTGAGGGTGAAATTATAAGAGATGTTGGTCCGCTTGAGAACCTTAAGATTAAATATTCCAGTGCAGAAGTTCTGAATGCAAAAGGAAAAGTAATAATGCCGGCTTTTGTGAATACTCATCACCATCTGTATTCCACTTTTGCAAGGGGCTTGAGTATCTCAGGAGAACCCCCGAGAAATTTTATTGAAATTCTTGAAAAACTATGGTGGAAATTAGACAGGTTGCTTTTTAAGGATGCTATATATTATTCTGCAATTGTATCTTTAATTGAGTGTATTAAACACGGGGTAACAGCAATTATAGACCACCATGAGAGTCAATCCTATCAAATAGGGAGTCTTGATGAGATTAAAAGGGCTGTTGATGAAATGGGAATGAGGGCAGTTTTATGTCTTGGAACTTCTGACAGATATGGGAAAGGCGACAGAGGTATTGAAGAAAATGAAAGATTTTTAAGGAAGTCTTCAGGTAATGTGAAGGGGATGGTAGGACTGCATGCTTCTTTTACGGTAGAAGAAGAAACACTGAGATGGAGTGTTGAACTGGCAGATGAGTTTAATGTAGGAATTCACATACATTGTGCAGAAGATGGATTGGACCAGGAAATAACCAAACAGAAGTTTTCTAATACAGTGGTTAGAAGATTTAAAGATGCAGGTGTTCTTGGCGAAAAAAGTATTCTTGCGCATTGTATTCATATTGATGATGAGGAGATGGAACTGATAAAGGATACGGGGACATCTGTTGTGCATAATCCGGAAAGTAATATGAATAATGCAGTGGGTTATTCTAAAGTTCTGGATATGTACGGGAAAGGAATTAATGTAGGTATAGGATCAGATGGTATGAATTCTGATATGCTTTCTCAGATGAAATGCGCATTTCTTATTGCCCGGCATTATTACAAAGATCCTGCTGTTGCTTTCATGGAAATTCCACAGATGCTTCTTTATAAGAATCCTGATATTTTAAGTAAAGTTGCAGGCTGGAATGTCGGAGAGATTGCTGTAGGTAATACTGCAGATATTGTAACAATAGACTACAATCCGGCTACTCCTTTTAATGAAGATAATTTCATTGGTCATCTCCTGTTCGGTATTGTATCCAGCAGTGTTGACACTACAATATGTAACGGCGTTCCGATAATGCGTAATAAGCAAATTACCTGCATTGATGAAGCCGAGATATGTTTAAGAGCAAGAGAAGTGGCAAGTAAGATATGGGAGAAAATGAAATAGGAGATTAGGAGATTGGGAGATTATGGGTGTAATAAATTTTTTAAAGGATTTAGTAAATATTCCTTCCCTCTCGGGTGAAGAAGGGGAAGTTGCCTCGCGTGTGAAGGAAGAATTCAGGAAGTTGGGCTATGATGAAATAATTGAAAAAGGCGGTAATGTATGCGGAAGAGTCGGCTCCGGGAATACTGTTATTTTATATGATGCGCATATGGATGTAGTTGAGCCGGGTAAGGGATGGAAGGAAGAGCCGTTTAAAGTTAGAGAAGAAAATGGATATTTATATGGGCGTGGGACATGTGACGATAAAGGTTCTCTATCTGCAATTATTTATGGCGGTCACAGGGTAAGACTCCATGACATTACTCTCTTTGTTTTAGCCAGTGTAAGAGAAGAAGTTGCAGAGGGAAATGGATTAAAAGATTTTTTAAGCCAGACAGGTATCCGGCCTGATTTGGTTGTAATAGGTGAGCCTTCATCTTTAAGGATTGCAAAGGGGAACAGAGGGAGGTTAGGCATAAGAATAGATATAAAAGGAGAGGCAGGACATGCCAGCAATCCCTCGGGAGGAAAAAATGCAATATATGAATCAACAGACGTTATTCGGAAAATCAAGAACCTGAATGATGGATTGCAGGAAGATTCAGTTGTTGTTACGAAAGTAGAAACGCCAAATAAAAATATAAATATAATTCCTGAAGCATGCAGTATATATTGTGATTACAGAGCAGGTGTTGGCAGGGAAGAATCAGATATTATTAGAGGAATTAAATCCAGTATAGAAGGAGATTGTGATATTGTTTCAATAACTCCCTACTATAAACCATGGCACATGGATTCGGGTCACCCATTAATTCGGTCAGCAAGTAAATGTTTAGAGGAAAAATTAGGCAAAAGTGAAATAATTATGTGGAGTTTTTGCACAAACGGATCTTATACAAAAGGTGAGCTTGGTATTCCTACCATTGGTTTCGGGCCGGGTCATGAAGAAGAAGCTCATAAAACAGGAGAAAAAATTGAAATAGATAAAGTTGTAAAAGCAGCTGAGTTTTTCGCTGCCCTACCGAGCTACATTATAGATGAATACACATGAGCTATGCACACAAAAGCGAGAATAAAAATAAGCTATATGAGACCTAAAAATGCATTTTGTTGCTCCGGAGACTTTTTGCCTTTGGCATATGAAACTATGCCTAAAACTAAAAAACTCCCCAGCCCTTGCAAGCAAGAGCTGGGTCAAACAGTTTTAGTTTTTAAACGCCATAGTTTCTATAAAAAGTCACAAGTCGCAAAAAATACATCATTTAGGTCTCAATTAAGGAGTTTTATTTACGGGTGAAACATAGTATTATTATATTGATGGTAATTTCAGCCGCTTCTTTTCTTCAGGCTGAAGAGGCTCGTGTAAAGTTTATTGCGGAGCTGCCAACCCCTGGTGAATTTACCCTTTTTGCCAATGGTGGATGGAATGGTAACTGGTATGTAGGATATAATCATGGCTGGGCGTCAAAACTTCTTGATGTGGATACCCGAAATTTTGAAAAAGTGTATTTAGGCGCCAGGTTGGGGCGGGCAAAAACAGATAAACAGATAAAGAAGATACTTAAAAGTAATGAAGAGCAGATAAATATTTCCAATGGTCCATACAATATTTTAATAGGTATCTCAAAATCAAAGCAAATTAGACCGGAGGGAATAGTTTTAACTGCAACTGACAGGATTCCTGTTGAAGGTTCACCTGTAGCGGCGCTGGAGGGAGTGACGATGAGCAGGTGGTTCTGGGTTGAATACGATAAAAAAATGTTAAGTTCAGATTCTCCTGTTTATATACATCTCTGGAGTGAAGATGAGGAATTAACCAGTGCTGAAGCAGCGCCTATACTTGCTGCGGGTCTTGGTTCTAATGAGAGGGAAAACTCATACCTTGTTAAAGGTGATGAAAATAAGGATGTAAGAACAATAAAATTTTTTGAACCTGCTCTTGCAGTTAAACTTGTTGGAAAGAATCCGCCTGTTCCAAAAATAGACATAGAGAGTTTTGAAAAGCATCCAGTTGTTCCTGAAAAGTACATAATAAAAACCGGAGTTTCGGGTAATTATATAACAGAAGTTGGAATTGAATTAGATAGTGGTACGGGCTGGGAGGTTTCAGGGAAGATTGTTACAACTCCCCCCTATGACCTTGCGTTTGGTTTTAAAGATTTATCTCAAGGCAGTTATAAACTGAGGTGCTGGGCAAAAAACTGGTGGGAGCGGATTGGATACAGTGGTTACAAAACTTTTACCATTGAAGAAGAAAAGAAGCGTAAAGAGTAAAAAGTAAACACTTTACGCTTTACGATTTAAGAGGAAAAATTTTTATGAAGACGAATCATTTTTTAGGAAGAGATTGGATTGATGCGGAATTGGATTACACAAAGGAAGAATGGGAAACTTTAATTGATGTTGCTGCTGAATTAAAGAGAAGGCATGCGATGGGTGATGACCAGAACCGCATTTTAAAGAATAAGACATTATTTACGATGTTTTTTAATCAGTCACTTAGAACAAGAAGCACTTTTGCTGCAGGTATTCAGCAGCTTGGCGGTTTTCATGTTGATTTAGAGCCAGGTAAAACATATACCCCTGCAAGAGAAGGGTTTGATATTCCGTATAAGACAGAAAGGATTGCTGATGTTGCCCGTATGTTAAACAGGGTCGGTGATGCAATTGCTATAAGAATGTATGGCCCACCGGCTTACTGGATATATGGTTTTGCAAACGCGACAATTAAGGAATTTGCTCAATATGCTGAAATTCCTGTTATTAATATGGAATGTGATAAATATCATCCTACACAGGCGCTTGCTGACATGCTTACAGTTAAAGAAAAGTTCGGAACTTTCAAAGGTGTAAAGATAACAATGTCCTGGGCATATTCCGGTTCAATTGAAAAACCGCGCGCTGTTCCGCAGAGCGTTATTTTAGCTGCTGCAAAGATGGGGATGGAAGTAACTTTGGCTCATCCTGAAGGTTTTGAACTGGACAGCGAAGTTATAAAACACTGCCGGAAATTTTCTGAGAAGACAAATGGTTCATTTAAAGTTGTCAATGATTTTGAAGAAGGTTTTAAGGGCGCAGATATAGTTTATCCGAAATCATGGGGTGCGGTTCCCTGTTTTAATTATACTGATGAAACAGGGAAAACTATAAAAGAGCAAAATCATGATGAGGCTGAAAAATTAAATGAAGCATCTAAGAACTGGATGACAACTGCAAAAGAAATGACTCTTACCGATAAAAATGCAATTTATATGCATTGTCTTCCTGCTGACAGGGGACAGGAAGTCAGTGATGAAGTTATAGATGGTCCCCAGTCAGTTGTAATTGATGAAGCAGAAAATCGTTTGCATGCACATAAAGCTATAATGGCTCTTACTATGGGGGGACGGCTGTAGCAATAAGTTATAAGTGAAATTATAAGAAATAACCCATAATTTATAACTTGTAACTCATAACTTAGATTGGAGGTGATAGATGGGAAAATCAAGACTTTATGGAAAAGATTTAATAACTACCCAGCAGTGGTCTGTAAATGAAATAATTGAAATTTTAGGATTAGCTGAGGATATGCAGCGAAAAAGGTATTTACCTGAATTTTCTGATATACTGCATAACCGCAGTTTTCTCATGTTTTTCTACAATCCTTCAGTAAGGACCAGGCAGTCATTTGAAATTGCTGCTACAGAACTTGGCGGGCATGCGTTGTTTTTAGAACCTTCTAACATGCGTCTCAGAACAAAAAAGACTGCAGGGGAGACTATAGAGGACGCTGCAAAAGTAATGTCAAGATATGCTTCGGGATTGGGGATAAGAATACTTGAAGACAAGATTTCTGAATACGGGCAGGGTGATAAACTTATTCGTGAATATGCCCAATACTCAGATATTCCAGTAATCAGTATGGCGCATGATAGATTTCATCCATGCCAGGGCCTTGCTGATGTTATGGGATACAGAAAACACCTTGGAAAAGATTTAAGAGGAAGGACAATACTTCATGTCTGGGGGCACGGAGCGCTTGGAAGATCACACTGCTCTGTACAGGAAAGTATGTTAATATGTTCCCGGTTAGGAATGAATGTAAGGGTTGCGCATCCCCGGGGGTATTCATTAGATGAAGAGGTTATTGAATGGACAAAGAAAAACTGCAGAGAGAATGGCAGTGAGTTTTCCATAACAGATGATGATAGAGAAGGATATATCGGGGTGGATGTGGTATATTCAAGAAACTGGATGAGTGAAAATGCATATCATGATGGAGAGTTTCATAAAATGGAAGAAGTGGAGAAAGCTCTTAAATATACAGACTGGATATGTGATGAAACAAAAATGAAATTGACTAATGAAGCTGTTTTTTCCCATCCAATGCCTGTAGATAGAGGCCATGAAGTTACAGATGAAGTAGCAGGAGGGAAAAGATCTATTATTTATGATATTGCAGAAAACAGGCTGCATGTCCAGAAAGCTATAATGGCGCTGACAATGGCGCAGTAAGTGGTGAAAAATAGCTATAAGCTATAAGCTGTAAGAAAAAAATGGTTCTTTCTTATTTAAGTTGGATTTTATGTTGGTTAGAGTCCAAAAAATATATTTGTTCGTTCCGCAGTACTTTTGCCTTACGGCCGCAAATAATATGTCTGAAACTCAAAAACTCGCCTGACTCTATGAGTCAGTCTCAAACAAGTTTGAGTTTCTTCTACGAAATGCCATATCGTTTGCTAAAAGTACTGAAGTCACTCAAAACACATTTTCTGGACTCATTTTCACACAACTTTCAGACGATAGCTCCAACTTATTTAAGAAAGAACCAAAAAAATGAGCTTAAGGCTTAAAGCTGAATGAGAAGGAGATATGCCGTTAGCAGTTATTGCAGTAGGTGGAAATTCACTTATAAAAGATAAAGAACATCAATCCGTACCTGACCAGTATACAGCAGCAGTTGAAACAATGAAGCACATTACTTCAATGATTGAGAGTGGCTGGAATGTTGTTATTACTCATGGTAATGGCCCACAGGTTGGATTTATTCTCTTGAGGGCAGAACTGGCAAAAAAGGCAGGACTTCATACTGTGCCGCTTGATTCCTGCGGAGCTGACACTCAGGGAGCAATAGGCTATATTTTCCAGCAGATACTGGAAAATGAGTTTAAAAAGAGAAATATTAATAAAAAAGCTGTAACAGTTGTGACGAGGGTTATGGTTGATAAAGATGACAGGGCGTTTAAGATTCCATCTAAACCTATAGGTCCTTTTATGGATAAAGAAGAAGCAGTGAAAAAGAAAAAAGAAGATGGATGGGATATTACCGAGGATGCAGGCAGAGGTTACCGCCGGGTGGTTGCATCACCGGAACCTAAAGAAATTATTGAAGAAAAAGCTATAGAAACATTAATTAATGGTGGTTTTGTTGTAATAGCTGTTGGTGGCGGCGGTATTCCTGTTTATATGCGGGACGATGGCATGGTTGCCGGTATTGAAGCTGTTATTGATAAGGATTTTGCTTCAGCGCTTCTTGCTACAAATATCAAAGCGGATTTATTCATAATATCTACTGCTATTGATAAAGTATGTCTTAATTTTGGAAAACCTGATGAAAAAAAATTGAGTTCCATGACATTAAAAGAAGCTATAAGGTATAAAGAAGAAGGGCATTTTGCACCGGGCAGTATGTTGCCAAAAATTGAGTCTGTTATAAGGTATTTAAAAAACGGCGGTAAAAAAGCAGTCATAACCTCGCCTTCCGGTATTGAGGACGCTATAAAAGGAAAAACAGGAACTACTATTATTCCATAAATAGAATTGGAGACTGGGAGACTATGAGTTGGGAATTATGAAAAATTATTTAATTGGTTTTAAATGTATTGGATGCGGGAAACTGTTTCCTTCTTCTTATGAAAACTATATATGTGATGAGTGTTTTGAAAACATTGATGCTCTTTATGATTATAAAGAAATAAGTAAGGTTTTTTCTGTACAATATCTTAGAGCTAATCCACAAAGAGATATATGGAGGTATAAGCCGCTTTTTCCGTTTGAGGATATTAAATATATTCCACCAGTGGATATGTCTTTAACTCCTCTTTATAGAAGCAGTAAGCTTCAAAAAGACACAGGATTGAGCGGGGTTTATCTGAAAGATGATACGAGACTTCCAACTGCATCTTTTAAAGACAGGGCGTCTTCAGTAGTGATGGCAGTGGCAAGGGAAAAAAAAGTAAGGGTTGCTGCCGCGGCATCAACAGGAAATGCAGGGTGTTCCTGGGCATGTATGGGCGCTGTGGGCGGGATTAAAGTGATTATTTATGTGCCTGAATCTGCGCCTAAGGCAAAAATTGCGCAGTTAAAAGTATATGGAGCTGATATACGAATGGTGCATGGGACATACGACAATGCATATGATTTATGTGTTAGTGACTCTCATACAGAGGGCTATTTTAACAGGTGCACAGGCTATAACCCTTATACCAGGGAGGGAAAAAAATCTGTTTCTTTTGAAATATGGGAGCAGCTTGGGTACAATGTTCCCGGAGCAGTTTTTGTCCCTGTTGGAGATGGGAATATAATAAGTGGTGTGTGGAAAGGATTCAGGGATTTAAAGGAACTGAATTTAATAGATAAACTTCCCGAGCTTATTGCTGTTCAAAGTGAAAACTCTGATGCTGTTGCGAGAACTATTGAGAAAGTAAGAAAATCTCCTGAGAATTTAAAATTAGAGACTGTTAAAGCTACTACAATAGCTGACTCAATTTCAGTAGATAAACCAAAAGATGGACTTGCAGCTATCAGGGCAGTAGTTGAAACCAAGGGAAAGGCAGTTCGGGTATCTGATAAAGAAATAATAGAAAATATTTTTTATATTGCGTCTTCGTCAGGGGTTTTTACAGAACCTGCCGGAGCAACAAGTGTAGCCGGATTAAGAAAACTATCATTGCAGGATAAAGTTAGAGAACCGGTTGTATGTTTATTAACCGGCAATGGATTAAAGGATGTTGAAGCTGTATTAAAAGAAGAAATTAAAAGAAGAGATTAGGAAATTTGAATTAAAATAAGTAGAAAGGTGGAGAAATGAAACAAAAAGATTTTATTGCACTTACGGATTATGATAAGGAGACCCTTCTTGAACTAATCATGAGAGGTATTGAGTTTAAGAAAGGCGCACTTGCCGAAATTGAACCGGGTAAGGCTCTTGCCTTAATATTTACAAAAGCTTCTACAAGGACAAATATTTCTTTCCAGAGAGCAATACAGAAACTTGGAGGAACAGCAATATATCTTGGTGCAGAGAGTCTCCAGCTTTCAAGAGGAGAGACAATTGTAGATACTGCAAGGACAATTTCCAGATATGTGGATTGTGTAATGATAAGGACATATTCGCATCAGGATGTGATTGATTTTGCAGGCGCTGCGGCTGTTGGTGTTATTAACGGGCTTACTGATTTCCTTCATCCCTGTCAGGCATTAGGTGATGTGATGACAATAACTGAAGTAAAAGGAACTGATTATAAAAATATAAAAGTAGCATTTGTTGGCGATGGAAACAATGTGTGTAATTCTATGATTAATGCTGCCGGCATATTTGGTTTTAAATTTATAGCTGCTGTTCCAGGCGGGTATGAGCCTGATCAGGAAATTTTAAAGACAATGCAGGAAAAAAACAGAGATATTAAGATAGTTTCCGATCCGTTTGAGGCAGTAAAATCTGCAGATGTAATTTATACTGATGTCTGGGTGAGTATGGGAGATGAAGAAGAGGAAAGAGAAAGAAAAAACAGGTTTTTAAAGTATCAGGTTAATAAAGAACTGCTTAAGGTTGCAAAGGATGATGTTATGGTCATGCACTGTCTGCCGGCTCACAGAGGAGAAGAAATAACCGATGAGGTTATAGATGGAAAAAATTCCTATGTGTTTGAACAGGCAGAAAACAGGATGCATATCCAGCAGGCAATATTGGAATACCTTTTATTGTAGGAATGAGGAATGGGGGCTGAGGAATGAGGGAAGATAAGTGGATGGAACAACGCTTTGCCGAAGAAAGAAGATATTTTTCCCTATTCCCTCATGCTTACTCCCACATTCCTTAAAAGAATGGGGAGAACATAAGTTATGGTAAAAAAATTTATTTTTTTTCTTTTATTAGTTATATGTTTTTATTCAAGTAGTTTAAATGCTGTTGAATGGAAAGACTGGGAATTAGGCGGAGAATTAGGGCTTGGTGTCGGTTCCGGTTCCAAGAGCGGGAAGATTCTCTGTCCTGCAATTATGGGTACTGCAACAAGAACCCTTGATAATAAATTTCTTGAACTTGGTATCGGGTATATGTTTGGTTCCCAGATTACTGTTAACTATGCTGAAGATGATATTGATGAAGCTTATTATACAGAAGAGGAAGAGGATCTTAAAGAGGAACTTAAAGATGAAGCAGGGCGTGATGTAAAAATAAGAATGAGTGTCATTCCTATGACAGTAAATTTTTCCTATACAATATACGAAAGTTTTTATGTAGGCGCAGGCGTAGGCTTATACCATGTTTTTTATAAAAGAGAGCCTCTTGGTGATTACAGAGCAAATATAGATTCTGAAAAAGGAGAAATTGTAAAATCTCCTTCTACAACTGCTATGGGATTTCAGCAGATAGTTGGTATGGAAATATTCCCGATGAGTGAAAAATGGAGCTGGTTTGTAGGAATAAAAAGTTTTCTAACAACAGCAGGTGGTAAATGCGGAGGGTTGAGAGGAATAACTTTTGGCGGAAAAGTTAAATACACCTGGTAAAAAAAATCAAAAATCAAAAATCAAAATGACAATCCAAAATCCAAAATTAATAAATTTTAAAAATTTTTTGCATTTTCTTAAAATGTAGTGGCCGAGCTTGCTCGGCTGAAGTCAAAAAATATGTTACGAAAAATTATATATTCGCCGGAATATGAGATTGATATAGGCTCGCATGTTTTTCCTACTTCAAAATACCGCCTGATTAAAGAAAACCTCATTAAAAATCATAATTTCAAGGAAGAAAATTTTATTGAATCTCGCTTTGCCGCACCATTTGAAATTTTAGAGGTACATACTGAAAAATATGTAAATGATATAAAAAATGGAACTCTTTCTTACACTGATGAAATAAAATTAGAACTTCCGTATTCAGAAGAACTGGCAAGAGCTTCATTTCTATGCTGTGGTGGTACTATTATGGCATGCGAGACAGCTCTAAAAGATGGAGCGGGCGTGCATTTAGGAGGAGGTTTTCACCATGCCTATCCCGATCACGGGGAAGGTTTTTGTGTATTTAATGATGTTGCTATAGGCGCAGCAAAAATGATTAAGAAAGGAAAAAAAATTCTTGTTATAGATTGTGACCTGCATCAGGGCAATGGAACTGCATATATATTTAAAGATAACAAGGATGTATTTACATTTTCCATGCATCAGCAAAACAACTATCCTTTTTACAAAGAAAAATCTGATCTTGATGTGCCTCTTGAAGATGGCACATCAGGCAAAAATTATAATAAATTGCTTTTAAATAGCCTTAAAAATATAAAGGAAAAGTTTTTGTTTGATTTTGTAATTTATGTTGCAGGTTCTGATACTTATATTGAAGACCAGCTTGGCGGTCTTGCTCTGACAAAAGAAGATTTAAAAGAGAGGGATAATATAATTAAGAAATTTATCGATGATAATAATATCCCTGTTGCAATTGTTCTTGCAGGAGGTTATGCGAGAGCAATAGAAGATACAGTATATATTCATTCTAATACAGCAGTCACATTTCTATAAAACCTGTCCCATTAAGAACCAAATTCAGACATTTAGCTACATTTTGATTGCCTTTGATTTGGCAGAAAAAAAATAATTTTATATTATCGTTCAAAAAAATATAATAGTTGAAGGTTGACAAATTTTTTGAATAAATTTATAATGTTCAAAAAATGAACATTAATAAAAAGTAGTAGGTGGCTTTGGTCACCCAGGTAGGACAGGCGTTTGGTGGGACAGGCATCTTGCCTGTCGGAAGGAGAAGATAATGGAAGAAGAAATTGATTTAAGAGATTATATTAATCTGATTAAGAAGAGGTGGAAAGTTATTGTATCTATTACTTTAATAGCCGGCATAACGACAACTGCAATTAACTTTTTTAAACCACCCGTGTATGAAACTTATGCGCTTATAAATATTGGTAAGTGTGGAAATGCTTTTCTTGAGCCAATGGATAATACAATAGCTGAAGTTATGAGCGATTCTACTCTCTCAATTATAGGGAAGAAAATTGGTAAATCAAAAAATGAAATTAAAGGAAAAATTGAAATTAAAAAAAAAGGAGGGGTGTTAAAAATTAAAACAAGGGATTATTATCCTGAGGATACCCTGAAACTAAATAAAGCAATAGCTGCGTATATTATTCAAAAGCATCAAAAACTTTTAGTAGATAGTAAAGGTTCTTTTGAAAAAATTATTGAAGAAAAAAATAAAATGATAATACAAACTGAAAAAATCATTGCTGATTTAAAAAATTCTAAGAATGAGGCAGATGCATTAAAACTACAGGCTTATGTTAATAGATATACTGAACTTCAATTAAGTTTAATAGAGGATATGAAAAATTATACTGATTTTTTTAAACCTACAGAAGAATTTACTCCTGCTTTTCTTCCAGAAACTCCTGTTCCTCAACATAAGAAAAGAAATATAGTTTTAGCTGTAATTTTTGGTTTAATTGCAGGAATCTTCTGGGCTGTTATTGTTGAATATTT
>JAIVZN010000054.1:0-12472 GCA_048634875.1 Deltaproteobacteria bacterium | reverse complement strand
ATAGGTTTGGGGAAGAATAAGGGAAAACTCATCCCCGCCATAACGGGCCACGGCATCCGCCTGGCGGCAGATTTGTTTAAAAAAGCCGGAAACCTCCCGGAGTAAAATATCTCCCTTTAAATGTCCATACTTGTCATTGAATTCCTTAAAATGATCCAGGTCAATAAACAGCAGGCTGATGGGATGCTTATAACGTCGGGAACGAATCATTTCATAGCGCAGCCGTTCCTGAAAATAGCGGTGATTATACAAGCCGGTCAGACTGTCTTCATTGGCAAACAGGAGCAAGCTGTCCAATTCCTCGGCCGGAAGCAATTGCAGATCCCCGGATTTATTAGTCTCATTATCCAGGTAATCCAGCACGGCCACCTTCATTCCCACTTCCCGGCTGATGGCAGACGACAATTTGTGCTTATGTATAACAATCGTATTCCAAAATTCCCGGGCATCCTCCGGAGGATAAAATTTATGGGTCAGCGCATAGAGTAATTCCGTGTAGAATTCTTTGCCCTTTCTAACCCGCAGGGCTTCCAGGGTTGCCCACAATTCGCGCGGAACCTTTTCCGGAACTCCGGCAAAATAGTCCAGCACAGCGATGTCCTTGGACATCCATCTAACAAAATCCTTCTCTTCCTGGAGAATGGATAACCGGCCATCATTACATTTAGGCTGCCCGTCCGGACGGTGGTTTGATTTATATAATTTTTTTTTAGTTTTCATGCTTCCCCCGCAAAACCAGGCTGTTTCCCCCTGATTAAATTTTTTCATCCTGATCAGGCTTGGCTTAGTTGAATTGTATCAATTGAATAATTCCCCTGTCAATCCTGTTCTCCGGGCCTCATGGCAGAAGCGCGCAGCCAGAGGCCTCCGTGGTTGTGAAACAGATATCCGTATCAGTCCTGGCGGGACATTTTAAACGCTGTGATATTCTTGCAAAGATTTAACCTTAATCTCACTATGTTTCATGGCCTTAATCCCCTCAACCGTGGCTTTCGCTGCGGCGCTAGTAGTAATGTAAGACACTTTTTCCCGGATCGCCATTTTCCTGATATAACTGTCATCATGCTTTCCTTCCCTTCCTATAGGCGTGTTTATTACCATCTGAATACGGCCATTGTAAATATGGTCAGCGATATTGGGCCTGCCTTCATACATCTTAAGAACCATCGTTGATTTATGTCCCTTAGAATTCAGATAGTCATTAGTTCCTTTTGTTGTTACAAGTTCAAAATCCATCTTTTTAAGTCTTTCAGCTATTTCAAAAATTTTTTCTTTATCTTTATCACGAACAGAAATCAGCACTGTCCCTTTAACAGGAAGTCTCATGCCGGCAGATCCTTGAGCTTTGTAAAAAGCAAGACCATAAGAAGCAGCCATGCCAAGCACCTCTCCTGTTGCTTTCATCTCAGGCCCAAGAACAGGGTCTACAGTTGGAAACATATTAAAAGAAAACACAGCTTCCTTCACTCCATAATAAGAAATCATTTTTTTCCTGGGAATGACTTCTTCTAATTTTTTTCCCAGCATCACTTTTGTTGCTATCTGCGCCATTCCGATGCCCATAACTTTACTCACCAGAGGCACAGTTCTTGATGCCCGTGGATTAGCTTCTAAAATATAAACTTTTTCATTGGCTATAGCATACTGAATATTTATAATACCCACTACTTTAAGGGCTCTTGCAATGTCCCCTGTGTATTTTTCTATTATAGATAGGTTATCCTTAGAGATGTTCCGTGAAGGAATAACGCAGGCGCTGTCACCCGAATGCACTCCGGCCAGTTCTATATGTTCCATTACAGCCGGAATAAATGCGCTTTCGCCGTCACTTATTGCATCAACTTCAACTTCAATAGCCTCTTCTAAGAATTTATCAATCAGCATCGGATATTCAGGAGTAACCTCTATTGCCGTCTTAGCATAATTTAAAAGCATATCTTCATCCCAGACCACGCGCATTCCCCTTCCGCCAAGGACAAATGAAGGACGCACCATGAGCGGATAACCTATTTTCCTGCTGACTGCAAGAGCCTCATCTATAGAATACGCAATTCCACTTTCAGGCTGGGGAATACCAAGTTCCTCTATGATATCCTTAAACTTCTGTCTATCTTCACTTAGATGAATGCTGTCGGGACTTGTTCCTAAGATTTTTACTCCTTCCTGTTGAAGTTCTCTGGCTATGTTCAAGGGAGTCTGGCCTCCGAACTGCACTATAACCCCTGAAGGTTTTTCTTTCTCATAAATGCTTAAAATATCCTCAACTGTAAGCGGCTCAAAATAAAGTTTATCCGAAGTATCGTAATCAGTGGAAACAGTTTCAGGATTACAGTTCACCATTACTGATTCAATTCCCTCTTCGCGCAAAGCAAGAGCAGCATGGACACATGTATAATCAAACTCAATACCCTGTCCGATCCTGTTCGGACCGCCGCCTAAAATCATTATCTTCTTTTGAGTTGATACATTAACTGTATCTTTATTATTATATGTAGAATAATAATACGCAGCATCAGCCCCGCTTACAGGCACTATTTGGTATGCCTGACTTTTTCCTATAGCAAGCCGGCTGCTTCTGATTTCTTTTTCTTTTTTACCAAGTAACCCGGCCAGGTATCTATCCGAGAACCCATACTCCTTTGCTTTTATCAGAGTATCTTCAGGCAAATCATTTCCTTCAAAACCTTTTATCTTTTCCTCAAACTCTGCCAGCTCCTTCATCTCGCTTATAAACCAGCGGTTAATCATGGTCATCCGGTAAAGTTCATCAACTGACATTCCTTTACGCAAGGCTTCATACATCAGGAAAACACGTTCGCTTGAAGGATTAACCAGTTTGGTTTTGATATCGGAAAGACTCATGACAGCAAACTTATCAACTCCTCCTAAACCATACCTTTTAATTTCAAGTGACCTTACAGCTTTTTGAAATGCCTCTTTGAAATTTTTTCCTATGCTCATCACCTCTCCCACTGACTGCATCTGTGTTCCAAGCTTATCCTCAACACTGGGAAACTTCTCAAATGCCCAGCGGGCAAACTTCACAACAACATAATCTCCGCCTGGTGTATATTTCTCAAGTGTTCCCTCTTTCCAGTATGGAAGTTCATCAAGTGTAATACCAACAGCTAATTTCGCAGAGATGCGTGCAATAGGAAATCCGGTCGCCTTTGAAGCCAGGGCTGAAGAACGCGAAGTCCGCGGATTAATCTCAATAACAACAATCCTTCCGTCTTCAGGATTATGGGCAAACTGTATATTACATCCCCCCAGAACTCCGATTGAATCAACGATGCGGTAGGAAATCTCTTGAAGTTTCTTCTGTAGTTTTTCAGGTACAGTGAGCATCGGCGCCACGCAGAAACTGTCCCCTGTATGAATGCCCATAGGATCAACATTTTCTATAAAACAAACTGTGATTTTGTTACCTTTATTGTCCCTCACTACTTCCAGTTCTAATTCTTCCCATCCCAAAACAGATTCTTCTATGAGCACCTGGTTGTTCATACTTGCAGCAAGTCCCCTAATAACAATTGTTCTAAGTTCCTCTACATTATATGCAATCCCTCCTCCTGTGCCGCCCAGTGTGTAAGCTGGCCGGAGCACAACAGGATACCCTAAGTCTTCAGCTATTTTTTCAGCTTCAGAAGCAGAATGAGAAGGCGCGCTCTCAGGCACATCAACATTAAGTTTTGCCATGGTATCTTTAAAAATAATTCTGTCTTCCCCTTCCTCTATGGCTTGAGCTTTTACTCCTATCAATTCCACATTGTATTTATCAAGTATTCCCTTTTTGCTGAGCTCTGCTGAAAGATTAAGTCCTGTTTGTCCGCCAAGATTAGGAAGCAATGCATCCGGCTTTTCCTTCTTGATGATTTCCTCCATGGTGGTTGCTGTAAGAGCTTCAATGTAGGTCGCATCAGCCATCTGCGGATCAGTCATGATGGTGGCAGGATTAGAATTAACCAGAACAACGCTGTATCCTTCTTCTTTCAACGCTTTGCATGCCTGGGTCCCGGAATAATCAAACTCACATGCCTGCCCTATAATAATAGGACCAGATCCAATAACCATTATCTTTTTTATGTCTGTTCTTTTAGGCATTTAAACCACCTTTTTTATTTTTCTTATCCTTTCATCCGTAAGAAACTTTTTACATCCGTCCTATCTTCGTAGGAGTCGGATTTATCCTGCGAGGCGTTAAGAAAAAGTCGTTTTAATAGACTTTTTTAGCCGAGCACACTTGTTCTACCCGCGGGCTTGATAAATCAAGCCCCTGGTATTTATATAGATAGGGTCAGGTCTTGACATTTGACCCTACCTATTCTACCTATTGAACTTTTTATTTATTCAGTACCTCTTCAGCTTCTTCCCTGTATGCATCCATAATATAAGAAATGCCTGAGACCTTGGTTGCTTCTTCAGTAAGAGAAGTAACATCTTTTCTGGAAATAGCTGTAAGATTGAAATTCCTTGTGCCTGCCATTAACTGCTGAAGCCCGACTTTCAGTTTCTGAGCAAAACTGTAGATTCCAACAGCACCTAATGGAACCTCTTTCATTCTATCACCATACTTCTCTTTAAGCTCATTATAACATACAAATATTTCTTCAGGTTTACTTCCATACCTTGAAACAGTATTCGGTAAATCCTTACCTTCAATCCAGTACCCTATGTTCTTGCCAACCATACCCGGTATCATAAATGCTCTTCCCATACAAACTGATTTCACATATGGCGCGCCCATAGATAATACTTTAAAGATATGATCTTCTGTTGAGAATCCTCCTGCAATTGCAATATCAGGAATACGCATACCTTTTTTAGTAAGCTTTTCACAGATTTCATAAGTCATTGCCTGTAAATAAAATGTAGGTATTCCCCACTCTTCCATCATTCTCCAAGGACTCATTCCTGTGCCGCCAGGTGCGCCATCAATTGTTAAAAGATCAATTTTAGCCATTGAACTGTATTTAATAGCCATTGCAAGTTCTTTCATTGGATATGCACCTGTCTTCAAAGTTATGCGTTTGAAGCCTAAATCCCTCAATCGTTTAATTTCAGCAAAGAAATCTTCTTCTGTTACAAATCCAAGACGGGAATGTCTTTCAAATTCCTTAATAGCTCCGTCTTCATAAGCTTTCTTTACTGCTTCAAGTGTCGGGTCAGGTGTAACAATATAACCTCTCTTTTTAAGTTCTAATGCTCTTTCTATACTCTTAACCTTGATTTCTCCGCCAATACATTTCGCTCCCTGTCCCCATTTAAGCTCAATAGTTTCAAGGTTGTGCTTTTTTCTTACATACTCTGCAACGCCAAGGCGTGTATCCTCTACATTCATCTGGACTAAAATCTCTCCGTATCCTTCATGAAACTTTTTGTAAGTTTCTATTCTTCTATCCATATCAGGTGCTTTTGCAATCTTTCCATTGGAATCAAGTTCAAGTTCTGGATCTATACCGCAGACATTTTCTCCACACACAAGAGTTACACCTGAAATTGCTGCGCCAATTGCAAAATGTTCCCAGTTTTTCCTGGCTATTTCCGTAGAACCAAGTGCACCTGTAAAAACAGGTACCCGCATCTTAATTTTTTTATCCCAGCCATACTCAGTTTCAGTATCTACATCAGGAAAGATGGCAGTATCAGGACCTGCTTCAACTCCATCAGGCAGACCTTTTGCTCCCATTGCATATCCTAAGATATTCAGATGTGAGTAATCCACAGGATAATCCTTATCGCCTCCTGCTGTTATTTCACCAAAAGGTCCTGGATAAATCACTTCACGGCTTCTAAAAGTTGCCTTAAAAACTTCGCAGTTCCCGCGGCATCCATCAATACAGCGTGTACATAAACCTGATCCGGGAACAACACTTCTTGACCTGTTTGTTGTTTGATTTACATCATTGGCATTTGGTTTTTGTAAATTCATTTTTTATTTCCTCCACTTTTCTTAAACTTCTACTTTTTTTCTGATACAATCAAATCCCTCGCCTAACCTACAATCTACACAAGTATCTGGAATCTCTTCCGCCATTGACATTTGTGATTCGCATAAACCGCACAGGGCTTCTTCGCCCTTTTTCATAGGACCGGGACATGGGGTAATTGTCATCGGACAAACATCTATACATGCATTACATCGCTTACAGAAATCAGGACGCTTGTCAAACGGCAAAGCGACATGGCGATCATTGCCACGCCCTACAAACCCCAGGGATTTAGACTGCCATACCTCGCTACAAACTCTGACACATTTACCGCATAAAACACAATTTTCATTTTTAAAAGGATAACGCACCTTTTTTACACCGCATCTTACTGCAATATCCTGAATAGCACGAGAATTAGGTGCCTGTGCTACCAGCATTTCTGCAATGTTTTTTCTTGCTTTAAGTATTTTTTTTGTATGAGCAAAAATTACCATACCTTCTTCTACTTCAAGAGTACAGGAAGCAGTAATTTTTGATTTGCCATTCTTAATACACTCTACAATACATAACCGGCATGCTCCTATTGGAGTAATTCCCTGCATATGACAGAGGTGTGGAATACATATACCATAATTTAAAGCAGCATCCAGTACAGAACTGCCTTGATATGCCCGAATTTTCGCTCCATCAATTGTAAGTGTTACATAATCACTCATTTTATTTTCCCCTTATGAAATACTGATTGCTTCAAATTTACACACTTCTTTACAAATACCGCATTTCCGGCATTTGTCATCATCAATTTTATAAACTTTTTTTATCTCTCCTAAAATTGCATCATGAGGACAAGCTTTTAAACAGGCTCCACAGCCGGTACACTTATCTTCATCAATAGAATAATGAATTAACTCTCTGCATACCCCTGCAGGACATTTCTTTTCCTTTATATGTGCTTCGTATTCTTTATTAAAATATTTTATTGTGGAAAGTACAGGATTAGGAGCTGTTTTACCTAAAGCACATAATGAAGCTATGGATACTGTTTCTGCTGTCTCTTTCAGAAGCTCAAGCTTTTCGTCTGTTCCCCTGCCTTCTGTAATATCATTAATTATCTCAAGCATACGGCTTAAACCAATCCTGCATGGAACACACTTGCCGCATGATTCATCTATAAGGAATTTTAAAAAGTATTTTGCCACATCAACCATACAGGTTGATTCATCCATTACTACCATTCCACCTGAACCAACCATTGACCCAGCTTCAGTTAAAGCTTCAAAATCTACAGGTAAATCAAACTGTTCTTCAGGCAAACAGCCTCCGGACGGACCGCCTGTTTGAACTGCTTTTATCTTTTTTCCCGTAGCAGAACCGCCGCCTATTTCATATATAATCTTCTTTAAACTTGTGCCCATTGGAATTTCAACTAACCCTGTATTTCTTATCTGTCCTGTTAAGGCAAAAATCTTTGTTCCTTTACTTTCTTTAGAGCCTTTTGAAGAAAACCAGGAAGCGCCGTTATTTATTATAAAAGGAACATTAGCCCAGGTTTCAACATTATTTAAATTCGTTGGCAGGTCATTAAATCCCTTTTCCACAGTATGTATATCTTTAGCTTTCGGCTCGCCGACTTTACCTTCTAAAGATGCCATTAACGCAGTTGATTCCCCGCATACAAATGCACCGCCGCCTCTTGCTATCTTTATATCAAGTGAAAAATCTGTTCCTAAAATATTTTTACCTATAAGGCCAAGTTCCTCTGCCTGTTGAATAGCTATTTTTGAATGTTTTACTGCAATAGGATACTCATTTCTTACATATATGTAGCCATGCTCCGCTCCAATCGCAAATGCTCCTATAAGCATACCTTCAATAACTGCATGGGGATTTCCTTCTAAAACACTTCTGTCCATATAAGCTCCTGGGTCGCCTTCATCCGCATTACAGATAACATATTTAGGATTGCCTTCTGCAGATCTGCAGTATTCCCACTTTCTTCCTGTAGGAAAACCTCCTCCACCCCTGCCTCTGAGCCCTGATTTTTTAACTTCTTCTATGACTTCTTCTGGCTTTTTTGTTGTTAAAACTTTTATTAATGCTGAGTATCCGCCAATTGCAATGTAATCATTGATATTACATGGATCAACAAGCTTATTCTGCCCAAGTATACTCCTATCCTGGGCTTTATAAAAAGGAATATCTGCTTCATATTTAATTTTTTCTTCTGAAACAGGATCTACATACAGCAATCTTTCTATAATCTTATTCTGCCCTAAAGTTTCAGAGACAATTTCAGGAACATCTTCAGGTTTTATGTGACAATAAAAAATATTTTCCGGTTCTATAACCATAAGAGGACCCTGTTCACAGAAACCATGACAACCAGTAGTCCTGATTTTAATTTTTTCAGTCAACTCCTTACGCTGCAGTTCTTCGCGCAAAGAAGTTAATACAGAGAGACATCCAGATGCACAGCAACCTGTTCCAGCACAAAGCGTAACTATTTTATTATATTTTTGATTTTCGGATTTCTTATGTTCTGCCAGTTCCTCTAAATTTTTTATACTTGTTATTGTGCTCATTATTTCTTACTCTCCTCGCCTGACTTATTACGAGTTTCCTGTATCAGGGAGCGTAATTTTCCTGCAGTCATATGGTCATAATATTTCCCGTCTATGACTACAACCGGTGCCAGCGCACATGCGCCAAGACAGTTAACTGTTTCTACTGTAACCTCGCCGTCATCTGTAGTTTCACCAGGTTGAATATCAAGCTGACTGAGTACTTCATCTAAAAACTTAGGCGCTCCTTTTACATGGCAGGCTGTTCCCATACAGATTGTAAGTAAGTGCTTACCCCTTGGTTGAAGAGTAAAAGCCTTATAGAAATTCGCAACCCTGAATACTTCAATTAAAGGTACATTTAATTTTTCAGCCACTGCCCTTAAAACTTCTTCTGGAAGATAATTATAAGTCTCCTGAACCTCCTGTAGAACTTCAATCAATTCACCTGAAGACTTATTCATATTTTCTAATATATTATCAAGTTTTGTTAAGTTCATAATTTCTTCTTCTCCTTAACATAATAAAAAAGACGTTCTACTTTTTAAAGCGAACGCCTTTGTTCCATAAATAAATCCGGATTTTATATTAGTAAAATTCAAATTTAATTCACTATATTACTATTTTATAAATTTGTCAAATTTTTTTGTAGGTTTTTTTGTAGGTTAATTTTGTGCAGGTTAACTGAAATTAGAGCTCGGTTCTTAGGTTTCGGGGTAAATACCGCCCCTATGACAAAAAAAGGAAATTCCTATACGTTCAAGTTAGCTGGCGATTAAAGTATCGGCAGATAAGCATCCAGTTCATAGTTTGTAACCTGAGTTCTGTATTTATCCCACTCTATTCTTTTGTTTTCAATAAATTTATTGAAAACATGTTCTCCAAGGGCATTCTTCAAGAATTCTGATTTTTCAGCTTCCTGGATTGCCTCTATCAAGCTGCCCGGCAAAGTTTCAATACCCATCTTTTTCTTTTCCTCATCTGTAAGGTGAAATACATCAATTTCTGTAGGTTCTGGCAATGGATATTTGTTTTTTATACCCTCTAATCCTGCAGCTAACATCACGCTGAATGCAAGATACGGGTTACAAGCTGGATCAGGAAATCTTAACTCTATCCTGGTTGCTTTTTCCTTCCCTGGTTTATACATCGGTATCCTTACTAATGCTGAACGGTTCTTCTGTCCCCAGACAATATATACAGGCGCCTCATATCCTGGTACAAGCCTCTTGTATGAATTTACCCACTGATTCGTAATAGCACAGATCTCTCTGGCATGCTTCATTGTACCGGCAACAAAATGCTTTGCGTCTTCTGATAGATGGTAATCGGCGCCTTCTTTATAAAATGCGTTATTATCACCTTTGAAAAGTGACATATGTGTATGCATACCACTGCCGTTTTCTCCGAAAATTGGTTTTGGCATGAAGGACGCATAGCAATCATTCTGCCATGCTATGGCTTTAACCGTAACTTTATATGAAATTACATCATCCGCCATTTCAAGCGCAGGCGCATACTTTAAATCTATTTCATGCTGGGAAGGCGCAACCTCATGGTGGGAATATTCAACAGGAATGCCCATTTCTTTTAAAGCAAGAATTGTATCCCTTCTCAAATCATGCGCAAGATCTAAAGGCAAAAAATCAAAATATCCACCTTCATCTAAAATCTCTGTAGACTTATTAGTTTTGAAATAAAAATACTCCAGTTCAGGCCCCACATTAAAGTAATCAAATCCTGCCTTTTTTATCTCTTCTATGTTTTTCTTCAATATGTAACGCGTGTCTCCTATATATGGTTTCCCATCCGGAGTACAAATATCAACAAACATTCTGGCAACAGTATGTTCTTCTGATCTCCATGGCAATATAGAAAATGTAGTCGGATCAGGCATTGCCACAAGATCACTCTCAAATATTCTTGCAAAGCCTTCAATTGATGACCCGTCAAACCCCATGCCTTCGGAAAGAGCGTTCTCAAGTTCTTCAGGTGTAATAGCAAAAGACTTAATCTGCCCTAAAATGTCTACAAACCATAATTTTATGAACTTAATGTTCTTATCCTTTACAATCTTAATCACATCTTCTTTACTGAAATTTCTTCCTCTCATTTTATCCTCCTTAAATTTTTCGCAGCCTTACCTATAAAAAAAGTGTTTCATTTACTTCTATGTTGCAAATAAAACACCTTTGTTTTTTAATATACACCCTACATCGGGTAATTTCTTATCTCCTACTTATATTTATACAAGTAAAAACAGGACGAATTTGTTAACCCCTTTTTGTTTTAGTATCACAAAACCTCTCATACAAAGAATGAAGTTCTATATCTGAAAGACAGCGTTTTAAAGTAAAAGATTTATGCCTTATTTCTTTCAATAGTTTACTTGCTATCCCATCACTTACTAAAATATTTTTTTTCTCAAAAAAATATTTTATCGCTGCTTTTCCTGAATGTTTACCGATTACTAAACGGCTTTTCTGTCCAATCACAGATGGGTCAAATGGTTCATAAGTTGACGGATTTTTAATTATCCCATCCTGATGTATGCCTGATTCATGCAAAAAACAACCGTTGCCTATTATAGGTTTTCCCTGAGGGATTTCTCTTCCTGATATTTTACTGATAAACCTGGATATTTGAGGCAGTTTCTCAATATCTATTTCTAAATTAATGTCATAAATATATCTTAAAGCCATAACAACTTCCTCTAACGCAGCATTCCCAGCACGTTCTCCAATACCGGTTACAGTCGTATCTACAAAATTAGCGCTGGCAGAGATCCCAGCAAGCGCATTCGCTGTTGCAAGCCCAAAATCATTGTGAGTATGAACTTCTATATCAATCTTAACAACTTCAACTATATGTTTTATTGTATTAAACAATTTAAACGGCTCTAATATCCCGACTGTATCGCAAAATCTAAATCTATCAGCGCCTTCTTCTTTTATTGTCTTTATATACTCAAGCAAAAAATCAAATTCAGCCCTTGAGGCATCCTCAGCGCTTACAATTAAATATAGTTTATGCCTCTTCGCATAATTTATTGCTTTTTTGATCTGCTCTATTATCCACCTTCTTGTTTTATTCAGTTTATATTTTATATGAATGTCTGAAACAGGCAGAGAAATACTTATGGAATTAAGTCCACAGTTTATGGATTCATCTATATCTTTCAAAACAGCCCTGTTCCAACCTATTATCCTTGCTTTTAAATTTTTATCTAAAATCTTTTTTATCGCTTTCTTTTCAAAATCTCCCATTACAGGAATACCAGCTTCTATCTCCTGTATCCCTATACTATCAAGTAAAGTAGCTATCTTTACTTTTTCATCAATCGTAAAAATAACTCCTGCTGCCTGTTCACCGTCTCTTAGCGTTGTATCATTAATAATTATCTTTGAAGGCATATTTTTCCTACCCTATGGACCCCATAGTGCTGAAGCTGAAAATTTCATCAAAATGAATTTTGGGCAGCTTACCACGACACATAAACATTGTTGAACCAATAACTTTAAAGTCATACTTACTCAATATCTTCTCTGCTTTTTTATTTATTGATGGCACATCCAAAAATATTTTACTTTTAGGCTTCAGATTAGATAAAGCAGAAATAAATAATTTTTCAGCTATACCCTCGTTTCCATCCTTTAGCTCCCAGGGTCCAATGGTAATAACCTCCCCCATATTACCATACATTAAAAATCCAAAGGGATTAAAATAGGATACAGAACGGCGTAAAAATAAAAACTGAGCAATTAGAAAAAACCTCTCATCTTTCCATATAGAAGCATCTAATTCAATAGAACCTGAAATATCAGGAATAGTTTCCGGTATATTTTTCATATTGTTTGAATATTTTTTCGCTTCACCCTGCCAGCGATTTATTGGCATCACCTTCCTTAAACCAAATTTTTCATATAGGCTTTCTGCATTAAAAACAGCATTTAAATAAATTTGCTTTTTTTTCTTTCT
>JAIVZN010000053.1:0-12651 GCA_048634875.1 Deltaproteobacteria bacterium | reverse complement strand
TCATAAAATCTTTTGATTTGACAGAACTTAAAAAGAAAATAGCCATGGCACTGGAGGCCACCGTAAATACAGAGTAGGGCACCAGGCATCGTGAAATTGGTTTTTCGGTTTATGTTTAAAGAAAAGCCCAAAATATGCGCCATAAGGCACGGATTTTGGGCTTTATTATTTGTATGACCTACTCACAAAAGCCCCCGTGGCTTGGCTACCCGAATTTCATTTCAATAATAGTCAACAACCCCAACGTCCCCATCGCTCCAAGGGGCAACCCGATGTCTGGTTCTGGCCAAGTTGAGTGGAGGCCAGTTTGAAGGGAAATCACTTTTTCAGATGACAGGCTACATAATGGCCATTCACTATTTCAATTAAGGGAGGCTCTTCTTTACTGCAAATACCTTCAACGTATTTACATCGGGTACGAAAGTGACACCCTGAGGGAGGATTGATGGGGCTCGGAACATCACCTTCCAGAACGATCCGTTTTCGGTCCAGGGTTGGGTCAGGTATAGGTACTGCAGAAAGCAGGGCTTCGGTGTAAGGATGCAGAGGATTAGAATAGAGATCTTCTGTATCAGCTAATTCTACAATCTTGCCTAAGTACATTACCGCAACTCTGCCGGAAATATGTTTTATTACACTCAAGTCATGCGCAATAAAAAGATAGGTAAACCCAAACTTGGCCTGGAGGTCTTCTAATAGATTTATTACCTGGGCTTGAATGGACACGTCCAGGGCCGAAACCGGCTCATCGCAGACTATCAGCTTCGGGTTTAATGCCAGGGCTCGGGCAATCCCGATCCTCTGACGCTGCCCCCCACTAAATTCATGAGGATATCTTTTCATGTAACGAGGTGACATACCCACTGTTTCCAGAAGATTAACTACTCGTTCCTCTTTTTCCTTCCCTTTTGCGATGTTATGAATATATAAAGGTTCTCCTATGATATCTCCTATTGTCATCCTTGGGTTAAGAGAACCAAAGGGATCCTGGAAAATGACCTGCATATTTCGTCTTGCATTCCTCATTTCCTGTTTACTTAGTTTAGAGATGTCTGCTCCTTCAAAATATACTTCTCCCGCCGTAGGCTCGTAGAGCCCTAAAACCAGTCTGCCGACAGTAGTTTTTCCGCATCCGGATTCCCCTACCAAACCCAAAATTTCGCCTTTATTGATATGAAAGCTTACTCCATCTACTGCCTGGACATAGCCTACTATTTTAGAAAAGATTCCTCCCCGAATAGGAAAATATTTTTTTAGTCCTTTTACTGTAAGCAAGATACTATCTCCTGGATGGGCCTATTACGAAGCCGTCACTTTTGATCTTGATAACTGAACAGTTAGCTCAAAAAAATATTTTTTTATCCTCATCATAAATGAAGCAACTGACATTATGTGTATTACTTACTTCCTTTAATTGTGGTTCTTCTTTCTTACAAAAGCTTTTGGCAAACTTGCAGCGAGGATGGAATCTACATCCTGAAGGGAATTCCAGGGGATTAGGCACCATTCCCGGAATGACTTCCAGCCGCCTCTTTTTCGTATCTGTCAGACGGGGAATAGAATCATAAAGGGCCTGGGTATAAGGATGCCTGGGGTCTTTAAAGATAGTTTTTACATCAGCATACTCTAAGGCTTTACCGGCATAGGCGACCAGTACATCATCAGAGACCTCGGCAATGACGGCTAAATCATGTGTAATCATCATTACGGCCATGCCTATTTCTTCTCTTATTTCCTTAAGTAACTCCAGGATCTGTGCCTGAATGGTTACATCCAAAGCCGTAGTGGGTTCATCTGCAATAAGCAATTTTGGTTCACAGGATAAGGCCATGGCAATCATTGCCCGCTGTCTCATTCCCCCGCTTAATTGATGCGGATAGTTATCAATTTGTTTCTCTGGCGAGGATATCCCTACCAGATCTAACATCTCTATTGCCTTCTTGAGGGCCTTTTTTTTATCTAATTTCTGGTGCAGGATAATAGGCTCCATAATCTGGTTTCCAATAGTAAAAACTGGGTTCAAAGAGGTCATGGGTTCCTGAAAGATCATAGAAATATCATTTCCCCGGATTTTTTTTATCTCAGATGGACTTTTCTTTAAAAGGTCTTCACCCTCAAACCAAATCTCTCCCTCGATTATCTTTCCTGGAGGACTGGCTACTAACTGCATTATAGAAAGGGCTGAAACACTTTTACCGCATCCTGATTCTCCTATCATACCCAGGGTTTCCCCTTTTCTGATAATAAAATCCATTCCGTCAACTGCCCGGGCAATTCCGTCTTCGGTATAAAAATAGGTCTTCAGATTTTTTACTTCCAGCAATATATCGCTCAATAGTTATTTTACTCCTTTTATTCCTAATGTTTCTGCTCAGCTAATTATTCTCCTCGAAGTCGAGGATCAATCATGTCACGAATACCATCCCCAAGCAGGTTAAAAGATAGGATTGTGATGAGAATGCTCAAACCCGAATAAACAGAGATCCCAGGCGCAGTAATGAGAACGTCAACACCCTCACGGATCATATTTCCCCAGGTAGGCGTAGGGGGCTGAACGCCCAAACCGATAAAAGCAAGATTTGCTTCAAGTCGGATTGCAACACCTACCCAAAGAGTTCCGGCGACCAGGAGTTCCCCGAAGATGTTAGGAAAGATATGTCGAACAATAATTCTGGGCGTCTTTGCCCCTATGGCCTGAGCTGCAAGGACATATTCACTTTCTTTCAGTGACAGAAGTGATCCGTGAGCCAAACGGGCAAACCTTGGAGTCATTACAATTCCAATCGTGATAATCAAATTAAAGAGATTCGACCCTAATGCGGCCGTTACAGCTATTGCCAATATAAGGTCGGGAAAGCACATCAATATATCGACGATTCTCATTAAAACGCTTTCCACTTTCCCTCTAAAATAGCCAGCTACCATGCCCATTGTTATCCCCACAAGCATTCCCAAAAGAACCGAAGAAATACCTATGAGTAAGGAAACCCTGCTGCCCCAGATAATTCGTGAAAAAACATCTCGCCCAAAATCATCAGTACCTAACCAATGTTTGCTACTGCTCGCCATAAGGCGGTAATAAGGATCCTGTTCTAAAGGATCAAAGGGTGAAATCCAGGGAGCAAAAATTGCAATTAACACAATTAGTAATGCGAGCAGTCCTCCTACCAAAGCAGTCCTGTTTCTTATAAAAGCAGACCACATTCTTTGGCGTTGAGTCATTTCTGCAAGCATTACATCCTCTTTTGTTTCAACAATTTTTGACGGCTTATAACCGGGAATGTATTCATGCTGATTTTTAATATCCTGCGCTGTTTTATATACTTCAGGTAATCTTTTCTTTATTACTATAAAATCCTGCGTAATCATAATATAAACACCTCCTTTTTATAATATCGCTACAACCCTGCACCACCCTGCGCTCGCATTTTCAATTTTAACAGGAAAACAAGCCACCTTAAATCCGGAAGATTTTGGAATTTTATCCAAGTTAACTAATTTTTCTATATGGCAGTATTCAATATTCCTGCCAACAAAATGCGCAGGAAACAAACAGGAACTATTTCTTGTTTTTAAATAGTCTTCTAACATATTCATTGCGGGCTTATCAAAACCCCACGCATCTATTCCTATTATTTTTATTCCTTTATTTAATATATATACTGTTGCTTCTGAACTCATGCCGGGATGAGCTGAGAAATAATTATCATTGTCAAAATATTTATCCGCGCCTGTCATTATTAATACAATGTCATAAGGCTTAATCTCGTAATTAATTTTGCGCAATGCTTCTTTAATATTTTCCTCAGTAATTAGTTCCCCTGCTTTTTTGTGTCTTAAGTCCAGTACCACGCCGTCGCTGTAACACCATTCCAATGGAACTTTATCAATAGTTATTGCTTCACCACTACCTGCTTTAGGTCCAAAATGCCAGGGCGCATCAAGATGCGTGCCTGAATGAGCATCCAGTACAATCTCTTCATTAGCAAGTCCCATACCATCAGGAAAATCTTTTTCCGTTAAATCAGGTATCTTGATTTCCAGTTTTTTAACTATCTCCATTGCTCCTTCAATCAGGTGTTTAGCACCTTGAACATGATTTAAATACTTTATTTCAGGAGAATCCGGCTCTGGAGTATTATTTTTAATTGGTAAACTTAAATCTATAATCATTATCCTAATAAATCTCTTATTTTCTCTTTTAAATCCTTTGCTTCAAAAGGTTTTATCAGATAGGAGTTTGCTCCACAGGCAAGTATTCTTTTTTTGTTTTCCTCTGTATCATAACCTGTAATCGCAAGTATTTTCATATATTTAGTTGCTTTATCTGAACGGATATTTATACATACTTCAAAACCGTCAATTTTTGGAAGCATTAAATCCAGTATAACCAGATCCGGCTTAAAAGCTAATACTTGTTTACCTGCTTCAAAACCATCCATAGCTACTGCAATTTCATACTCATCTTTCAATTTTTTTACTATTCTTGTGATAAATCTGATTACATTTACATCATCTTCCACTATCAATACTCTTATTGAATCCTTATCTACTAAATTAGGAGGGATGGGTATGTTATAAGTTTTAAGAAAAGAAACCAGGTCTTCTTTTTTTATCCGCCTGTGTCCTCCAACAGTCTTGTATGCAGGAAGCTTTTTTTGTTCTATCCAGTAAATAATAGTTGTTATGCTTACACCGCAGATTTTACTTATTTCATGAGTAGTATAATCAATTTTATCCATTAAAATTAGCTTTAGTTATCTTACCTATCTTAACTATCTTAATTATTATTATAATTAGAATAAAATAAATGTCAAACTGCGCGAAAAACTGTTAAATAAAAGGTTATTTCTTATTTAAGGTTGGAGTTATCGTCTGAAAGTAGATGTAAAATAAAACACTATTTTCTATTGCGAACTTGGGAATACGCATCTTCAGGGGCTATCAAATTCTGTTCAATTAGCTTTTGCAAGTGTTTATCCAGTGTCTGCATACCTTCCGATTGCGCCATTTGCATTACTGTGTACATCTGAGGTATTTTTTCTTCACGGATAAGGTTACGGATAGCGGCATTAGCTATCATTATTTCAAATGCAGCAATTCTTCCTCCACCGATTCTTTTAAATAGGGTTTGAGATATTACAGCACGTAATGATTCAGAAAGCATAAAGAGCGCCATATTCTTTTCGTTTGCAGGGAAAACATCTATTATACGGTCAATAGCTTTAGGTGCAGTATTGGTGTGAAGTGTTGCAAAGACCAGATGCCCTGTTTCAGCCGCGGTCAGCGCTAATCGTATAGTTTCCAAGTCACGCATCTCACCAACTAATATGATATCTGGATCTTCCCTTAGCGCAGAACGCAGCGCTTTGCTGAAACTGTGTGTGCTCCGATGCACTTCTCTCTGGTTTATTAGACATTTTTTACTTTTATGGAGATACTCTATTGGATCTTCAATAGTTATAATATTGGAATAATTATTCTTGTTTTTATACTCAATCATTGCCGAAAGTGTAGTTGATTTTCCTGATCCGGTAGAGCCCGTTACAAGTATTAGCCCATTTGGGCTGTCAGCAATGCTCTTTAAGACTTCTGGCATGCCAATATCTTTAAGAGACATTATCCTGGATGGTATAGCGCGGAAAGCTGCTGCGTAACCACGGTATTGGTTAAAAACATTGACTCTGAAGCGTGAACCTTCAGGAAGTTCATAAGAAAAATCCATCTCTAAATTCTCTTCATAGTATTTGCGCTGTTCGTCATTCATAAGGTTATATAGAAGTTTATGGACAATCTTTTTTTCTAAAGGTGGAATATTAATACGGCGAATGTCGCCATCTATACGCAGCATTGGCGAAAGTCCTGCAGATAGATGTAAATCCGAAGCTTTATTATTAATTGTAAATGTAAGAAGTTCAATTATAGATGGCGGCTGGGCCTGAGCAGTAAAGAGTAAGTAAATGAAATCAAGCAGCTTCTTATAATCGCTGAAATCCGCATCCATAAAAAAAGACTCTCTCGGAGTATTATGTTTAAGGCTGTAATGCAGTATCTTTTGGCGGTAATAGACAATCTGTTTGTCTATGTCCATACGATACCGCTCTGCAATCATTGTTTCCGAATTTTCATCTTCCTCATCTTCTTTTTTCTTTTCATGTTCCTTTTTTTCTTCTTCTATTGCTATCTTTTCTGCCAGCTCAATGAGAGACTTAAAGAGAAGTCTTATATATTCTTCTTCTGTTAAAGACATTTCCTCTGCTGCTTCGCGTGATTCTCCAAATATAAAAGAATTATTTATAGCTTTTTTCATCTGCTCATCATTAAGAAGCCCGAGTTCTTCTGCGCTTATTAATATGCTGATAGTTAATTTTCTTGTTACAAGATCGATAATTGCAGCAAAGTCTTTATTCTCTTTTTTTTCAAATATAATCTTTTTTAAATTTTTTACAGCTTTAACATAACAGTTACTGTAAGCATCTTCATCAATATTCAATACTGATGACCAGTATTTCGTTCTTAAAGGATTCTGGAAGCAGAGAAGTAAAGTTTTCTTCTGTAATCCTTCGTCAATTTCGGATAAGATGTTTAAGAACTTCTTACGCAGTTCTTTTATATATACTGAATTAAAAGGATTTAAATTTGATATAGATGCTATTTGACGATTATGACTTTCATTATAAGCCAGTTCCCATTTCCAATTTATAAAGTTACCTGTTTGCTTGTCGTCAATGTTAATATGAAGATATGTAATATAATTGTTAAGTATATCAGATACCCATGCTGTATATGTACCTGCCCTTGGATTATATGTATGCAGATTATCAATAATCCTTTGTTGTATTTTATGGATGATGTCTTCTTTTTTACAACCTTCAGGGATGTTATAATTTTTGATAATAATATTTAAGAATTTTTCGGTTTCTTTACAAAGATGATCTACTTCAGTATTATCTCCACCCCTGATGTTAATAATAGTTGAAAAAATATCTGTTTGGTTGAGATTATAATTCATTCGTAAATAAAATTCCTTAATTGAGTCCTAAATGATGCATTTTTTGCGACTTGTGACTTTTTAGTGAAACTATGGCATTTAAAACTAAAACCTGTTTGAGCGTTAGCGAGTTTTTTAGTTTTAGGCATAGTTTCACGCGCCAAAGGCAAAAAGTCTCCAGAGCAACAAAATGCATTTTTAGGGCTCAATTATTTTCATCCGCTTTTGTGCCGGCTCTCCGGCATGTCCGTTTCATACATTATACAAATATTAAATAAATTATAAACCCTGATTTTGTATTAGGAATGAAGAACCGAGACGAAAAAGATGCCATATAATACACAACAAAAAAGTGAGGTAATACTAAGAAGTATTGACGAACTTTTTTGTGAGGTAGAATGTGGTATATTTTTCGTCGAATTCCATTGCCTAATGCAAATTCTGGGTTAAAAGCTCTAACTTGACTTTTAATACTCTGGAAGGCGTAGCTTTAAGTATTTTAAATTTACACTGCTTGTATCTGAATACTTCTCCTGTTTTAGGAAGCCTGCCTAATTCACCTACTATAAGCCCTCCAAGTGAATCATATTTATCTTCTGGGAGATTTAAATTTAACTCATCATTTATTTTGTCCAGGTCTTCAATTGCATTTATCTCCCATTTCTTATCGTCTATTTTTACTATTGTCCTTTTTCTTATATCGTATTCATCAAAAATTTCGCCGGTTATCTCTTCAACAATATCTTCAATTGTCACCAGGCCCGTTGAATCCCCGTATTCATCTACAACTATTGCAATGTGCTGAGAACCCTTTTTAAATTCCCTGAGGAGTCCGCCGATTTGTTTTGCTTCAGGAACAAAATACGGCTTTCTTAATATTTCTTCTATATTAATTTTTTCTCCCCTCGCAAGCATAGGTAAAAGGTCTTTTACATACAAGACACCTATTATATTGTCCATATTATCCTGATAAACAGGTATTCTGGAATGTTTTAATGAAATCGCATCATTTATTATCTCTTTTTCGTCCTTAGTTATATCCAGAACCTTCATATCCACTCTCGGCACCATTACTTCCCTAACTACAGTATCTGAAAAATCCATAATCTGTGAAAGCATCTTTTTTTCTGCTTTTGCAATCACTCCTTCTTTTACGCCCATTTCTATTAATCCTTTAATTTCCTCAAAAGCAAAAAGCGGCTGTTCTTTAAGAGGTTTGCCCCCGAATATCTTTAAAATGCAATCTGACATAACAGTAAACAATTTAACAACAGGTGTAAATATAAAGTCAACAACTAACAGGCTCCCTATTATTAAACACGATACTTTCTCGGCATTTCTCCTGGAATAAGCCTTTGGAACTATTTCAGCAAAAACCAAAACCACAACAACTACAACTACAGTGCTTAATGCAGTTGAAAGAACTTCTGAAATTCCAAATCTTTCGCTAAAACTCAGTGCTACTGTCGTAGCTATTACTGAAACACCTACCACACACACTGCAGTTCCAATTAAAGTAGTTGTAAGCAGCCGGTTAGGGTCTTTAAGCCAGGATGCAAGTCCCCTGGCCTTTTTTTCTTTAATTAATCTTTTTATTTGTGAACGCCTGAGCACTGTCAGAGAAGTCTCTGATGCAGTAAAAAATATGGTTAAAAGCAAAAGAATAACAAGAATTATAAATTTAAATAAAATTATACTTACAATCGTATTCATCATATATCTCCCCGACAATTTCCTCAATTAAATCTTCTACAGTTATAAATCCAATTACTCTCTTGTTGGATTTAACAATTGAACAGTGGGTTCTCCCGCTTATTAATTCATGAAAAAGATGCTGGCAGTTTCTTCCCGGATAAGTTATATGCGGCTTTCTTAAAATTTTATTAAAATCTATCTTTCCCGAATGGTTTAATTCACCAATAACATCTTTTATGTATATAACTCCTCTCAAGTTATCCAGACTTTTATAATACGCAGGTATTCTGGAATAATGACAACTCAGAAGATTTTTTATTATATTTTCATATTCCTGGTTTAAATCTAATGCATAAATTATTTTTCTTGGTATCATTACCTCGCCAACTGTCTTTTGCGTAAGAAACAGAACCCTTCCTAACATACTTGACAAATCCTCTTCAAGAATTCCGTCAGCTTTTACCTCTTTCATTGCCATGCGAACTTCTTTTCTTGAAATAAGCTTTTCTCTTTTCATTTTCATAATACCTGCAGTTTTATTCAAAAAATCAATTACTCTCTTTGAAATACCATAAAACTTCATAAATGGAACATAAAAAATTTTGACAACCTTATCAGGATGTGTATTTGCAAATGTCTTTGGAAGTATTTCACCTAATATTAAAATTGCAAATGATGAACATACAATTGAAATTAACTCTGCCCACCTGCTCTTTGTAAAATGAACAACAAGCACTGTGAATACTGCTGAAAATGAAATATTAACCAGGTTATTTCCTATTAATATTCCTGTAACAATACCGGCAGGGTCATTAATCCATGTATCCAATGATTTAATCTTAACCTTTGCCCACTTATTTATTTTCACTTCGCCAAGAGCAAGCAAGCCAGTCTCAAGTGAAGAAAAAAAAGCCGAAAAAAACATTAAAATTAAAAGAATAAAATAAACCATCTTTTTATATCACTATCTGAAATATAAAAACTGTAACTAAAGTTCCTAATACAGCTCCAACAACAATTTCCCATAAATTATGAATATGACTTGAAAACCTTGCCTGCGCTACCATAGCTGCAAGAAATAATGATACTAAAAGGACATATAAATTAGATGATAAAAAATAAGTTATAGTTGCCATGGAAAAAGCTAAAGAAGTATGGATACTTGGCATACCGCCCTCCAGTGACAGCTTTTTTCCTAATCCTTTTATAAAGAACGAAACAACAAGCACTAAAAAAATTACCATGGCTGTAATATATGGCGGAAAATCAGAAATCCTTTTTATCACTACTGATTTCTCAAAAACCTCTAAGATTTCTTTCCTCACAAAAATAAGATAGCCAACAACAATAGCGCTTACTGATGAAAACAATACTGCTCCTGCTGACATATCTTTTATTAATTTTGCTGACAGATGGTGCTTCTCTGTTATTAAATTTACCATAAGCTCACTGGAAGTATTTAAAATTTCAGTTATTAAAACAAGGGCAATTGCAAATACTAAAGCTATAAGTTCCATGCGAGTCAGATTTAAAAATAACGAAGCAATAATTACTAAAATTGCAATAACCATATGGATTCTCATATTCCGCTCATGTTTTACAGCATAGACCAGGCCTTTCAGAGCGTATTCAAAACTTTTCATCAAACTTGAAGCGGACTTTTTGTTATTCATCTTTATTTATCAGAACCGTACCCATTCTTTTATTCTGTGTAAATAAATCCTTTATTGAGACCTAAATGATGTATTTTTTGCGAGCTTTAAGACTTTTTAGTAAAACTATGCCGGTAAAAAACTAAAACTTGTTTAAGCGTTAGCGAGTTTTTTAGTTTTAGGCATAGTTTCATGTGCCAAAGGCAAAAAGTCTCCGGAGCAACAAAATGCATTTTTAGGTCTCAATTATTTTCATCTCCTTTTGTGAAGCGAAGGCTAATGTCCGTTTTCACTTCCTTTGCAAGACCTGACCCCACAGACTGAATCTCTTCGCCCTCTTCCCACCCTGCCACATGAAGTAACCCGTGCACCAACAATATTGTCATTTCTTCTTCAATTGAATGTTTATACTCTACAGCCTGTCTTTTAGCTGCGTCTTTTGATATAATGATTTGCCCGATAACAGGTATATCTTCCTCAGGCATTTTCTCGCCTTCGGAAAAAGAAAATGCTATTACATCAGTAGGACAATCGCGATCCAAATACTTTTGATTAATTTTCTTAATTTCTGAATCTGATACAACATTTATATCTAACTTGAATACATCCGGGGGGGCACATGGAAATCGCCAGTAATTTTTTATAACTTCTATTGCCGTTTTTTCTACCTCTTTCTGCTTTAAATATTTAGTATCTCCGATATAATTAACTTCATTTTTTTTACTCAACTGCTTTTTCTTCTTTATCTTCAGGATACTCAATTCTTGAATGATAAATACTGGAAAGAGTATTGGTAAAACTCTTTTGAATCTCTTCTAAATTTGCAAGCGTAATATCACATTTATTAAGCTGCTGGTCAATAAATTTATTAGTTATAATTTTTCGGACAAGCCCTGAAATTCTTGAAAAAGTAGGCTCAGCAAGTGTTCTGCACGCTGCTTCAACTGAATCCGCCAGCATAAGCACGCCTGCTTCTTTTGTTCGCGGGCGTGGCCCTGGATACCTGAACTCTTTTTCATCAATTTGTTTTTCATCTTTAACTTCTTCTAAAACTTTATTATAAAAGAACTCCATTAAAGTATTCCCGTGATGCTGCTGGATAATATCTCTTATAACCTTATCTAATTTATACTCTTCAGCTAATGCCAGGCCATCCTTTATATGCCGTTTCAATATTATTACACTTATGTTGGGTTTTAAGCTCTTATGTTTATCACCGGAATGTAGCTGGTTTTCTATAAAATACTGCGGGTTTTTCAACTTACCTATATCGTGATAATATGCGCCAATTCGTGCAAGAAGAGAGTTTGCCCCTATTTTTTCACAGGCATTCTCAGCTAAATTTCCAACCATCAATGAATGGTGATATGTGCCTGGCGCTTCAAGCATCAACCTCTTTAAAAGCGGATTATTAAAATCTCCAATTTCTAACAACCTTATATTTGTAGTAATCCCGAATAAACTTTCAAAAACCGGCAACAGTCCGCTTGCAATAATTACTGATATAATTACATTCCCCGCACCCCACACTATATTAGTGCCTAATTGAAAAATACTGACATTTTTAATAAGACTCACTGCGCTTATGGAAAAGATATTTGCAATAAGTAATAACAAACCGCATTTATTCAAGTCCCTGCGGTTTCTTATATCACGCGCAGAATATATACCTGCGAAACCCGCAACAACTGCAACAAAAAAACAATCCATAGAAAAATTCCCAAATACACCTGCTAAGACAGCTATGGCAAAAACATTCATAGCGGAAGCTGTTGGTGTTGTAAGAATGGTTAGCAATATTGCTGCTGAACCTATGGGAAAAAAATAACTGGAGAGATTGTTAGAGGTTTCTATTAAAATTATAAATGACAACATTAAAATTACAACTATTTCCATTAAAATAACTTTACCGGGTTCTTTGAGAATCTCAGGATGGAATGTCTTAAAAAATAATAACTCTAGCGAAAACATACTGACCAGTAGAAGTATAACCCCGATAGTAATAGGCACATCCGGCCCATAATAAAATACAATAACAATAAAAATAAGCAAACCAAACAGCAAAGTTGCTAAATCAGGCCGTTTAACCTGTTCAGTGGGCCGTAATACAGAATTAATTTTCTGTGAGGACTTATTTCTTTTAAGATTTTTTAAATTTATGATAGGCATCTATAATCCTTTTTATTAATTTATGTCTTACAACATCTGCCTTTGTAAAATAAATAAATTCCACTTCTTCTATGTCTTTTAATATTTCCTGTATTTCAATCAGACCGCTTACCTGGTGTTTTTCAATATCTACCTGTGTTATAT
>JAIVZN010000052.1:0-12833 GCA_048634875.1 Deltaproteobacteria bacterium | reverse complement strand
TAAGAAAGTAATATGGAAATATAGAAATAAGGAAAAAAGGGGAAGACTTGTTACTTTATTACCTTATTACTTTATTATTTTTAATTTATTGAAAGATGGGAATTCGCAGAGACTCAAGAAAATTAGCTGTAAGAGTTTTATATATTGTTGAAGTTCTGAATGTAACCAAAGAACAGGCCTGGGAAATTATTGGAATGGATAGAAAAACAGAAAAGGTTATAGAATTTGCAAAAAAGTTAATTAATGGAACTTTAAAGAATATTAAGTTTATAGATAGTATTATTTTAAAATATACCAAGAACTGGGAGATGGATAGAATTGCAAATGTAGATAAGGTAATTATAAGGTTAGGACTATATGAGATTTATTATGAAGATTCTATACCGAGAAATGTTTCAATAGATGAAGCAGTTGAACTGGCAAAGTATTATTCGTCATCAAAATCCCATAAGTTTGTAAATGGAATTTTAGATTCCGGTTCAAAAGGAAAAAAGTAGAGGCTTGATTTATCGGGTCCGGCTGAAGTAAGGAATGTTAAAAATTAAAGAAGAAATAGAAGAACTTCGCAGGTTAATACATCATTACGATTACCTTTATTATGTGGAAGGCGCCCCTGAAATTTCTGACATAGAGTATGATGAACTTTACAGGCGCCTCAGGATATTAGAAGAAAATAATCCTGAATTTGATGACCCGAATTCGCCGACACAGAGGGTCAGTGGCGAGCCTTTAAAAGAGTTTAAGACATTAGCCCACAGGGTCCCAATGTTGTCACTTGAAAATACTTATTCAAATGAAGAAGTAAAAGAATGGGAAAAGAGAATTAAAAAAAATATTTCTTCAACTATAGCGTATATAGTAGAAGAAAAAATAGATGGAGTTGGAATTTCATTGACTTACGAAAACGGCAGGCTTATCTTTGGGATAAGCAGAGGAAATGGTTTTCAGGGAGATGATGTTACTCGGAATGTAAAGACTCAAAAAGTCATACCCTTGATATTAAATACTGATACGCCGCCTTCACTTGTAGAGATAAGGGGGGAGATGTTTATAAAAAAATCCGAATTGAAAAGGATTAATAAGGAAAGGGATAAAGCGGGGCTGAATATATTTGCTAACCCGAGAAATACCTGTAGCGGCACTCTGAAACTTCTTGACCCTGGTGAAGTAGCTAAAAGAAAATTAAATGTTTTTTTTTATAGCATTGGTATCTGGGAAGGGAGCAATAAGCCAGATACTCAAGGTGAGCTTCTTGAAACCCTGAGAATCTGGGGGTTGCCTGTAAATGAAAATTTCAAAAAATGTAAGAATATTAATGAAGTGTTTGAAATTTACGAAACATTAAATAATGAAAGAAAATTAAAAGGTTATGATATTGACGGGGCGGTTATTAAAGTTAATTCTTTAAATGCGCAGGATTCACTTGGCGCGACTTCAAAAAGTCCCCGCTGGGCAATTGCATTTAAATTTAAAGCTATAAAAGGGGTTACTGTTATCAGGGATGTTGAGTATGGCGTGGGGAGGACAGGAATAATTACTCCTGTAGCAAAACTTGAGCCATTAAAGATAGGCGGAGTAACTATTACAAGTGCAACATTACATAATTTTGACCAGGTTGACAGGCTTGGTGTAGGGATTGGTGATAAAGTTGAAGTGGAAAGAGGAGGCGATGTAATTCCTAAAATTCTTGGAGTTGTCAAAAAAAATAAAACCTCTACTAAAATAAATCCTCCTATAGAGTGTCCATCCTGTAAAGGCGCAGTTAGAAAAGATCCAGACGGGGTATATTACAGGTGTGTTAATCTATCCTGCCCTGCCCAGTTAATACAAAAATTATTACATTATGCTTCACTTGATGCAATGAATATTGAAGGACTTGGAGAAAATATAGCTCGGCAATTAATTGATGAAGGGCTTGTGGCGGGGTTGCCTGAGTTATATAAACTTAAAGAAGAAGATTTATTAAGCCTGGAGTTATTTGCAAGGAAAAAAGCAAAAAATCTTCTTGACGCAATTGAGTTTAGTAAGACTTGCGAACTTACAAATTTTATTTATGGACTTGGAATTCGTCATGTTGGTTATCACATAGCAGGAGTGTTAGCTGAAAAATTTAAAAATATTGATGTTTTAGTGAAGGCGGATTGTGAAGAATTGAAGAGTATTAATGAAATCGGGCCAATAGTTGCTCTGTCAATTGTTGATTTTTTTGTGAGTCCAGGGAATTCCGATACTGTTTTGGAGCTTTTGGAAGCAGGAGTAAAACCGAAGAGAAGTATCAGAACCGTCCCCATACTTCATGGAAGCAGAGTTGTCTTTACTGGAAGTCTAAGTAGATTTACAAGGCGCAAGGCGCAGGATTTAGTAGAGAAATATGGCGGGCGGGTAGTCTCGTCTCTCAGTGGCAGGATTGATTATCTTATTAAGGGAGAGAATCCTGGTTCTAAGTTTGAAAAGGCAAGGGAGCTTGGTGTTAAGATATTATCTGAAGAAGAATTTATTGAATTGATTGGAATGAAGGAATTATTTACACATGAAAAATGAGTGGGAAATAGAGAGAAAAAAGCTTCTAAATGATAAAAGAAGTCTTCTTAAGGAAGTAAGAGAGTTAAAGAAGGAGTTAGAAGTGCAGAGGAACACAGATGCTCTTACGCTTGAGATGAAAGATAACCAGCTCAGTTTGGTAAAAGAATTGGTTGGCGATAAGGTGAAAAAATGGGATGACACATTCAGCAAACTTGAGCTTGAAAAGAATGAGTTAGATAACAAGGTTAAAAAACTTGAGGGGAATTTAAGCCTTATTAAAAGGGAGAGCGCCGGAAAAATTGAGCAGTTACAGAAGGAAAATGGAAATGTGATAAAAGAGTTGAATATTCAGCACCGGAGAGAGCTGGAAAAGAAGAAGGATAAAATAGAAAAAGCTAAGCAGAAGGAATTAGATAAAGAAATACAGGCAGAAAAAGGAAAAATTAAAAAGGAAATGGACGAGATAATCAGGAACCAGAAAAAATTATGGGAAGAGGAAATGAAGTTAAAAGAAGAAAAAATGGCTGCACAGCAGGAGAAATGGCAGAGGGAACTTGAGAAGCAGAGAACTGAATTTGAAGAAAGGGAGAAAGAATATCTTCAGGATTTACTTGAAAAATTTAAAAAGTAGCTTTGTTATAATACTGATTATTCTACTTAGCGCGGTAGAACATTCATTTGCATTAAGAAGATTAAGGGAAGGTATGGATTTTTATATGAGAGACAGATATTTAAGTTCTCAAAAAAAAGTTAACTCCTATCTTGCAGATAATCCTAAAGATGGTCTGGCTCTTGACATGTTAGATATGATAGACAAAACTATTTGCAGTATATATCTTAAAAAAGCTTTTTCGCTGATATCTAAAGAATTGGACAGTTCAGCTATTGGAGAGTTAGAAAAGGCGTCCCTGTGTCATTCAGAATATACGAATAAAATAGAAAAAGAATTTTCCCTGTATTTAAATGAGCATCCTAAAGAGAAAGCAGCAAATAGGCTCATATTTAAATTGCTTAAGTCACCTGAACCTTCAGACCAAACTATATATGAAATAGGTGGCAGGCTGAGAAAAAGATTAGCTGATTTAAATGCCAAAGTTAGGACAGAGCCACCAGGTTTAAAAAGATTAAGGAATAAAATTAATAAACTTAAAAAGAAAAAGAGATGGAATGAGATGATAGAATTAATAACAGAGTATTTGTTAAATAATCCAAAAGATATTGATGTAAAAGTTATGTTAACTGAGATAAACCGCCTGGCTGCTGAAGATTTTTATAACCAGGCAGTATATTATTTTGAGAAAGCAAAAATTGAATATGGAAAAGAAAAATCCGAGTTGAGTAAAAAATATGATTCCCTGTGGTTTGATGAAAAAATAAGTTCTGATATTGAAGAAGTAAAAACATATATAACCATGAAGAAAGATGAGGAAGCAAAAAGCCAGCTTAAAGTACTGAGTCATCTTGATCCTGAGAATCAGGAAACTTCATTATACTTAAATCTTTTAGAAGCTGATGAAACAGAATTTTACGATAGAAGTCTTGAGTTATATGAAACCGGAAAAATTTTGGAAGCAGCAGCAAGATTTGATTTATTGAGGTTAAGAGAACCTGATAATGACAATGCTCAGCTTTATTATAATTTAGCAAGTGCAAGAAAGTTTATAAAGAAATTGGTATTAGATAAAGTAAAGGAACATCTGATAAAAGCCCTGGAAATATCTCCTGATGAAAAGGAAGCAATTGAGATATTCAGCAGATTACAGGAGATTTTACAGATATTATCAAAATCTTAGAGGATATATGAAAATTAATTTTAAATTAATGGTTATTGTATCAGTAATACTGATTTTAAGTTTAAATGTATTTGCCGAGGAAAAAAGTACCGATGCTTTAATGGGACTTGCTATACAGAGTTACCTTGAAGGTAATGTCAAGAAGACCATTATTTATTTAGATCAGGTACTTACCAGCCAGCCGGATTATGACAGGGCAAAAAATTTATTAGAAAAAGCTGTAAACAGGTTAACCGAAGATGTGAAACTAAATAAAAATTTTAATGAAGGTATGCCCTTTATTGAAATCGGACTTAAACATTTTCCTGAATCTAAGTCTATTAAAGCAAATATGAAAGAGCTGAAGAAACTCATGGAACCGGAGAAAGAAGAAACAGCAGCGCCTGAGGCGGTTAAGGTAAAGAAAAAAGAACCTGAAAAAGCAGTTGAAGATAAAAAGGCAGTTGAATATAAAAGAAAAATCAGCAGGCTCAATACGCATATAAAAAAACTTGAGAGAAATTTAGCTTCTGCTATCAGGACAGATGCCAAAATAACTCCTAAAATAGAAGAAATAACAAATAAGATGGATGAGTTAAATCAAAAATTATTGGGAATTGGCATAAAACTTAAAAAAAGCGGTATATCAATCTGGACCATTTTAATCCTGACAGTTTTAGTCGCAGGAGGTTTAAGTTTTATCTACATAACTTTGAAAAAAGAAAATTTTAAACTGATTAAAAATATCGGTATAGAAAAACAGGCTTTAGAGGAATTGAAAGTAGCGCATAACAGGGACACTGAGGAGCTTGCAAAAAAGCTTCTTCAGTACGCCAAATCACATCAGCGGGCAGACCAGATGGAAAAAAAATGGGCGAAAATTTTAGCTATTCTTGAAAAATTGACCCGTGACGGAAGTACTGAAAAAGTAATTTTAAGAAATTCTCCTGATGGCAGGAAGGCTGTAACCGGAGTGGATCCTAAGATACGGGCGAGAGCAGACAGCGTGGAAATAATTGCTGATGTATTTAAGGACAGCCCGAGGGCTATTGAAATGTTAGCGCCGTTTTTAGGTGATAGCGACAACAGAACCAGGGCGAATGCAGCAGTATCTTATTACCAATATGATCCAGGGAAAGCTATGACAGTTTTGCAGGAAATGGCAACAAGTAAAGATAAATGGATGAGACTTTCCGCGGCATGGGCGCTCGGGCAGATAGGGGATACCTCAACCAGTAAAATTTTGGAAAAGCTTCTTGATGATTCTGACAGCCAGGTTAAGAGCAAAGCCCGCAGTTCGCTTGAAAAAATCCTTGGAAAAAATGAAGAAGGATAATGATAGAGACTCAGACTCTATCATTCAGATTCTAACTTTTTTTTTGTTTTTTCAAGCCAGGTTTTAATCTTTTTATATCCTGGCGATAAAGAATTAACTTTGTTAAATTCAATCCATGCCTGTTCGTAATTTTCAGATTTATAAAGTTTGCGCGCCTGACGGTATATGGATTCAATAAGCGGGAGTTTGCCAAATTTAATGTTTAAGTCCACTCTGTTGGTATTTCCAAGTTTTCCATAAGGCGCATAAGCGTAATCTATTGAAATATCTTTTAATTTCCATCCTGCGCCTATACGAAAGGTTTCATCTACATCAGCAAAATTGTTCCAGCCAGCCCTAAAAAAGATAAGGTTCCACAGATTAAATTCAACTCCTGCGCCGTATTTAGTTTCGCTGTCAATGTAAAGAAGATCTGCTGATATTAATGTAGATTTGTTAATCCTCATTCCAATCCCGGAAAAAATTGAATTAGGCAGAGGTTCTTTTTTTTCAATAAATTTGCCGCTTACACCGATGTTTCTCAATCCGCCTGATAGCCAGAAATTACTGAATGGTTCAAGTAAAATACCTAAATCAAAACCAATAGTAAAAGCGCTGTCTTCATCAAGTTGTTCTACTATTGCTTTTAAGGTTAACCCTGTTGCTAAATAGCCTGTAAAGCGTTTTGACTGTGTAAAGGATATACAATAATCTTTAGCCGGCACTTCACCTGTTGGCACATCATGCCAGCTATATCCTTCAATTCCGGTTATGGAGAGAATTAAAATATTTACAGCAGCAGCTTTCTGATTTTTCATTGGAAATGAATATCCTGCTCTCTGAGCGGTTATGCCTTCAAGGAACTGGTTATACATTAAACTTATATGTTTTCTTTCTAAATGGCTTAAACCTGCAGGGTTCCACCAGTATGCATTGGGTCCATGTGATATGGCAGAACCAGAACCCATTCCTGTTTCTCGGGAGCCAACTTCAATATTCAGGAATTCAAAAGCGGAACTTCCAGGCCCTTTACCTGCATAAACAAAAATAACAAAGTAAAAAAGTAATAAAGTAATAACAATAATAAAGTAATAAAATAATAAAGTAAGAAGTCTTTTTTTTCTTTCCATATTTCCATATTTCCATATTTCCATATTACTTTTCATTTTTACCTTATAATCATTAATTTACCCATTTTATGCTTGTTTTCACCTTCAATATAGTAGATATAAACTCCGCTTACTACATCTTCATCATATAGATTTTGTACAGGATACCAGTAGCGGTTGCCCACATAAGCGTTTATTTGCAAATCAGCATCAGAGTGATGCATTGTTTGGACAAGTCTGCCTGCAATTGTGTATATTTCTATGTCACACTCAGATGGCAGATCTGTAAATGTTATTCCTGACCTCAAAGTGCCTGCGAATTCAGTAGGTATTCCTCCGTCTTCTACTTTCGCTGTTGGCTTATACGGAACAGGATAAGGATGAGCATTTTCAATATCGTGATTCTGGGCTCCCATTATTGTATAAACACTGAAATGGCGGATGTAAGCAGAAATTTTATTTTCTTCTTCATTAAATCTTGTGTTAACAGGTATCCATATATTTAATTGTTCGTTCAGATAATATATTTTTATTGTGTTTTCCTTTACAGGCGGATTATTTCCATATCTTAAATACCCAGGATTTTCATTTAAGAGACAATCAGAGTAATCTATTGTTAATTCTACATTTTTTTCAAAATTTAGAGTATTAAAAACTCCACTTGTTGAGTAAAATACAATTTCTGCTGTTAAATCTTCAAACTGATAGTGGTACGGGTTTTTCCATGAACTTTCAGCAGTGTTAGCTCTCAAAATTGCTGCCATCTGAGTTTGTAGCGGCGTATTTGGCGGTATCTTTTCTGTAAATTCAACTCTTCCGTTAAAGGGAAGCATGTTTTTAGATACATAAACAGTAAAATTGCCGCTTGGACTTATAAATAAATTATCATCGTCATTTTTTAATGCTGTTTTAAAATTCCATACAAAATTTTCTTTCATCTTGACACCACCAAAATTTTCTATATAGTCGCTGTCAATAAGAACTTTTATTACAGAATTTCCAGGCAGCTCTTCCTGAGGAGTAAAGGTTAATAATTTATCTTCTCCGTTATAAGTTATGGAACTGCAGGATATGGTGTAATTTACATCTTTATTTTCAGAATTTTTTATTTGTTTTACATAAATAGAGTTAATGACATCTGGCTCACAGGTTTTCAGAGGCGCATTGAATTTAACTGTAATTATAGAATCCCTTGAGATATTGTATCCAGTTGGACTGTTCTGGATTACTTTAGGTGTCTCAGTGCTTATAAGTGTACCTATGTGGAGTGCAACATCTTCAGGGATGGGTGTTATCCCATTTCCTGAAGGGTCAGCTATTGTATCAGAATTTATTGTTAAATAAATTTTATTTGAACCCCATCCCCAGATTTTGTTGTGTTTTTCACAGGGTATATTAATTAAAAGAGTTTTTGAATTGTCTTTTGATGTAAGTATGTCGCAGGAAGAGTCTAACTCTTCCTCGTGGGACGACGGCGATGATTCGCTATCTTGAATTTTTATGCCGCTTATGGTTGTAGTTGTAATAGAAAGAATATCCATATACTCATCAAATCCTATTTCAAGGTTAACTTCTCCTACACCGGAAATTGCATATGTAGCAGCAATAACTTCAGGCGGGATTTCATCAGGGGTCCAGTATATTTTCTTAGCAATTGTAGTTTTTCTACTGAATACAACACTTGATTTTTCAATGGAATAGTTTCCGCAATCATCCCTTGCAGCATAAGATAGAATTACTAAATAAGGTATTTTGCCTTCTCCATCCCACCTGGCAATTTGGTTTCTGTTTTCATCATTTATTTTAATATATAAACAGTTTGTGGAACTTGTAACTTCTGAGCCTGAAAGATTAATAAATTCAAAAGAACTGACTTTTACTAAAAACCTTGAATTTAAAGTTTCAGTTGAGTCTAAGATTTCATCTTCGCCTTTTTCACCTATAAAAAACAGCGTAAATGATGAGTAATCGTGGTTATATTGTGAAAAATTTTTATTTTCGTTATATTCAGGCTGGGAATTGTCAATTTTAAAAGGAGAACTGATTTTTATATCGCCATCCACTATCCCGTCATTTACAGTGATTTTTAAATATACAGTTTCATCATATATATTATCTATATTGTTTTTTGAACACCAGTTAAATGTTACTGTATTTGTAACAAGTCCCGTATCATAGGTAACTATGTCTTTTATCTGGTATGTGCATGTGCTGCAGTCATATGCATTCCCATATGTAGAGTCTGTTACATCTATGGTCGCCGGACAGGTTGAGCCGCCTAATATATACTCTACCTTTATTTTGCAGGTGTTGCCGTCTTTGTCAGAGACATCTACTTTAACTAAAATATTACCTGACCCGTCTTTTAATGGATCCGGTTGAAGTGAGAATACAGTATTTGGCAGATAACCTGTTTTAGATGATGCGGTTGAGGTGTGGCTTTCATGGCCATAGAAATCATATATCCACAGACATCCCCAGTAATCTGTTGTTTCCTGTAATCCTGATGTAGTTGTAGAATTCACATTATTATAAAGTGTTACATAATCAGCGTTATTTGTATCTCTGGATATGGCGTAATCAGGAGATTTGCTTGAGTACCATAACTCATATTTTAAAAAATGCTCGTCAGTTGTTTTGTACCACTGCCAAACTATAGAGTCATAACTGGCATCCTTTACCCAGAAGCCTGTGCAATCAGGCGGCAGTGTGTCAACAGTAAAATTATCTGTCCAACCTGTAGAACCATAAGCTCTGCCGTCTGTTACATCAATTCTTACCCGGAATGTATTTGAAGATATATCAGGTTTGTCTTCTCCGGCATCCCACACGAATGTATATGACGATTGTATTTTCTTAAACTCCAGTGGTTCTTTAGAAAAATTTGAATCTGTAGTTGAGGAAGTCATTACTTCAGTGGAACCATCAACCTTGTATTTGAAGAAACATTGTGTCCATACATAACTTGAATATTCTATATCATTATCTATTCCGTAAAATGTAATATCTACAAGGTCAGAGCCGTCTGTCCTCTGTGTAGCAGTAATTTTAATAACTTCAAGGTCAGGCGGGTCATTTGTTTTAATACTAAATGTAGTGGTGGAATTATAATTACCATAATTATCAAAAGCATATAATTTTAAATAATATGTGGTATCTTCTAAAAGTCCTGTAATTGTAGTGGAAGAGGCGCCGTTAAAAGTTACAGATGAGAGGTTTACATCATCATCTTTATCCCATATGCTGTCATAGCTCATTAAATTTACAGATGGGTTGTCTGTTCCAATAAATATTTTATATTCAAGAAAATTGTTATCCGATGAAGAAGCGCCATAGTTAACAGTATAATATGTGTTTCCATAGACTTCAGAACACTTTAGTTCACCCGGTTGAGCAGGATTGAGATTATCTATACTGAAAGTAGAACTTATTACAAAATTAACCGAAGTTGCATTGAAAATATCATATGCCTTAAACCTTATCTTTGTTTCATCACACTGAATGTTCTGTAATTCAGGCATATCATTAGAATCCCATGTAAAATGGTATGAAGTATCGCTTGACCAGGTGGAAGTTATTGAAGCAGTTTTAAACTTTTTTGTTTGATTGTCAGGCCATAAGTTTTTTTCTGTAACATTATAAGTACTCAGAGTAAGATAAATAGAATCGTCGGGAAGTGAATGCCATCCATCTATAGTTGTAGTAGAATATTGGAAATTTGTGAGTGTTGAATCAAGACTTTCATTATCTTTTATCTTAAAATAAATATCTACAAGTCCTTGCCTGTTTTCTACAATATTGCCTGTAGTAGTGCTTATAATTTCAGCAAAAGTCCATTGAACAGCGCAGGTTGAAAGCAGGATATTGTCAGCATCCCATCCGCAAATTGGTGACTCGTTAATACTTTGTTCGTTGCACCAGGCTCCTGTTGATTTTGATGTATCTATAGCCTGTACCTGCCAGAAATAAGCTTTGGGTTCAACATTTAAGTACACATAAGTTGATCTTCCAATATTACCCCAGAATGAGCCTGAATTGTCAGACGACCCTATTGCTCCTGATATTACATTGTAATTTCCAGGTGATGTTCCTAATCTTATGTTATAGGATAACTGGTTTTGTGGAGTGTGGTCATCGGTTGGGGGATTCCACTCTAATTTTAATTTAAGTGATTCGTAACATGCTGCAAATCCAGAGGACGGAGCAGCAGGTCCTGTATTTGATATGGATGAATAATGAACAAGAAAGTTGTCAATATTGGCGCCCTGGATACCTCTTAGGAGATCCATTGCGCCATCTCCTGTAAAATCATTTAAGTTTAATTTATATACATTTGCAGAAGCAAAAGAATTATGGTCCAAAGAAAAAGGAGTTGCCCCTTTATTTACGTAAGCCCTAACTCCGTAGTCTATTTCGCTGTAGTTCCCTGCAACATAATCCATATCACCGTCATTGTCCATATCTCCGGAAGAAATAGTATAGGTGCCATCGGATTCGGAAGTTATGGCACTGGTTGGAAAACTTCCGTCCCCGTTATTTATATAATACCTATCAGGCTGGTCCCTGTTTCCTGCAATAAAGTCCCAGTCTCCATCGCCTTCAATATCTATTAATGTTAGCGCCGTTGTTTTTTCAGTTTCAATGGATTCCCAGTCTGCTGTATCGCTGAAACTTCCGCTGCTTACTTTATATAAATATACCCTGTTTGCATCGTTGTAGTTGCCAACAATTAGATCAAGGTAACTGTCTTCATTTAAATCTGCAAGAAGAATATCCCTTGTATCATCAGTTGGGTGTCCGCTTAAATATGATTCTGAAAAATCTCCTGTTCCATCATTGATGTAAATTACTGTTTGCCCTCCGGAATTTCCTGCTACAAAGTCTAAATTTCCATCTCTGTTAATATCGCCAACAGCTATTGCTTCGTCGCTAGCAGTATATGAAAATGTTTTGTCTGAAGGAAAATCTCCTGTTCCATCATTGATATAAATTCTGTTTATAGCCGTACGATTTAGCGCTATTAAATCAAGGTCTCCATCATTATCAATATCAGCAAGCGCTATAGCCTGTGAATTATTTTCTGCAAGAGATTGCCACCCAGTTATAAAAGTTCCTGTGCCAGTATTAATATATGCGCTTACATAGGTGCTGTTATATTCTGCCTGTACATAATCTCTTAATCCGTCGGCATTTATATCTCCGACAGCAACTGCCAATTGTCCTTTTGGAAAACCCATATTAATATCCTGTCTTTTTATAAAATGATTCATTCTGAAGGTATAAGAAGAAGAGTATGGTGAAAAAGATCCTGAAATACTCGTGCTCGTTTTTACTTTCCAAAAATATGTATTATTTGATAGCAGTATCTCAGAGCCTCCATAACAGCATTCTGTGGAAGAGCTCATCACTTCTCCTGTATTCCATATATTACCCTCGTTATCATCAAGAATTAGCTGATATCTAACCTGGGTAGTTGTTGTATCAGGTTTCCAGTTGAAGTGTGGATCCGGCTCCTCAACACCTGCAATATTGTCGATACCAGGTCTATGGGCGTCATCTTTGCCTTCGGTCTTAAGTTCAGTAGGTGCATCAATTGCCTGGCAGTAAATTGATAGAATAAACAATATGAATATAAATATTATAAAATTTTTCATTCTCCTATATAAATTTTAATACAAATGACATGAAAAAACAACTATTTGATTTTTATATTGTGGGTTGTTATAATTTATCGTATCGGAATTTCGAAGCCAACCGAGGTTGGCAACTACGTAAATATTGTAGTTGCCGAGCTTGCTTGGCGTGGTATGAGATTAGGAGACTGGGAGATTATGAGATTGGGGTAGGAAGAAGGTTTTTCGGAAAAATCACATTATCTATATGGAGAAAAAGTTTATAGTAGATTTTATGTTAGGCCGTCTATGCCGCTGGCTCAGGCTGATAGGAGAAGATGCTGAATATTTTAAAGGGAATGACAAAGGTGGGATAATTTATAATTCATTGAAGGACAGAAGAATAATATTAACAAGGGATAGAAGTTTAAGCAGGAAAAGGGCGCTCAGGATTTGCCTTATAGATAGCGATGACTTTAGAAAGCAATTAAAACAGGTAATA
>JAIVZN010000051.1:0-12864 GCA_048634875.1 Deltaproteobacteria bacterium | reverse complement strand
GGTAATGAAGACATAAAAAAATACCTTTATTATCTTGCAGACAAGAAAAATGTTTCTGCTTCAACTTCAAATATTGCTATCAATGCTTTAAAATTTTATTATGGTCAACTACTAAAGAAAAAATTTATTTATGAAATCAAAAGGCCACGAAAAGACAAAAGATTGCCTGTTATTTTAAGCAAAGAAGAAATTACTAAAATTTTAAATTCGGTTAATAATCTGAAACATAAAGCGATATTAATGCTTGTTTATTCTGCAGGATTGAGAGTAGGAGAAGTAGTAGTGCTAAGAGTTGAAGATATTGATTTTCAAAGGAAACTGATATATATAAAAGGAGCAAAAGGAAGAAAGGATAGATTTACTATGCTTTCCAATAATCTTTTAGAAAGTCTGCGGGAATATTGGAAAATATATAAACCTGCAAAATGGTTATTCTTTGGCTTGAATAAAGAAAAACATATAACTACCAGAACAGTTGGTAAAATATTTACAAATGCTTGTAAAGAAGCAAAAATACTAAAAGAAGTATCTGTTCACACTTTAAGGCATAGTTTTGCAACTCATTTATTGGAAAATGGAATTGACCTGCGGTATATTCAGAAAATTTTAGGACATAAAAGCAGCAAAACTACAGAAATTTATACCCATGTTTCCACTAAGAATATAGGTAAAATCAAGAGTCCTTTGGATAACTTAAACTTTAGAGAGGGAAGTAAATAATTATTTCAGCCAGTAGTAATATATCCGAACATAGGTTCTGATATACCACCAATTTGGAAGCATATCGGAACTGATTGTCTGATATGAATAAGTTAGGCGAAATTGTACTGATTTTTTTCATTGTATCTCGTCTGACTATAAAAAGGAGAAACATATGAATCAACAAATCAATAAACCGACTCAAGGTTTCAAAAATATTGGGGCAACTATTGTTGTTGTAATTATCCTCGTCATAGCGGTTGGGGGTGGGATTTACCGATGGGCGTCAAGAAAAGGAACGTCTCCAGTAGTACAAATGGTAGAAAACAGTACCATTAATGAGAGTGCTATAGATGTAGAAAGATACTTACATAAAGATGTGGTTATTCTTGGAGCACCGCCTTCGAGCAAGGAAACATATCTTCTAGATCGGACACCGCCAAGTCACTTTGGGGGAGGGATTTCAGTTCGAGAGGCGATATTATTTGCTATCCAGTATTTGGAGAATAAGTGTGAGAGTATTAAATATATACAAATTTGTGAGGTTGATTGGATAGTTGCTCCACTGGGAGTCTACCTTATAAATGGAAAGAGCAATTTTCACATAGAAGGAAAAGATTATTCAATATTCCGTATAGGTATAAAAGATAAGGATGGGGAAAAATTCGTGTTTATAGCTAGAGGTGAAAATGATAGAGGGCGGGTTATTTGGTATCCTGAGCCAGGACCTGATTTTCAGCTTGCCGAAGGTGAAGTATTTCCAGAGGAACTTTGGGATTATGAATATCTTGGGGATAGAGAAAAGTTCGAAAGTTTATCTTCTAGGTTTAAGTAAATTTTTGGTAAATGTGTATTTTAGACCAAATACTTTTTACTTTTAGGTTTTTGTGCAATAAGGCGAAAAATCAGCACAACTATCACCTAACAGCGGATAAAAGTGAAATCAAAGATTTCCTCAAACCCAGCCCTCTAAGCATATTTCCATAGGGGCTGGAGAGATTGTTTTTTTGATAGATCCACTAAAATTTGAGAAATGCTTGCAGATAGCATAGAGGGCTGGGCTTCTTTTATCCGCAAACCGTTAGCCAAAATATCAAAATAAAGAAGCGAGTCAAAATTTTCCAAGAAATTTTAAGAGGTGTTTTTAAGAAATTCAACTATATTATTTTTGTATCCTTTCAACTTATTTTTTATATTTATAATTTGTTTGTAAAAGAAATTCTTTATCTGTTCTATTTCAAATGATAATGTTAGATAACATTGGTTATTTAATCCTGCTTTAAAAATCAGATATTATTCAGTTTGGGCAGGCAAATAAAAAATATATTAACAATGCGTACAAAAAAATGAATCCTTTTATGGTGGTGTGCGGAAATAGATAAGAAAACTAAATAATACCCGTCGTAATTATGGCGGGTGGAGATGAGGCGATAAACAATTAAACCCTGCCGATGAAATTGACAGGGGTGAACTGCCACGGTGAAAATGTGGCAGGAAATATACGGGTAGGATTAACAGTATGAGGACGCAAGGTGTCCGAATCTGGGGAAAAGAGCACCTGCCGAAGCCAGCAATGGGGCGAAGGCAGTGCGATTTTTTTTGGGTTTGGGTGGGGTTGGGTGATTCGTCCATCCTGTTGATTTTTACCCCTTAAATTTTTACAATTTCTTTTAGTGAAGTAAATTATTAACAGGTAGCTCTTAATCAGGGTAGGTTAAAACTTTGTTTAGTGTGCTCCGCCAATCTGGTATATTCCGGGCACATCCTTTACAGTCCATTCCGGGCACATGGTTTACACTTTGAACAAAGGTCAGAATTATTAAATACCTGTAAAAATTTCGGGCGACCGCCTTCGGCATCATTAAAATAAGAATCCCCTTCCTCCCTGACGGCAAAATTCTTTTCAGAAATAAATTTAATCTGTTCATTAGACTTTGAATTTTCGTAGAATACTCAGTTTTTCATTGATAGGTTTTAATTCTGATACCAAGCTTTGCCGCTTGCTGATCTGCTTTTGTAATTTTGGCGGAACCTTTTTTCCAATATAATCATGTGTGATTTTGCCTTTATTACGATATCGCAGGTAGTAGTAGGTGTTATTCCTGATGATCCTTTTTTGGATAGAACCTTTAGGCAGTTAGAAATAATTGAGAAAAAGATATTTCTAATCCGTACCCAGAAGGTGATGATAGACAGGGATATAGCGGAACTGTACGGGGTAGAAACAAGAAGGCTAAATGAACAGATAAAAAGAAACATAAAACGGTTTCCTGAAGATTTCATGTTTCAGCTTACCCGGGAAGAGTTCAATAACTTGAAATCGCAAATTGCGACATCAAGTTGGGGGGGAATTAGAAAGCTTCCGTATGCATTCACGGAAAACGGAGTAGCAATGTTATCAAGTGTTTTGAGCAGTGATAGAGCCATAGAAGTGAATATTCAGATAATGCGGACATTTATAAGATTGAAATCATTAGCCCTGGATAATACAGATTTAAAAGCTCTGATTGGTAAAATAGAACGCAGATTAGATGCTCATGCAACGCATATTGTTGATAATAAAGAAAATATCAGGAAAATAATTAAAACATTGAATAAATTGCTTACAACGAATGGTAAAAGATCCCGGAAAATAGGGTTCAAATAGTTTATTCAATGTTTTAAAAAAGCCTGCGTAGTGGCGAAGTCGGGCGAGGTTATAAGACGGGGGTGAAGGGGTGGGGCTGTTATTTTGATTTTTTAGTGTTCATTTCATATAATTGTTTTGGGCGGAGGTTCTAACGTAGGTTAAAAGTCTCCGCCAAACTGCACGCCCACCCAAATTTAACCCCACTTCAGCCCCACAATGCGGGGCTGACTCCACCAGCGACAAATTAACACCTGTAGTAGTGGAATATTTTACGGGTGTTGGATAGGATTGACAAATCAGAATCCATAAATATAAAGGTAGTATCGTACTTAAGCAGCCTTGTGAAAAAACTCGCAGCCGGCTTTATTTTTGTGACATTAGCCGTTTTATTAGCAGGATTAATATTATTTTTAAAAAACCGGATTAAATGCCGGAAAGTGCCGATACTCATCTTGAGTTCGAATATAAAGATGTTCAGCAAATATATAATAGAAGGTGATTAGTGGATGAATATGGAGGAAAAAGTGCATTTTTCAGGATATCTGCCTGAAAAGAACGAGCAGGAAAAACTTACGCATTACGAACTATGAACTGAAAACTAAACAGGGAGGTTAATATAATGAGACATGAAGAGATACAGGAATTAAACGATAAGATAAAGGCAGGAGGTGTCTTTATCTCAAAGTTAAGGGATGAGATACATAAGTTGATAGTGGGGCAGGAGTACCTGATTGACAGGCTATTGGTGGGGCTTTTAGCTAACGGGCATGTACTTCTGGAAGGAGTTCCTGGTCTGGCAAAAACGCTCAGCGTATCTACCCTTGCCGGAGCTGTGCAGGCCTCTTTTAAAAGAATACAGTTTACGCCTGACCTTCTGCCTGCCGATCTTATAGGCACCCAGATTTACAATCCCAAGGACTCAAGTTTTTCAGTTAAACAGGGTCCTGTATTCGCAAATATTATACTGGCGGACGAGATAAACCGCGCGCCTGCAAAGGTCCAGAGCGCGCTTTTGGAGGCCATGCAGGAACATCAGGTAACAATAGGAGAAGAAACTTTCAGTCTGCCGGATCCTTTCCTTGTTCTGGCTACGCAGAACCCGATTGAACAGGAAGGAACATATCCATTGCCTGAGGCGCAGGTTGACAGGTTTATGCTTAAGCTCAATATAACCTACCCTAACAAAAAGGAGGAGCTGGAGATACTCAAACGCATGGCAAAGGTAAACAAAGATATGCGTGTGAATTCCGCAATCAAGCTAAAAGATATCCTTAAAGCCAGGGAGCTTGTCGATAAAATATATATTGACGAGAAACTCCAGGCATATATTGTTGACCTTGTGATGGCTACGCGCGAGCCCGAGGCATATAAACTCAACACAAAGGGATATATTGAATACGGGGCGTCTCCGCGCGCTACAATATACCTGACTCTGGCTTCCAAGGCGTATGCTTTTATTCAGGGCCGGGGGTACGTGACTCCTCAGGATATAAAGAATATAGGACTGGATGTGCTCAGACACAGGGTAATTGTGACTTACGAGGCCGAAGCTGATGACATAACTTCGGAAGATATTGTAAATAAGGTGTTTGATACAGTTGTAGTACCATAATATGAAAGTAAAGCGTAAACCGGAAATTTCGTTACACTTTACGCTTCACGAGGGATACTTATGATTACAAAGGAACTTCTAAAAAAAGTAAGGCGGATACAGATATACACATCGCGGCTTGTCAATGACAGCCTCGCGGGAGAATACCACAGCTCCTTCAAAGGCAGGGGCATAGAGTTTGACGAAGTGCGCGAATACCAGCCCGGCGACGAGATACGCACCATTGACTGGAATGTTACAGCGCGCATGGGCAGGCCTTTTATCAAGAAATTCGTTGAAGAGCGCGAACTTACAGTTATGCTCCTGGTGGATGCCAGCTCTTCGGGTCAGTTCGGCTCAAAAGGGCAGCTAAAAAGCGAATTTTCCGCTGAATTATGCGCGGTTCTGGCATTTTCAGCGATCAAAAACAATGACAAGGTGGGATTGATCATATTTACAAATGAAGTTGAAAAGTATATACCGCCCAAGAAGGGGAAAAAACATGTGCTTCATGTCATCAGTGAAGTGCTTTCTTATGAGCCCTGCCATAAGGGGACTAATATTAATGCTGCTCTTGAGTTCCTAAGCTCTGTCAATAAAAGGCGCACCGTAGCCTTTCTTGTGTCCGATTTTATAGCCACCGATTATGAACGCGCCCTGCAGATAGCCAATAAAAGACATGATGTAATAGCATTGTCTGTTAAGGACCCACGCGAAAGAGATTTGCCGGATATAGGTATTATTGAGCTTGAAGACGCTGAGACAGGGGAAATATTAATGGTTGACACTTCTGACCCGAATATAAGAAAAGGATTAACTGTTCTTTCAGGAAAGGAAGAATCAGAAAGGGACAGGCATTTCAGAAAAATAGACGTGGATGTTATAACTGTTGACACAGACAGGCCTTATCTTGACCCGCTGATGAGGTTTTTCAGGGCAAGGGCAAAGCTGAGGTAATGAAAGTACCAAATTTAGAGTTTAGGATTTTTTTAGATGAAAAGAGTATTAATCTTACTCGCATTTATAAATATATACAGCCTGCTGAATAACAATAATACAGGATACGCCGGGCAGCAGGGACAGTCAGGTACTCCCCAGAGCGTGAAATTTGTTGATGATAAATCTCTTGGTAAAGCGCCGGCTGATAATGACCGGAAAGAAAAAGACAGAAAGAATGGGTCCATTGATGGGAACAAGAGCAAGATTTCTGATAAGAAAAAAGAAGGGACTTCACATGGCGGGAAAAGCCTGGTGGAATTCCGGGCATATGCTGACAAGTCCATTATCACCATAGGGGATAAGATAAAGTATACAATGGAGATTGATGTTGACCGGTCAATGGAAATCTCCTTTCCTTCATACACTTCCAACCTCGGCGGTTTTGCGGTTAGGGATTTCGGCAAGGACAAACCTATAAAATCAGGCAGGAACCGCGTGAAAGTCAGACAGTGGTATGTTATGGACACTTACACTATGGGATCTTATGTCATACCTTCGCAGTTCGCAAGAGTCAAGACACCGCAGGGAGAAATCCATACCTTGAAATCTCCTGAAATCTTTGTGGAGGTTAAAAGCGTGATAGGAGATGATAATAAAGGCGAAGGGCTACGCGATATTAAATTCCCGATATACATTCCGTTCAGTATCCCCCCTGCGGTTATCATATCCTGCGCACTGCTTGTAGTTGCTGGCTTGGTAGCATGGATATTATACCAACGAAGAAAGTCAAAAGAAAAGATAGAACCGCCGTGTCCGGCGCATGAGCAGGCTCTTATAGAACTTGAAAAGATAGAAAGCATGAATCTTATAAAAAAAGGGCAAATTAAGGAGTATTACTATATGGTATCGGATGTGCTCAGGAGATACCTTGAAGGCAGGTTTTCTCTCAGGGCGCCGGAACAGACTACCGAGGAATTTCTGGATAATGTCACAAAATCTGACGCTCTTGAAAATAAATATATTAAGCTTCTGAAAGAGTATTTGCTGCATTGCGATATGGTTAAATATGCGAAATTCGAGCCGGATAAGGCAGAGTGCGGGAAGTTGATCGATACGACCCGCAGGTTTGTCCAAGAAACCAAACCAGTTGAGGAAAATTATATAGCGGACTATGAGTCACTAAAGTGATAAAAGCAGAAAGGTGGTTGTTAATAATTTATGGAATATTATATTCGGGAGTTTGTTGGTATGAACCAAGAACTATGAACTAAACATGATTTTCAGCGATTTTGGAAATATTATCTGGATTATTCTGCTTGTTCCGCTGATATTGGCTGTGTATTTAAAGTGGCAGCCCAGGGGCCATATAAAATTTTCTTCTGTAGGGAACCTGAAAAGGCTAACAGCCTCTCTCTCTCTCAAAGTCAGGCACATACTGGTTGGGTTGAGGATTATTGCAATTTGCCTGCTGGTAGTAGGGTTGATGAGGCCGCAGAAAGGTATTGAAGAGACCGAGATTGAATCCGAGGGTATAGATATTGTGCTGGTAATAGATGTTTCGGGAAGCATGATGGCCGAAGACTTTATTTTAAACGGCCAGCGAATGAACAGGCTTGAAGTTGTAAAGAATGTGGTTAGCAATTTTATTAAAAAGAGGTCAAACGACAGGATAGGTCTTGTTGTGTTTGCTGGCAGGGCGTACATGCAGTGCCCTCTTACTCTTGATTACGGTATTCTGCTTAATTTTCTGGAGAAAATAGATATAGGGATGATTGAAGACGGGACAGCAGTAGGCGACGGAGTGGCGACCGCGCTTGCGCGTTTAAAAGATATCCAGAGCAAGAGCAAAGTAGTGATACTTCTGACTGACGGGGTAAACAATGCCGGCAAGGTTGACCCTGCTAATTCTGCCGAGCTTGCAAAGGCATTAGGCGTGAAGATATATACTATAGGCGCGGGCTCAAAAGGCAGGGTGCCTTTCCCTGCCCAGGATTTTTTCGGGAACAAGGTATACCAGTGGGCCGTCATTGATATAAACGAGGAGTCGTTGGGAAGTATAGCCCGGACGACCGGCGGAAAATATTTCAGGGCAACGGATACCGGGAAATTAAAGCAGATTTATGACGAGATTGACAAACTTGAGAAGACAAAGATAGAAATAAAGTCTTATATTGAATACCGGGAGCTTTTTCCGAAATTCGTGTTAGCTGCATTGATTCTTCTTTTACTTGAAGTGATACTGCGCTACACGCGTTTCAGGACGCTGCCGTGAGAAAGATTGAAGAGTAAAATGGATAAATTACAAGTAACAAATTCCAAAACACAAACAAATATCAATATCCAAACATTTTTGTGTAGGCAAAAAAGGGGAGTTTAAATTGAGGTTTGGAAATTTAGATTATTTATGGCTGCTTTTCTTAATTCCGGTTATGACGCTTTTTTATATGTGGGCGTTCAGTTCTAAAAGAAAAGCGCTTCACAAGTTCGCAAATGATGATATGTTAAAACATCTGCTGAATTCGGTCAGTTTTGCGAAACAGAGGCTGAAACCTGTGTTATTCCTATCCGGGGTATTGTTTGTAATAATCGCCCTTGTGCAGCCGAAATGGGGTTTTCTATGGAAGGAGGTAAAACGCAGGGGACTGGATATTGTTGTTGCTATTGATGTGTCAAAAAGCATGCTGGCAGAGGATATAAAACCTAATAGGATCCAAGTGGCTAAAAGAGAAATCAAGAGCCTGATAAATATACTGACAGGCGACCGTATAGGTATAGTGGCTTTTTCAGGGAGCGCGTTTCTGCACTGCCCGCTTACCCTGGATTACGGCACAGCGAAACTCTTCCTGGATAACCTAAGTGTGGGCTCAATTCCTCTGGGAGGCACAGATATAGGGGAGGCAATACTTAAATCTGTCAGGGCGTATGAAGGACATGAAAAGAAGCACAGGGTGTTGATTTTAATTACAGACGGCGAAGACTTAAAGGGTAGGGCTATGGAGGCTGTGAGAGAAGCAAAGAAACAGGGTATAGTGATATTTACTATAGGGATAGGCAGAAAAGAGGGCGCGCCTATTCCGTATTATGATGATAAAGGCCGGAAGAGTTTCGTGAAGGACTCCGACGGCAGGGTAGTGCTTTCCAAGCTGGATACCGTGCTTCTCCAGAAGATCGCTCTTATGACAGGAGGAAAGAAAGGAAGCATAGGAGTGGGAAGTTTCCCGCTTGAAGAGATTTACAGGGATGAAGTTTCAAAAATGGAAAAAAGGGAGCTTGAATCTTCAAAGCAGAAGTGGTTTGGGAACAGGTACCAGTGGCCGCTCTTTATTGCGGTATTTTTCTTTGTTTTTGAAGCCGTGCTGAGTGAGAGGAAAAAGACTACTAAGAAGGGGGCAGCGGTGTAATGAAACGCATTATTTTTTCACTAATATTATTGTCAGTCATGCCGTCTCTGGCGTCAGCGGGGCTCTCAAAGAAGATAGCCGAAGGAAATAAGCTTTTTGATGATGGGAATTTTGACGAGGCTTTGACAAAATACAATGACGCCCAGATTGAGAATCCCGCAAGTCCTGAAATATTTTTTAACATGGGGACAGTCTACTATCGCCAGAAAAAATACAAGGAAGCAATAGACGCTTTCCGGAAATCCATGGAAAAAGGTGATGTTGATTTTGAGGCCAGGGCTCTGTATAATACAGGGAACTCGCTTTTCCAGCAGGGGCAGTTAAAGGAAGCTCTCCAATATTATAAACAGTCGCTTGAAAGAAACCCTGATGACCTGGATACAAAATATAATATTGAATATACCAAAAGAAAGATAAAAGAGATGTTATCAAAGGCTAAGGAGACCATGCAGAAAGCGATGCAGGAACAGTCCCGGCGCCAGCAGCAACAGCAGGCAGGGAAAAGCGGCAAGAAGGATGGAGGCGATAAAGATAAACAGCAGGGTTCCGGGGCAGCTCTGACGGAAGAAGATGAAAAAGAGAAAAAAGATAAAGAAGGCAAAGAAGCAGGTGGGAACAAAAGCGAGCAGGCAGAAGGATCCAGGCCTGAAGATAAAAAAGAAATGAGTAAGGAAGAAGCCCAAAAGTTCCTGTCTGCCTTTGAGCAGAACCAGAAGAACTTTACTCCACCCGAGCAGCAGGGTTCCGAGCGCGGCAGGGGAACATATGTTGAAAAAGACTGGTAAATATATTAGGATTTCGGACTTAGGATTTAGGGTTTTTTCAGTTGACAGAATCTTCAGGAACTTTAAGAAAATAGTCTTTTTTACTGCTATAATATTCTTTCGCACATTGTTAATACATGGCGCTGAACCGGAGGTTTCTTTTTCCATCAGCCAGAGGGAAGTGCTTCTTGGCGACAGCGTTATTTTTACGATAACAGCCCGCGGTGTTTCCAATCCCGAAACGCCCGAGCTGCCTGCCGTACCGGATTTTAACATTAAATTCCGGGGCGTGAGACAGGAATCATTTTCAAGTTTTCAGGTTATTATTCAAGGTAAAAAAGTCCAGAGCAGTTCCTCAGGAGGCGGTTATAATTTTGATTATGAACTGACTCCCAAAAAAGCAGGCACATTTGATATCCCTTCTTTTCAGATTAACCTGGGCGGCAGGGCTTACAGGACACAGGCTTTTCAGATAAAAGTGCTGGACAGGTCGGCGAAGAGCCAGGATATTTTTATCAGGATAGAAGCGGATAAAAAAGATGTATATCTGGGTGAAAAAATACTTGTAACTTTTAAATGGTACATGAATAAGGATATAGCCAAATACCGCCTCAATATCCCCTGGCTTGACGCTCTGAAGAATTTTCTTGTTACTGACCCGGAACTTGATAAAAGCAAAAGTTACCAGAAACTGATAATAAACGGCAACCAGCAGGTAGCGGCCTTAAAAAAGCGAGATATATATAAAGGGCAGCCTTATGCTGTGATAAGTTTTCAGAAGATACTTACCCCTATTGCTGTCGGTTTTTATACGCTTGAAAGTTCTTTTCTGAAGTGCAATGTTATTACCGGGTACAAACGAGCAAGACGGCGTGGTTTTTTTGATGATTTCTTTGATTCATCGTTTGATGATTTTTCCGGAACTGGAAGGAACGCTATAACCAAGCCGTTTGCTACCCGCTCGGAGCCTCTCGGAATTACTGTGAGGGAGGTTCCTTCCGCGCGTAAACCCTCCGGATATAACGGAGCTGTCGGGGATTTTAATTTTACGGTGGACATAAAACCAACATCATTAAAGGTCGGCGAACCTATAACAGTTACAATGAAAGTTTCCGGATCGGGAAATATCGAACAGCTTGAGCTTCCTGATTTTCCTGAAATGCCGGAGTTTAAAAGTTATGAGCCGGAGAGCAAAGTAAATGTGTCTCAAAAAGGAGGAGAAGTAACAGGAGAAAAAATATTCGAGAAAGTACTGATACCGAGGCATAGGGGTAACTTTAAAGTACCACGGATCACATTTGCCTTTTTCAATCCAAGAAAGGGGCAGTACCAGATAATTGTTAGGGGGCCGTTTGAAGTGCGTGTAGCTAAAGGCGAAAAAGTAACCGAGGTGAAAGTGATAGCGCTTGAACCTGAGACAGGCAGAGAAGAAGAAAAAAAAGAATTAAAGGTTATAACAAGGGATATACACTATATTAAAACCGGCCTGGGCAGGATTAATAAACCCGGCGGAGAATTTTACGAGAGGCTGGTAACATGGCTGGGGAGTTTTGGTCTGCCGGTATTTGTCCTTGCAGGACTGTTTATATGGAATAAAAGACGCGAAAAATTTCAGACCGATATAGGTTTTGCGCGGAGCAGAAGGGCTTTTAAGAATATTAAAACATATTTTCAGAATGCCGAAAAAGCCATGCAAGAGGAGAATATACGGGAGTTCTATGATTCCATTTCCAAGGGATTAAACAGTTATCTTGCTGATAAACTTAACCGGCCGGAAGCAGGAATCACATCTGAAATTGTTAATGAGCTGACAGAACGCGGATTTGACAGCGCCTCGGCAGAGAAATTGAAAGGCCTGTACCGTACTTTTGAAGAAGTGCTTTTCTCGTCTGTTCGGCCTGATAAGGACAGGCTTAATGAAGATTACAAAACAGTCAAAAATTTAATTACAGCACTGGAGAGGACATTGAAATGAAATCTGTGAGGAACCTTCTATTTATCTGTTTAATCATATTATCAGCTCGTATGATTGCTGTTTCCGGTTATGAGGAAGATATGTTTTTTGAAGCTAACAAGCAGTATTCGGAAGGTAATTATGTAGAAGCGGCCGGCCTTTATGAAGAGATTGTTTCCCGTGGTGTCAAAGGCGGAAACCTTTATTACAATTTAGGCAACGCTTATTTCAAGATGGGAGAAAATGGAAAAGCGCTGCTTAATTACGACCGGGCAAGGAAATTGATTCCAAACTATGAGGACCTTTTTGCGAATATAACTTTTGTTAAAACAGTGCTGGACGTCCGGCAGCCCGAAGAAAATTATCTATGGTACGAAAAACTTTACATAATTGTCAGGGATATTTTCAGTACAGGCACATGGTTTTTTAATACGGTAATTTTATTTTATATAATTTGTATTTTTCTTGGTATATCTATTTTTAAATTTTCATTTAGAAAAACCGCATATATGACTTCAGCTATTTTTGGAGTAATCTTTTTAATATCTATGTTTTTCTTTACTAAGAGCTATTATGTAAGGAAAAACATCCGGAAGGGTATTATTGTAGTGCAAAAAACAGAAGTACGGTACAGCCCGTCATATTCGGGCGCAGTTGCTTTTGAGTTGACCGAAGGCATTCAGGCAAGGATACTCAGGCAGGAAGGTGATTGGAGCCATATACGGCTTAACCGCAAAAAGAGCGGCTGGATAGAGTCTGAAGCAATAGAAAAAATAAAAAAGAGCAAATAAAATGATAAGAATAACAGAAATTAAATTACATCTTGATGAAGAAGAATCTTTATTGAAAAACAAAATCTCAGAGAAGTTAAATATACCTGTAGATGA
>JAIVZN010000050.1:0-13112 GCA_048634875.1 Deltaproteobacteria bacterium | reverse complement strand
GATAAGATTAATGTTAAATCATTTCAAAGCAACGATTGACCAAAGTTTACCAAAAATGAAATATAGACTTTACGGACACTATAGTCAAGGGCATCACAAATTAAACTTGCCAATTAGTGTTTCATTTTTAAAAGATCTTACATGGTAGTAAAATGTTCTATGCCGTGAATATATACCAAAGAGACACTTATTTTGATTTAAAAATGTCCTTAATTAAAAAGGAAAAATATATTAGCAGATAATGAGTACTATAAAAAGGGGGAAATGAAAAGAAAAAAAGAAAGGAAGTTAAATCTGAATCTAAAGCTTATGCTACAGCTTTCTTGAGAGCATTGACTCGTGTAGATAGAGTACCTCCTGCTGAGCTTGAAGATAGACGGCTTCTTACTAGACAACACCTTGATGCAGTTGCTGCAATGTATACTGATGGAAAAGTAAATGACCCAGGATCTGTACCCGAACAATTGAATAACCCCCTATCTTTAGTAGGTGATGGATTAAGAATTTCAGTTGATGAAGTAGCTAAAAGAGCCACTTGTGACAGAGGGAAAAGCGGCTGCTTAATAGTAAAAGACAAGAGGATTTTATGCAGCGGCTATGTGGGCTCTCCGCCCGGATTTCCCCATTGCGACGAAGCTGGACATTTATTAAAAAAGGTGATTAACGACGACGGATCGATCAGCCGGCATTGTGTCAGGACGATCCACGCTGAGCAGAATGCAATTTGTCAGGCGGCAAAATATGGTATTCCGTTAGAGGGCACAACTTTATATTGTACTATGGAGCCTTGCAGGGTCTGCGCTATGTTAATAATCAGCGTGGGCGTAAAAAAAGTGGTGTGGATGTAGAAAAAGCGGAAAGCCTGGTCACTGATTTAAAAAAAAGGTTTCCTGCAATAGGTGATTATGCAGGCGTTTTCCCTCTTGGAGATTATAAATTAGCAGCAACCTGTGACGGAGTGGGCACTAAAATTAATTTAGCTATTGAGTTTGGAAAACACGAGGTTGTAGGAGAAGATTTAGTAGCTATGAGTGTAAATGATTTAATAGCAGGTGGTGCGCAGCCACTGTTTTTCCTTGATTATTTTTCCTGCTCAAAGTTAGATAAGGATATCTTTAATAATGTTCTTAAAGGTATTGAAAATGGATTAAAAAAGGTTGGGTGTCTATTAATTGGCGGCGAGACAGCAGAGATGCCGGGTATGTATAAAGACAGCGATTATGATTTAGCAGGTTTTGCCTGCGGTGTTATTTTAAAGGAATTTAAAAAAGAACAGATAAAAAAAGGGGATTTAATTGTTGCCTTGAAATCAAATGGTATTCATTCAAATGGTTTTTCTTTAGTCAGAAAAATTTTCAATAAAAATGAGCTTGAGAAATATAAGGATTTAATTTTAAAGCCAACAGAAATTTATTCGGTATTTGTAAATTCTGAAAATGGAAAAAAACTGTTAATTTCGTCGGTAAAGAGTATGGCGCATGTTACCGGCGGAGGGATAAACAGAGCATTAAGAAGATTGTTGCCCGTAGGTTTGAAAGGAAAAATTTTTCCGCATACTTTACCTGAAATATTTGATATTATTGAAAAAAAAGGAGTAAGCAGGGTTGAAATGGAAAGTGTTTTTAATATGGGCTGGGGGATGATATTGGTAATAGAAGAAAAAGATGAGGAAGTTGTTTTAAATACGATAGGTGGAAAAGTAATAGGGCAGGTTTGTGATTAAAATAGCAGTTTTAGTATCCGGAGGAGGGACAAATTTACAGTCATTAATTGATAGTTGTAAGTCAAGGTTTATCCCAGGTGAAATTGTCCTGGTAATTTCAAGCAGACAGGGCGCATATGCACTTGAGAGAGCAAGAAAAGAGAATATTGATACTGTAATAATAGAGAAAAAAGATTTCAAGAATGAAGAAGAATATTCTGCAGAAATATTAAAAGAAGTCAATAAAAAAAATGTAGACTTAATATGTCTTGCAGGGTTTCTTTTAAAACTTGGCGCAAATATAATAAAAGCATATAAAAATAAAATAATGAATATTCATCCTGCATTGCTTCCTTCTTTTGGCGGAAAGGGAATGTATGGAATAAAAGTGCATGAGGAAGTTTTAAAAAGCGGAGAGAAGTATTCAGGGTGTACTGTTCACATAGTAGATGAGGAATATGACCACGGTCAAATAATATTACAGAAGAAAGTGCCTGTTAAGAAGAATGATACTCCTCATATGCTTGCTGAAAGGGTATTAAAAGAAGAACACAAACTTTATTCTGAGGCTGTGAGAAAGTTTGCTTTAGGAGGGAAAATATGAATGTAGGAAGTTTAGTTTTAATAGCGCTTTTTGCAGTGCTTACAGCAATAGGCGCTTTAATAGTAGTGCCGTTACCGTTTTCTCCTGTACCTATTACACTTCAAACTCTTTTTTGTATTTTATCAGGAGCAATACTTGGGAGACACAGGGGTTTATTCAGCCAGTTTGCATATATTCTTTTAGGCGTGGCAGGATTACCTGTTTTTTCAAAGGGTGGAAGTGGTATTGGTTTTTTATTCGGACCTACAGGCGGCTATCTCATTGGTTTTGTTATTGGAGCATATATTTGCGGTCTGTTAGTGGAGAATGGGCATGACATATTAGGTATGGTTGCAGGCATGGCAGTAATATATGTAATGGGCATTATTCAGTTAAAAGTTGTTTTAGGACTCTCATTTATTAAAGTAGCTTTAATTGGGGCTGTCCCGTTCATTCCAGGTGATATTGTTAAAATTATTGTCGGCATTGGTATTTATAAAAGATTAAAGAAAACAGGTATGCTGGAAACTATTTAAGTGAGAAAATATATATTACAGAGGTTAATGCTTCTTGTTCCGCTTTTAATTGGCATTACACTGATTAGTTTTTTTGTAATGCATCTTACGCCAGGTTCGCCTGTAGATTCAGTAAAGATGAGCCCTGATGTAGATGCCAGGGCACAGGAAAGATTATACAAGGCATATGGCCTGGATAAGCCGCTTCATGTGCAGTATTTCAACTGGTTTAAGAGGGTTGTAACTTTTAATTTCGGCAGGTCTTTCAAGGATGGAAGAAAAGTAATTAATAAAATCTTAGAAAGACTTCCGGCTACCATCCTTTTAAATGTACTGTCATTAATTGTTATATTTTGCATAGCCATTCCAATAGGGATAATTTCTGCTGTAAAACATAATTTGTTTATTGATAAATTTTTCACGGTTTTAGTGTTTATAGGATATTCTATGCCAACTTTTGCAATTGCACTTGTGTTAATGTATTTTTTTGGAGTAAAGTTAGGATGGCTGCCTGTTTCAGGGATGACATCAGTTAATTATGATTTCCTTGCCGGTTGGGAGAAGATTTTAGACATATCAAAACATCTTGTTCTTCCTGTAGTAACTTCTGCTGTAGGAGGACTTGCATTTATCTCAAGGTATCTGCGTTCTTCTATGTTAGAAGTTATAAGACAGGATTTTATAAAAGCAGCCAGGGCAAGGGGAATAATGGAGAAAAAAATTATTCTTGTCCATGCTCTCAGGAATGCCCTTATACCTGTGGTAACGATGCTCGGGTTACTTGTTCCTGTTCTTATGAGCGGTTCGGTTATTTTTGAAACAATATTTTCATGGCCCGGTATGGGAAGGCTTGCTTATAATGCAATTATGTCAAGAGATTATCCTGTTGTAATGGGAGTCGGGGTTATGATGGCGGTAATGACGCTGATAGGTAATTTGTTTGCAGATATTGGCTATGCTGCTGTGGACCCGAGGATAAGATATAAAAAATGATAAAAAAACGGCTGTTTAAAAATAAAATGATTTTGATAGGTTCTATTGTTATCGGCCTACTTTTTCTGACTGCAGTTTTTGGTCCGGTACTTATACGGTATTCTCCTGTAGCGCAGGATCTCGGTAACAGATTACAGCCACCTGACAGTATTCATATTATGGGAACAGATGACCTTGGCAGAGATGTGTTATCAAGGGTAATATGGGGCAGCAGAGTCTCGCTTATGGTCGGTTTTATCTCGGTTGGAATTGCTCTTTTTATAGGTGTTCCGCTTGGACTGGCAGCAGGATTTTACGGCGGATGGAGCGATAGGATTATAATGAGAGCAGTTGATATTATGCTTTGTTTTCCAACTTTGTTTTTAATTTTAATGGTAATAACTTTTCTTGAACCCAATATTGTGAATGTTATGATTGTTATTGGCATAACTTCATGGCCCGGTTTAACCCGGTATGTAAGAGGGGAGGCGTTAAGTATAAAAGAAAGAGAGTTTATGCAGGCGGCAAAAATGATGGGATTTAGTAAAGCAAGAATTTTATTTGTCCATATGCTTCCTAATGTTATAGCTCCTGTTATAATAACAGCAACTCTTGGTATTGCCTCGGCTATATTGACAGAGTCTGTTCTTTCATTTCTTGGTTTAGGCGTTCAGCCGCCAAATCCTTCATGGGGCAACATTCTGACTACAGGAAAAGATTATATAGGCCAGCAGGTATGGTGGTTAATGTTTTTCCCCGGGATAGCAATATTTGTTACTGTTTTTGCATTTAATTTAATCGGGGAAGGATTGCGAGATGTCCTTGACCCGCGAACAAGAAAAGTGAAAGTGTAGTTGCTCAATAAATTGAGGCAACTACAAATTGCTGTGCAATTAGATGAGTATAAAAGAAGTTGAAAAACATCCTTGAAATAAAAGATTTAAAAGTAGAATATTTTTCTGAGAGAGGTGTAATCCCGGCACTTCGCGGAGTGAGCTTAACTCTCCGAAGAGGTGAATGTATCGGTGTTGTGGGTGAGTCAGGTTGCGGTAAATCTACACTTGCTTTAGCTCTGCTTGACATTATTGACAGGACAGAAGGCAGGGTATATTGCAGTGATATAAAGTTATATCTTGATGAAGAAGTAATAAATTTAAGAAACCTTTCTAAAGATGAGATGAGAAACATAAGAGGCGATAAAATTTCACTGATTTTACAGGACCCTTATAATACACTTAACCCTGTGATAAAAATAGGAAAACAATTAAAAGAAACATATTCAGTGCATCACCCGGGTAGCTCTGTTCAAAAGGAGATAATAGAAAAAAGACTCAAGGAAGTTCACCTGCCATATGAAAGTATTGTTGATTTATATCCACATCAGCTTTCCGGCGGGATGTTACAGAGAGTAAGTATAGCTATGGCGTTATTAAATTCACCTGAAGTTTTAATTGCTGATGAGCCTACAAGCAATTTAGATGTTACAATTCAAAAAAAAATCATTGAAAATCTAAAGATTTTAAAAGAGAAACTGAATCTCAGCCTTATTTTTATATCCCATAATTTAAATTTAGTTTCTGAATTTGCTGACAGGATATATATATTGTATGCTGGGAAATTTGTAGAATACGGCGCTTCATCTGAAATATTTACCAACCCTCTCCATCCTTATACTAAAGGTCTCCTTAATGCTCTTCCTGATATTTCAAAACATGGAAAAAAAATTTCACCTATTTCAGGTAATGTTCCGGATCCTCTGAATTTACCGGAGGGATGTAGTTTTGCTCCAAGGTGTAAAAGCAGGAAGGACGAGTGTCTGCAGAATGAGACAAGTATTAAAGAGGTAGAATCTGGTCATTTTTCAAGATGTATATATTAGAAGGTCAAAAAATTATAAAAGAATATATCAGGGAAGGTTTTCTCGGGGCAGACCTTAATATATTAAAAGCATTAAGAGAAGTTGATTTTAAAGTTGGTAAAGGTGAGATTCTTGGAATAGTTGGAGAGTCAGGAAGTGGAAAGACAACTCTGGCAAAAATAATTTGTGGTCTTGAAAAACTTACCTCAGGTGAACTGATATGGGGAAAGGCAAATTCTTCAGCTCAAATGGTATTTCAAAATCCTTATAACTCACTCAATCCTAAACTCACTGTTAAGTATATGTTAAGGGAAGCAATATCTAAAGGAAATTCAGTTAAAATGTCAACTGTAAGTAACCCTGAGGTTGAAGAAATATTAGAAAAAGTAGGAATGAAAGATATTAATACCTTAAGTTATCCACATCAATTTTCCGGCGGGCAGAGACAGCGACTCGGAATTGCAAGAGCCCTATCTCTTAAACCGGATATCCTTATCGCGGATGAACCTGTATCAGCGTTGGATATCTCCATTCAGGCGCAGATAATAAACCTTCTGATTGATATAAATGAGAAGATGAATTTAACAATTATTTTCATCTCACATGATATAGAAGTGGTGAGTATGATTTCTCATAATATTATGGTTATGAAAAGTGGAGAGGTTGTGGAGTATGGAAATACTTCAAAAGTAATTGATTTCCCTGAAAGTAGTTACACCAGGCTTCTTTTAGACGCTGTACCTAAGAACCCGTATATCTTAGTTTAATATTTCTGGAATTACCATCCAGCGGACTGACCAGTTGCCTGCTTCATCCCTGAGAAGACAAACAATCCCGCCCGTCTGAAAATTTACTATGGTTTTACTTTCATCCTGACATAGCAGTAGAGCTGATAGTTTCCTCAGGTGAGGCAAGTGACCCACTAACATGATATCTTCTTTTTCTTCAGATAGGCGATCCGCCCATGTTGAAGGATCGGCAAGAGGTTCTAATTCCACCGCTTCCTTAATACCATCGGAAGGATTCAAATGCTCAGATAGAATTTCGGCTGTCTGCCCGGCCCTTGTTTTCCCGCTGTGCATAATACTGTTCACATGGATATTCGTTTGCTTCACGATAAATGCCGCCACCTTCCTGATGTCAGCCTGTCCTTCTTCTGTGAGCAGCCTCTCAGCGCTTTCATCCTTTTGTTTTGCCTCGGCATGTTGTACTAAATATAAATTCATGGACATTACCTCCTCTCTCAGTAATAGATTTTCTAAAATTTTTTCAATAATATCGGAACCGTTCCTGTTTTCTTTTCCATATCTTATTGCCAAGTTTTTGTCAAGTCAAAATAAAAATTTCCGTTTTGATTTGTTGAAATTAACATAGTATAATAAATCGGTGATAAAGATGAGTAAAAATAAAATTTTAAAAGAAAGTTTAAAATTAATTAACAAATTAAATACAGGAAAGTGTTTTGTCGTCGGAGGATACATAAGAAATTTAGTAATGGGGCAGGAAAGCTCTGATGTGGATTTTGTTATAGAAAATATAGATGCAGCACGGGATTTTGCTGATAAATTTAGCTGTAATTATTACATACTTAACATGCTTCACAGGGTTGAAAAGCATGGCTTTAAATGGGATTTTATAAAGTTAGAGGAAAATATTAAAGAGAATTTAGCAAAAAGAGATTTTACCTGCGATTCAATGGCAATAGAGCTTAAAGATTTATTTGATAAAGAATTTAAAGACAATATCATTGATCCATTTGAAGGGTTAAAAGATATAAATTTAAAATTACTTAAACCAACATCTTTAAATATATTCTCAGATGATTATATCAGGATAATAAGAGCGTATAGATTAAAAGAAGAATTGAAGTTTAATTTTACAGATGATTTAGAGAACCTCATATTACAATCAGTAGATGGTTTAAAAAATGAGAAAAGTGAGAGAATATGCCATGAATTAGAAAAATTGTTTTCCCTGGATAAAATTGACAGGGTTATTAGAGAAATGGCTGATAATAAAATTTTTATAAATATTTATCCCGGGACAAGAGAGATAAAAAAAATAATGAAGAGGTGGAACAGTATTGAAATACCTTTAACTTTTCGGTTTATATTAATGATTGCAATAATATGGAAAGATGAAGGTATTGCAGAAAGATTGAAAATTTCAAAATCTACCCAGAAAATTTTAAAAGAAATTTTAAGTCTTAATAAAGAAATTTTCCAAACCTGGCTTTTGTTTAAAGAAAATACAGAAATTATTTATAAGGCAAGGTATATAATTAATGGAGATGAAGAATTCTTGAGAATTTTAAATAAATATAAACAGAATTTAGAAACCACGCCGATACCTGTAATTTCAGGAAATAAAGTTATGGAAATTTTAAATTTAAACCCGTCTCCAGCAGTAGGTATAATATTGAAAGATATTTTAAAAGCACAATTTGAAGGGAAAATCAGCAGTGTTTCCAGGGCAATTGAATATGTAAGTGCGAAGTATAGAGTGTGAAGAGTGTGAAAAGATATAGTTATATTGCTGCATGGAGCTGCTTTGTATTAGTTTTAGTATTCTATATGATTACTTCCTGCAGAACTGTGCCTCCATACAGGGATAGCGGGGAACTGATAACCTCTGCCTGCACATTAAGTATTGCCCATTCTCCGGGTTATCCAACTTATATGGTTTTTGGTAAATTCTTTATAACATTAGGAGGATTAGCAGGTATTAACCCTGCATGGAGTATGAATTTGTTCTCAGGTATTGCCGGAGCAATGGCTATATTCTTTGTGGTTCTTTTAGTTTTTGAGTTAACTAAAAATATCTGGGCATCTATATTTTCAGGACTGCTTGCAGGGTTTTCATATATGAACTGGTACCTGTCAGTAGTCTCTGAAATGTATTCTTTAAATCTGATGTTTGTAGTCCTGCTTTTGTATTTAATTCAAATAAGAAAATATATTCTTTTTAGTTTTATTGCAGGTTTAATGCTTGGTAATCACCTGACATCATTATTTGCGATTGCGCCCATGGGGATATACATATTATTTGTTTCCCCTCCCTTGATGAGAGGGGGTAGGGGAGGGTGTAACATTATATGGAAGAAAATCCTGATGTATTTCTTCATAGGTGTATCTGTTTATTTTTATCTTCCAATCAGGTCATGTGCGCAGCCGTTTATTAACTGGGGTGATCCATCAAATTTTTCAGGTCTCTGGCAGGTTGTAAGCCGAACTGCTTACGGGCATACTCTTGATTTAATATCACGGGAAGTTACCATAAAACAGGTATTCTTTCCACATTTGTGGTTATTTATAAAAGCATTAGCAAGAGACCTTTCTATAGCAGGATTAATTTTTGCCCTGGCAGGAATTTTTGCGGGTATAAAAAAAGACATAAGACGAACTTTAATGTTGCTTGCAATTTTTATAATGACAGGTCCTTTTTTCCTGTATATGGCAAGGATGCCGGTAAATCCACATGCAGTTTCAATAGTTGAAGTAAGTTACATGGTGCCTGAGATGATATTAGCATTATTTGCAGGCTTCGGGATTTTAAAAATTATAAATAGTTTAAAATTATTTAAGTATATGATTCCCATGCTTGCAGTAGTATTATTGTTTTTTAATGCTTATTATGCATATAGTAAAGTAGATCAAAGTAAAAATTATGTAGCAGAGGATTATGCTTTAAATATATTAAATACTGTGGGCAAAAATGCGGCAGTAATAATGAGAAGAGATCATACAATGTTTTCACTGTGGTATAAGAAGGATATTGATAAAGTAAGAGAAGATGTCAAAGTAATTTCAAAGGGGCTTTTATCTGCCGGGTGGTATAGAGATAAACTAAGAATGGACTACCCGGAGATAAAATGGAAAGAAAAATTCATCAGCGACGAAAATTATATAAGGTGGTTTTATGAAGAATATTCTAAAAAATTTCCTGTTTATCTTACGCCGTCAGCAGCAGCGGAACTCAGTAAAGATTTTTTTCAAAAATATAATCTTCAGCCATTTGGGCTTGTTTTGAAGATTGTTAAAAAAGATACAGAATTTAACCCGGATGAAGTTGTGTCGCTAATTCATAAAAAGTACCGGTTTACAGGCACCTATCAAATTTCTGGATACTATGATTTTTTCACAAAAGATTTTATAAGTTTATATGCTCAAATTTATGATAGATTAGGTATGGAATATTTTAAAATTAAAAAAGTCTTAGATGCTAAAAAGATGTATAAAAAAGCAGTCAGGATAGATCCATTGCTATACAAAGCTTACTCAAACTTAGCTTACAGTTTTTACTTTGAAGGAAATATTGATGAAGCGGAAAAATTTTATATTAATGCCATAGAATTATTAGAGAAAAAGATAAAACAATATACACGCAAACAGTTCTTTGAAAAAGATTTAGCAGAAATATACAACAATCTCGGCGCCATATATGAAAAAAAATTAAGGAATACAAAAAAAGCAGAATATTTTCAAGCATCTCTTACCAGTTATAATAAGGCAATTGGACTTGTCCCTGCATATTCCGAGGCATACTACAACAGAGGAGTACTTTTCTGGGGAAAGGACTGGAAAAGGGTGACGGAAGATTTTGAAACTGCGCTTAAGCATGATCCCCGCAATGTTCAGATAAAGAAATATCTTATAAGGGCAAGAAAAGAATTATATTAAAATTGCAAATTATGGGTTAATTTTGTTATCATATTATAATGCAGTATGTAAGATTATTATTAGTATTATTTCTTTTTCAGTGTAATGTTTTTGCAAGTGAGTGGCTTTTTGAAATCAATCCAAATGCAAGAGTAAAAGCTTTAGGTGGAGCAGGGGTTGCGCTTAATGATAGTTCATCTTCATTATATATAAATCCAGGGAGTATGGCTTATGATCCATACGGGAGATTGAGTCTATTTTACGGCAATCTCAGCGAGGGGTCGCACTTTAGTTATATGGAATATGTGTATCCTTTTCGTCGTATGGGAAGTCTCGGCGTATCGGTAGAAGCGAGAATTAAAGATAATTCAAACCATATTCAGTATTATTCTTTTGGTTTTTCCACTAAAGTTTTTAAGGGTTTTTTCATGGGTATTACCGCAAAAGCAATGGCTAAAACATTTGAAGGAGAATATACCGGAGGTTATGGAATTGATTCAGGTATTCATATTGCTCCTTTTAAATGGTTGAATGTCGGGATAAAAGGAGAGAATTTAATAGCTCCTGAAAAAAGTTCTACCCGTAATATTCACTATGGTTTCAGCATATTTCATAAAAGATACTTTAATTTAGTAACAGACATTTATGCAGAAGATATTGAAGAAAAATTTTCAGATATGAAAATTACAAATGTATACGGTATAGAGCTTTATCCTGATCCTGCATTTGCCATAAGAGGAGGCATTAAGGATGATCACTGGTGTCTGGGTTTAGGTATAATATCTAAAAATATTAATTTTGATTATGCGCTTGTTACGGAGTATGATGATATTGTTCACTTTTTTCAGTGTGTATATAAATTCGGATTAACGCTTACAAGGAAAGAAGAAGAATTAATTAGAAAGGATGAAAATATAAGAAAAGAGACATTGTATTTTGAAGGACTGAAGTGTCTTAATATGGGAGAAGTCGCAGCAGCAAAAGAAAAAGTAAATGAGTATATTAAAAAATATGGAACCGATGAAAAGATTGAGAGTTTAAATCAGGATATTGAGAATTGGTTAAACAAAGTAAGGGAAGAAAAATTAGGCAGTGCAGAAGAGCTGAAAAAGGAAATCTTAATGGATTATTATCAGGGAAGACTGGAGCAGGCGCTTATAAAGCATCAAAATTTAAAACTGTTAGCTCCAAATTATGAAGAAGTTTATTATCTTGAGTGTATATTAAATGCAGGTGTTTTCTTAGAACAGGGGAAGTATATGGAGGCGGAAGAAGAGCTTATTAAAGCATTAAAGGTTAATCCTGATTCAAAAGAAGTTGAAGGTTTATATAACAGGTTGAAGGAAGTAATAAAATTAAATGAATAGTAAAAAAATAATTAATATTGTACTGGTGCTTTTTGCTGTGTATAAAGTAACTTATGCCGAGAGCGGCGATTTAATTGACCGCGCTGTTAAGGAGTACTTGAGAGGAGATTATATAGGCGCAATACAGGATTTTGAACGCGTACTTGAACTTGAAAATAATGAGAAGGCTGAAAAGCTGCTATATAAATCTATTGTTGAAGAAGGAAAGAGGCAATATAATAACAGTAAATTTAAAGATGCTAAACAATATTTTGAAAGAGCAAATGAAATACAGCCTGACGACAGTGAAGTTATTAACATGCTGTCTAAAGTAAATAAAAAATTAGGGGCAAAAGCAGTATCCGCAAGAGAATCCGAAATAGCAGTTGATGCTCTTCAGGAAAAAGTTGAAAAAGAACGCACTCAAAAAAATGTGTTCAGGAACCGCTTGAACAGTTTAACTTCCGAAAGAAATAGATTAAAAAAAGATTTAAAAGAACATAAGGAAAAACTTCAGAAGTCTTTAGGAGAAATTGAACAATTTACAAATACTATTAGAAAGAAACAAAAAAAATTAGTTTTTTTATTCGGAGCAGGCTGTATAGGGTTTATTGCTGTTGGAGTTATTCTTATAATTGTTTTAAGAAGGGTTTATTCTGCTTCAGGTGAACATCAGTATCAGTTAGAAGAACTCGGGGAAAAATTTACAGTGAGGCTGGATGAAGCAAAAAAAGAAGGTGGAGAACTTGAAGAAAAAGTCGCAAAAAACATAAATAAAATGATTGAGGAACAGAAAGAAGTTGTCAAACAGATGTCTATGTCAGCTACAGGAAAGACACAAACAGATATTGAAGAGATAAAAATTAGATTGGAAAAACATTTTGAAGTTGAGCAGAATAAATTAATTGAACTTTTAAACCAGCAGATTAGAGCCCTTTCAATAGAGAAAACCGAAAAAATAGAATTAGCCGACAGAGTTATTACGGATATCAATCCCCATGTCAGGGCGAGGGCAGATGGTGTGGAGTTGATCCCCAGAACCATTTCAGATTCAAATGTGGCGGAAAAGATGCTTAAACCATTTTTAAGCGATCCAAATAACAGGGTAAGAGCAAATGCGGCAAGAGCAATTTATCAATATAATCCTGAACTTGCCCTCGCGACCCTCAATGATATGGCTTCCAGTCCTGATAAATGGATGAGACTTTCAACTGCGTGGGCTGTCGGAGAGATTGCGGCACCCGAGGTAACCGGTATTCTGAGGAAGCTTTTAGATGATGTTGATGAGAGTGTGAAAAACAGGGCAATAGAGGCGTTTGAAAATATGGCTGATGTAAAAGAAGATATAGCAAAAGAAATAAGAAACATGATAGATGAAGGCAAAAAAACAGAAGAAGAGTAGACAGTATAATTTTTAAAAGATGAAAAAAGCAGATATTCATATTCACACTACATATTCAGATGGTACCTATACGCCT
>JAIVZN010000049.1:0-13120 GCA_048634875.1 Deltaproteobacteria bacterium | reverse complement strand
TATAAATAAACCGCCCTTTTCCATACCGCAAATTCCTATATCACACTCTTTTGCTTCACCAGGGCCATTTACCTCACATCCCATTATAGCAACTTTAAACGGCCTGTTAAAATCTTCTTCATTGAGTTTTTCCATAAATTCATCCATAAGAGTTTTTACATCTATTCTGCTTCTTGAACACATTGGACAGGATATTAACTGAAGCCTGTCGGAAACTCCGGCTGCAATATCCCGCAATATACAGGCAACTTTTATTTCTTCAATTGAATCACCGGTTAATGATACTCTTATGGTATCACCGACACCATCAAGTAAAAGCGCGCCTAATCCTGCAGATGATTTAATAATCCCTTCATACATTGGCCCTGTTGCAGTTATGCCAATGTGAAGCGGAGTATCTGAATAAACTGAAAAAAATCTGTTTGCTTCAACAGTCTGGGGCACAGAAGATGATTTCATTGAAATTAAGAAATTTTCAAAATCAAGCTCTCTAACCCATTTGTCTAATTTCAAAGCAAATTCTGCAAATTCCATTCCTGTTTTTGCCTTACATGAACCGCTATTAAAGCCAAACCGCAGTGCTGTATCATTCTCTTTTGCAAGAGCAATTACTTCTTTCATGCCACCTTCAGACATATTCCCGGGATTTAATCTTATCTTATCAAAACCTGCTTCAATTGCCTCCAGTGCTATCCGGGGTTGAAAGTGGCAATCTGCTACAAGTGGAACATCTAAATCTTTTAAAGCACTATGTACTCTTGGAACATCTTCCTGTTTTGGAAGAGCGCATCTTATTATTTCTGAACCTGCCTTAATTAAACATTTGGCTTCCTGTATAAGTTCGTCAGTATTATCAAACGAAGACTTTAACATACCCTGAACCCTGAGTGGATTACTACCACCTAATGTTAAATTCCCTACTCTTACTACTCTTGTAATCATAAAAATTCAAAAACTACTTAAAAAATATTCTTAAGATATCCTGCCAGGTCGCAAATAACAAAAGCGACATTATCATGGAAAGTCCTATCGCATTAGCAATATTTACTTTCTTTGTATCTAAAGGACTTCCTTTTATTTTTTCAAAAACTGCAAATATTATATGCCCGCCGTCTAAAATTGGTATGGGAAACAAATTGATAAAGCCTAAATTTACGCTTATCAAAGCTATGAGTTGAAGCAGATGCGCAATTCCTTCACTTGCTGCCTTTGTAATTACCTGACCAATACCAACCGGCCCTGCAACTGCTGCAGCCATCTTACCAGTTATTATAAGCCATAGTGTCTCTAAAAGTTTCCAGCATAAAACTATGGTATATTTAGCTCCTTCCACTAATGAACCAAAAAATCCTAATTTTACATTTTCAAATGAAGCAGTAATACCTATTAAAGTTCTCCCCATCTCTTCATTTATCTCTGGTGTTATCTCAACCATCATAAATTCCCCTGCCCTATCTATTTTTAATTGAAGAGGAACTTCTTTATTTTTACCAACATGCGTGGATATTTCCTGCCATGAGCTTATACTTTTATTATTTATAGAAACTATTTTATCGCCTTGTTTTATTCCAGCTTTGTACGCAGGTGAATCAAGCGCTACACCACCTACAATTGGTTTGTCTATAAACATGGGTAACCCCCATATATATATTAAGAAAGAAAAAATTAACATTCCTGCAATAAAATTCATAACCGGGCCGGCAACAATTATTCCCAATCTCCGTATAGGGTCTATTCCCATAAATGCGTCGCTTGCGCGGGCATCCTCACTTTCAGGATTTTCACCTTTCATTTTAACATACCCGCCTAAGGGAAATGCTGAAAGCCTGTATCTTGTACCTTTATGTGTCACGCCTATAAGTTCTGGCCCGAAACCAAGTGAAAACACATATACTTTTACGCCGGTTTTCCTGGCAATTAAAAAATGACCAAGCTCATGGACAAAAACAACAATAGAAAAAGTAACTAATATTGATAAAATTGAAATAATCATTCTGATAATCCCTTTACATTAATATCCGGAATTTCATTCCATACCTGATTAAACCGAACTGTAATTCCTGCTGCATTTCCTTCCCCGTTAGTTACAGCGGTAAATTCAGGATTACCTCCATCATTAATATTTTCGCCATTTGTAGTAACAGTATAATTCCTGAAATAACTATTTGCTCTGGCATCAACGTCAATTGTTGTATCAAAATTTGTTGCATCATCTGTTGCATGATATTCTCCATATTCAACTAAATATATTTTCTCTGTAATTGCTATACCGCCAACTAAAGCTCCTCCTTCTACTGCCATTGCTCTGCGCGTATAACCACGGTATATAGGTACGGCAACAATTGTTAAAATACTAATAATTACCATTACCACTACTAACTCAATTAATGTAAACCCCTTCATTTTTTCTTCCTTTTTTTCATAATATCACCTCTTATAGTTTCTTATCATTCCCATTGAAATATTTTTAGCTTCTTCATATATAAATTCAATTTCCTCAACAGAACTTGTCGAACCAGATACACCTTTCTCTAACGCTCTTGTTATAAGACCGGGTATCTCAAAAAAACCAATTAAACCCTGCATAAAACCATCCACTGCCACTTCATCTGCCGCGCACATAACTATCGGAGCTCCCCCACCTTCTTTTCCGGCTTCAACAGCTATTTTTAAACATGGAAACTTCTCAGTATCAGGTTTAAAAAATTCCAGCCTGCTCATATCGGAAATATCCAGCATTTTAGAAGAAGAACTCTTTCTCTCCGGATGGGTCAATGCATACTGTATAGGAATCTTCATATCCTGAGTTGCAAGACATGCAATAATTGTCCCATCAACATATTCTACCATTCCATGAATAACTGACTGAGGATGAATATAAACATTTATATCTGAATAATCAATTGAAAATAAATTATGTGCTTCAATTACTTCAAATCCCTTATTCATTAAAGTTGCAGAATCAATTGTTATCTTATTCCCCATACTCCATGTAGGATGTAAAAGACAATCCCCGGCGCTTATGTGTTTTAATTCTTCTAAAGTATTATTATAAACTGCGCCGCCGGAAGCTGTCAAAATTATTCTCCGAACATCTTCTATCTTTTCTCCTTTTAAATTCTGCAGTATTGCTGAATGTTCACTGTCTACAGGAATAAGCTGCTCATCATATTGAATGCTGCTGGAAATCAGGTTCCAGCCCATAATAATTGACTCCTTATTTGCTGTAGCGACACGTTTACCGGCAGAAAGTGCAAGTACAGTTGGCTTTAATCCTGCTATTCCGCTCAATCCATTAACTACCATATCAACTTCACTATTCCGGGCAAGCTCATTAATACCTTCTGTACCTGCTAAAATTTTTGTGCCCGCAAAACCCGTTGCATCTGATTTAATAAATTTTTCATATGCTGCTTTGTCTGCAATAACTCCAAGCGCGGGTTTAAACTCCTCAAGTTGCCTTTCAAACTTTATAATATCCTTATTAGTAGAGATACCATATACTTCAATATCATCTAAATTTTCAGCAACTTTTAAGACATTACGGCCTATGGAACCTGTTGAACCAAGTACTGCTATTTTCATTTTAGATTTGTTGATTGACGATTTGGTGATTTAAAATTCTTCAATCTACAATCGTAAATCTTCAATCTTTTTTTCACAGAACAACCCACCTTATGTAATAATATGCAAATGGAACCGTAAAAATGAAACTGTCAATCCTGTCAAGAACTCCACCGTGACCCGGAAGAAATCTACCTGAATCCTTTTGCCCTAAATTACGCTTAACCATTGATTCAACTAAATCTCCAACAACTGCAAATATCCCGATACCTGCACCTAATACGACTGCTTCTAAATTTCCAATAAAATACAAGGCAAATATAACTTTTGTAATATACATACCAATAATTCCAAATAATACAGCACCAACTGCGCCAATTCTGCTCTTACCGGGGCTGGCTATATGCAATTTCCGCGCCACTCCAAATTTAAGACCAATAAAATATGCGCCAATATCCGCACACCAGGTAGCAATAACAACTCCAACCATCAATTGAAATCCATAAGGTTTTATTTCTCTTAAGTATATTGCATGAACCAGCATCCAGCCCACATAAAAAACACCTAATATTGTAATACCGCCACTTAATACAGCAGTTTTTAAATCCCTTTTAAATAACAGTATTACCATAATACCTGCAACTAAAAATGTCAATATTACTGAAGTTAAATTCTCATCCCATGACATACTTCCAGCACCCCGGATAAAATAAGCATTACCGAGCAAGACAACAGCAATTAATATACCCCACCATTTTACAGATGGAATTTCTTTTGAATCACACATTTTATAAAACTCAAACATTCCTGAAATAATAAGACCTGTTATTAACATGTAAAAGGAAAATCCGCCCCACAAAATAAACAAATATGTTAGAGGTATACCTATTATGCCTGAAATTATTCTGTTACTCATAAGTGTTTAAATTCCAAAATTCATTCTATCGGGCTTGATAAGCATGTCCTCTGACTTGATCAGGGGATCAAGCCCCTACCCCCCCAATCTCTCAATCTCTCAATCTCCCAATCTCTTATATTCTCATCCCAAATCTTCTATTGCGATTATTATATGATTTTATAGCTTTTTTCAGTTCCTCTTCAGTAATGTCGGGCCAGAGAACAGGTGTAAAATATAATTCACTGTATGATAGCTGCCAGAGCATAAAATTTGAAATCCTTTCCTCTCCACTGGTTCTTATCAATAAATCTACTTCAGGCACCTCAGGCAAATATAAATAATTCTTAAATTCTTCCACACTAAGACGATTATCGGATTCTGTAGCTTTTTGTATAGGCAAAGCTTGCTTTGCTCGGCCACTACGCGGCGGATAATATCTTTTATTTGCAGCATCTACAATCTCCTGTCTGCCGCCATAATCAAGACACAAAATCAGATTTAATCCTGTATTGGTCCCGGTTTCCCTGATTGTACGGTCTAAAGCTTTAATAACATTTTCTGAAAAATTTTTTCTACGCCCTGAAATCAGGAGTTTAATATTATTCTTATTCATTTCATCTAATTCACTATATAAAAATTCTACTAATAAATCCATTAATGCATCAACTTCTCTATTGGGTCTCTGCCAGTTTTCAGTTGAAAAAGTAAACAATGTTAGATACCCCACGCCAATTTCACTCAAGTACCGGGAAACATCCCTTACACGCTCGGCACCTTCCTGATGACCATACAACACATCTAAACCCCGCATTTTTGCCCATCTGCTATTTCCATCCATGATAATAGCTATATGTACTGGTACTTTTTTTAGGGATAAATTTCTCATTTTTTCGGAAATGAATTACGAATGAAAGATAATCTATTCTTCTCTTATTTCTTTTTCTTTTCTTTCTAACAATTCGTTTATTTTCGTAATATGTTTATCAGTTTCCTGTTGTATATTCTCTGTTGACCGGTAAGATTGATCTTCTGAAATGTCTCCATCTTTTTTCAACTTTTTTAATTTATTTTTTGAATCTCTTCTTATATTTCTTATCTCTACACGAAAATCTTCAACTATTTCATGTACTCTTTTAACAATATCTTCTCTTCTTTCAGATGTGAGTGACGGCACCTGCAATCTTATTACCCTGCCTTCATTAGATGGATTTAAACCTATGTTTGATGTAATTATTGCTTTTTCAATTGGCGCAACTGCCATATCATCCCACACTTTAATTTCAATTAACCTTGGCTGAGGAATATTTATATTTGCAAGCTGATTTATTGGTAATTTAGAACCATAATAATCAACCCTTATACCTTCTAAAAGAGCTGCTGAGGCGCGGCCCGTTCTGATTCCTCTCAATTCCTTAGTAATAGTTTCAATAACTTTCCCCATTAACCTGATTGTATCTCTCTCAATTTCTCTATTTGGCATACTAACCTCCATATATCATTTTAGATTTGTTGATTGACGATTTATTGATTGATTTTATTCTCAATCTTCAATCTAAAATCTTCAATTGCCAATTATTTTATAAGTGTTCCTATAGATTCACCATTAACAACTCTCTTTAGATTTCCTCTTTCAAGAAAATTAAAAACTATAACGCCTAAATTATTTTCTTCTAACAGGGAAAAAGCTGACTTATCCATAATCTTCAAATCTTTCTCAATTGCCTCTTTAAAAGACAATTTCCTATACAATTTTGCATCTTTATCCTTTTCAGGGTCTCCGGAATATACACCTTCAACTCTTGTAGCTTTTAAAATTATATCTGCATTTATCTCAAGCGCCCTGAGCACTGCTGCAGTATCAGTAGTTACATAAGGAGAGCCTGTTCCTCCTGCAAATACCACAATTTTTTTATCTGACAGGTAATCCCTCGCCTTATCTACAACAAGTCTTTCAGTAATACCTTCAAGATTAACAGCACTTAATATTCTAACATCCATACCTTCTTTTTCTAATACACTTTTCAATCCAAGAGCATTTATTATAGTTGCTGTCATTCCCATAAAATCCGCCGCTAATCTATCCAAATCTTTATTCTCCCTTGCTCTCATTATGTTACCACCACCCACAAGAATAGCTATTTCCAAACCTTCTTGAACTATAGTCTTTATCTCGCGTGAGGTCTTACAGGCTGTATCTACTGAAAACCCGCCGCCTCTTTCACCAAGCATTTGCCCGCTTAATTTAATTAAAACTCTTTTATATTTCACCCGTAAATAAAACTCCTTAATTGAGACCTAAATGATGTATTTTTTGCGACTTGTGACTTTTTAGTCTCCGGAGCAACAAAATGCATCTTTAGGTCTTAATTATTTACATGCGCTTTTGTGCCGGCTCGCCAGAATGTCCGTTTCAATGCCGCCCAACCTCAAATCTTACAAACCTTGCAACTTGAATATTTTCACCAAGCTTTGCAATTGTATCATCAATTACATCTTTTACAGACTTTTTATCATCTCTTATATAAGCCTGTTCTATCAGGCAATTATCCGAATAAAACTTACTTAGCTTCCCCTCAACAATCTTATCTATAATATTTTCAGGTTTACCCTGTTCAACAAGCTGCTTTTCTATAACACCCTTTTCTCTTTCCAGATCATCCTGGGTTACATCTTGCCTCATTAACCACCGTGGGTCAGCAGCAGCAATCTGCATAGCAATTTCTTTAACAAGGCCCTTAAAATCAGAAGTCCTTGCAACAAAATCAGTTTCACAGTTCATTTCCAAAAGAACCCCTAATCTATCACCCGGATGTATATAAGAATAAACAACACCTTCTTTTACCTCTCTAAAAGCTTTTTTTACAGCTTTAGCTTTCCCTTTTTCTCTTAAATAATCTACTGCTTTATCTATATTATCATCATTCTTTGAGAGAGCCTCCTTGCAATCCATTATCCCCGACCCTGTCATTTCCCTCAACTTCTGTATCTGTTGCAACTGATTCATTTTCTTCCTCCGTATCTTCTTTACCTCTTAAATTTAAACCTTCCAGTACAGCATCTCCAATAATGGCAGTAATGAGCTTTATAGAGCGAATAGCATCATCATTTCCAGGAATTACATAATCCACCATTTCCGGATTACAATTGGTATCAACAAGTGCAACTACCGGTATATTTAATTTTTTTGCTTCTGCTATGGCTATACTCTCTAAATCTAAATCAACAATATAGAGTATACCAGGCTGCCGCTCCATTTCCCTTATACCTGAAAGTCCCCTTTCCAATCTCAATTTTTCTTTCATAATCCTTGATTTTTCTTTTTTGCTGAGTTTTTCAAGTTCACCATGTTCTTCCATTCTCTCAAGTTCTTTAAAATGAGAAACACTATTTTTAATTGTCTTAAAATTAGTCAGCATACCGCCCCACCATCTGTAATTAACATAATGCATCCCGCAACGCTTAGCTTCATCTTCAATAATTTCACTACCCTGCCTTTTTGTACATACAAAAAGAATATCTTCACCTTCTGCAACCATGTCACACACAAAACTATACGCCTCTTTTATCTTTTCCACTGTCTTTTCAAGATCAATAATATGTATCTTGTTTCGTGCAGTAAAAATATACGGGTCCATCCGTGGATTCCAGTCACTGGTCTGATGACCAAAGTGAACACCTGTTTCAAGTAATTGTTTAATTGTTACTATTGACATAAGATATTAACCTCCCTTACCTTCCTTTGTAATAACTAACTCATAATTAATTCGCAACTTGCAATTTGCTGAATTTTAGTAAATTTTCAATTTATATTCAAATTCAGATCTCTGAAATGAACCTAACAGGACAATTATTCTTCTTTAAGCTGTTCTAACTCCTCCTGCGTTCTCTCTCTCATATCAAGCGCTCCCGTAAAACAATTCTTTGTGCAAATTGAACACCCGATACATTTAGCAGGATCTATATCAGGATACCCTTCTTCATCAAGAGTAATTGCCTGATAGGAGCAATGCGTACAATTACCGCAACTAACGCATAATTCTTTTTCCAGAGAAGATATTTTTTTTGTAGAAGAAAGTTCCATAAAATCTGTAATTGGATCCGGCTGCGCAATACCTATTAATTCTCTCATAGAATTAATATTTCTACTTTTCATAAGATAACTTATACCGCTGCATAATTCATCGAATATACCATAACCATATTTCATAACTATTGTACAGAACTGCACTGTCTTTGCGCCTAAAGCTAAAAAATGCGCTGCCTGCTTGTAATTCATAGCTCCGGCATTTCCTGATACAACCACACCTGCTCCTCGAGCTCTTGCTAATGTAAAGTAACTGACAGGCGCCACTCCTTCACCGCTCATACCAAGCAAAACACCGTTTTCCCATTTTTTCTTCCCGCGGTTCTGGAAATCCATTACAGGAAATGTATTTGCAAGTGTAACACCTGCAAATTTGCCGGGATACTTATCTAAAATTTTCTTAATTGCATCCATTACAGGAATAATAGATGTTACTGCCGCAGTCAATTTAAAAAGTTTAGGAACATCCCCACTGCCTGAGTGCATAATCCAGTCAATTATTTTAACAGTCAACCGGACATTTTGTGAAACTATATCCCCTTCACTACCGTCGCCACCCTGTGGACAGGACAGACTGTACTCTATGCCCATAACACCTGAAGACTCTAATTTTTTTGTATTGGACTGCCATACTTTCATATCTTCTTCATCATTACCTGATACAGGGCCTCCTGTAGAAGCCATGGTAAGCCTGTCGGGGTACTCTTTTACTAATTTCTCTATTTCCCCGCAGACTCTCTCCATGCTGTGACCCGAGACATTATCGCAGTTACCATAAGTAGTTTTATTAAATGTGTGCATATATTCACCCGGTATATGTATCGGCACATTATCAAAAGCTGTCTTCATTATCCCGCCGGACCATCCTGCCTCATAAGCTTTCTTCATCTGATCGTATCCGTCTGTCGGAGGCGCTGCGGAAAGTAAAAACGGCGTTGATATAGTCCTGCCGAAAAAATCCGTTTCAAGCGGCACGGGAATATGAACATACCCCTTTAAAACAGTCCTGTTTTTTGTCTTTTTTTCAATTTCAGGTGCAGCTTTATTCATAAGGAAACTGTCAACTTCAAGCGCAGTATTCTTACCGGATGCAACTGCCTCAACTACAGTTGTCGGGCCGGTTATACAATCACCGGCATAAAAAACGGGTTGAGAATCAGAACCGTCCCCATTTTTCTTCATCACGCCCGACAATGAAGCACGGTTGCCAATAGCAATAATTACATGAGAAATGTCTTTACGGAACTGCTGGCTTCTTTCTATATCCCTGAGATTCAGGAGACTAAATTCTTCACTATCAAGCTGTATTTTTATTGTTTCTATCCCCTTAATATTTTTTCCATCACCAATTATTGAAGTAACTTTAGTTCTTGGCGATACTTCTATACCGTATTCAATAAGCTCTTTTCTTTCTTTTTCAGTAAGCGGCATCTCTTTAATATTTTCAAGAGAAAACATCTCTACAGAGGAAGCGCCGTTTATCTTTGCTGTTACAGCGCAATCCAGCGCAGTTGCTCCTCCCCCTATAATACAGACTTTACCATCAAATGGTAGCACAGGCATCTCGCCTGTGCCCTCTTTATATTCCCCCTGCCCGGATAAATAATCAATAGCTGTTATAGCCATATTCTCACCTAAAATGCCTAACATTACAGGTTGCCACAGCCCTGTGCTCACAATAACCGCATTATACCCCTCTTTAAGGAGATCATCCGTACTTTGCCGAGAACTATTTGTCTTGATTGTAATGTCACCTAAGGACTGCAAAAATTCAATATCGGACTTCAAAACTTTTTTATCAAGACGAAAATCAGGAATAAGATTACACATACCTCCGGGGTATTCACGCTCCTCAAAAATATCCACTTTATACCCTTGCTGTGAAAGAACGCCTCCAGCACCAAGACAGGCAGGTCCTGAACCTATAACAGCAACCTTTTTACCATTAGGCACTGGTTTAAGAAAATCAGGAATTCCACCAAGAGATTTTGCCCTCTGAATTATCTCAGCCTGTATATCAGGGATATTTATTGCCCTGTCAAAGAGTTTATGCGAACATTCTTTCATACAGTGTTTGTCGGGGCACACCACTGCGCATATTCCGCCAAGCGGATTATTTTTCATTATCATTGCTGCAGCTCGTAAAATATCATGAGGTTCGCCAACCCTTAGAGCCATTATAAAATCTTTAGGCGAACAGTCCACAGGACATGCTTCCCTGCATGGGTTTTCTTCGCAATATTCACATCTCTCAAGTTCCGCCTTTAACTGCATATCCGATAAAATTAATTCTTGTTTATCTTCCATCTTCTATTTTAAGTTTCGCTCTCTCAATATTTGTTATTGACAAGTGATGGTCAGGGTCTATTTTTAGAACTTTTTCCCAGTACATTATAGCCTTGGAATAATTACCGTTTTTAAATTCCTGCTGGCCTGCTGCAAAATATTGCCCCATTTGTACCTTTTGGCTTACTTTATCAGCAGCTTTGTCTTTCTTTATCCGTTTTTTTTCAGTTGCTTTTTCAGGTCCTTTTATCTCTTTAACAGGGATTGCGGAATTTTTGCCGGTATTTATCTCTATTTCTGTGCGTTTCAAATCCAATAAATAGGATTCAGGACTTATTACTATCACAACCCTCCTGTTTTCCGCCTGTCCACGGACAATGTCGGTTTCAGGCACTACGGGCCTTGTATCCGCATACCCTATTGATTCAAACCTTTTATAATTTAAACCCTGGCTGACAAGAAACCGCACAACATTTGCAGACCTTGCACTTGACAGTTCCCAGTTGGAAGGATAAACCGGACTTTTTATCGGAATACTGTCTGTATGTCCTTCTACAGAAATTTTCCTGTCAGAAATTTCTTCATAATTTAATAAATTTCCAATTTCTGAAAGGATTGGATAAGCCGCGCTTTTCAAATCAGCTTTACCTATATCAAAAAGCGCCCTATCCTTAAAACTTACCTCTACGCCTTTTGATGTAAGTTTAACTGTTACTTGCTGCTGTACCTTTTTATCAACAATGTATTCCTCAATTTTTTGCTGCAGTTCCGTAAAAGTCATCTTTTTATCCTGTGAAAAGTAATTGGACAGTAATTGCAATTTAAGCGGATCCGGATTTGATATTGCGTAGAGCAGTACAAAAAAAGTAAAAAGAAGAGTTATCATATCAGCATAACTCAACATCCACCGATTTTCTTCTTCTTCTAATTGATGTTTTGGCTTTTTTAACGCCATCTATTTTTTTGGGGTTTCTTTTTTCTTCTGACCCTTTTCTTTAAATAATTTTTCTCTCTGTTTGGGAGGCACATAACCGGAAAGTTCATCTTTGATATAGATAGGATGCTGTTTCATTAAAACATACATAATACCTTCCATTTCCATTTTACCTATTCTGAAATTAAGTTCAGCCTGATGTTGCAATTTATTTCCCATTGGACCAAAAATAAGGTTGGCTAATATCAAGCCATAAAATGTAGTTATAAGAGCAACTGCAAGAAACGGCCCGATTTTACTCGGGTCTTCACCCATTATGGTCAGCATAAATATCAATCCGACAAGAGTTCCGACCATCCCGAATGCAGGCGCATAGCGAGCCATTGTCCTGAATACATAATAATCAATCATTTCTGTATCATATCTTCTTGAAGTGCTTGTTTCAAGAAATTCCTTTATCTCCTCAGATTTATAACCGTTTACAAACATCTTTATGCCATCGCTTATCATATCCCGGTGTTTATATCTATTTAGTTTTTCTTCCAGGCCGGGAATACCCTCTTTAGTATACACTAAAGCAAAACTACAGATATCATTTATTGTTTTGACAAAATTATACTCAGAACGGATAAAAACAACAAAGAACGCTTTAATACCTCTAAATAAATGAGAAATAGGATGCGCAATAAGTGTTGAGGAAAGAGTTCCCCCTGCAACAATAAGAAAAGCAGGAAGATTCAAATAAATATCCGCTATTGATTTTGCCGCAGTAGGATCCTGCTGTGTAACCCTGATAATGGCAAAAACCATTATTGCAATACCAAGAAAGATTCCTGAAAGAGCAATAAACACTTTCAATTTTCTCTATAGGAAAATAATAAAGAGAACAAGAAAAAAAGCAATTAATAATGTAAAAAGGATCTCAGATAATATCTGTGTTGTATAGAGTGCTTGATGGGGATGAATACTGTATAATAGCCCAGCTAAAAAAGAGAAGTGAACATTTTTAATTAATATTAAAGCAGAAGAGAATATTAAAAGTGCGACCAGTGCATCAAGAAAGCACTGTGAAAGAATAATAAACCAGTTTCTATATCCTGATAATAGATATGTAAAAGCAATAAAAAGTGTCATCCATGACGGGATACGTGAACTGGATGTCATTGTGGACAGGAATAAGTTCGCACCCAGGTTCATGAAATTGTGCGATGCGCTGGTCGAGCTATTGCATATTGAGGTTATGGGTGCAGAGATGAAGGATTCAGCCGCATATACTTCTCCTACTGAACCTGTAATGGCTGATCCAAAAGTAAATAAGCAGTTCAACGGGAACAGCCGAGTGGAATGTCCTACC
>JAIVZN010000048.1:0-13126 GCA_048634875.1 Deltaproteobacteria bacterium | reverse complement strand
GCTCCGGAGACTTTTTGCCTTTGGCACATGAAACTATGCCTAAAACTAAAAAACTCGCTAACGCTCAAACAAGTTTTAGTTTTTTAACGCCATAGTTTCTATAAAAAGTCACAAGTCGCAAAAAATGTATTATTTAGGACTCAATTAAGGAGTTTATCTACGGGTGAAAAATGAATTAAAAGATAGATTTAAGAATATAGAGATAATATTTATGGATGTGGATGGAGTTCTTAATGATGGCAGGATATTTTTTTCTTTTGCCGGCAAGGAGTCAAAAACATGGTATGTCAGAGACAGATTGGGTATAAAAATTTTAAAAAGTACAGAAGATTTAGATGTAAAGGTTGTATGGATATCAGGAAGGTCAGGAGTAGAACTTAAAGAGGTGGGTGATGAGCTCGGGGTTGATGAAGTGTTTGCAGGTGTAGATGATAAAGTGAAAATAATGAAAGAGGTTCTTTCTCAATATAATATAGAGAGTTCACATGCAATGTATATTGGTGACGATATTGTTGATTTAAGTTGCATGGAAAAAGCCGGAATAAGCTGCTGTCCGTTAGATGCGGCACAGGATGTTAAAGTTCAGGCTGATTTTGTGAGTTCTTATAAAGGCGGAAAAGGTGCTGTAAGGGAAATAATTGAAGAGATTCTTCGTGCTAAAGGTATCTGGGAAGGGATAGTTGCTGATTATAAGGAAACTTTATAAGGCAAAGACAGTAAAATTCATAAGACACCTGATTTTACTTAAGGTTCTACTCTGTCTTTTGATAGTAATAGTGTTACTTCCATATCAGTTTTCTCTTGCATTAGGAAGAATATTAGGATGGCTTGCATGTTGGATTGCTAAGAATTACCGTATTATGGTAGAAAAAAATCTTAAGTTCGCATTTGGTGAATATTCGTATAATGAAATTAGAAGGATAAGAAATGAAACATTTAAGAACATTGGTATGAATTTAGTGGAGTTTGGACTGCTTAATTTCAGATCAAAAAAGTTCTGGCTCAAGAGAATAGATATTACAGGCAGACATATATTGGAAAAGCATTTAAATAATAAACAGGGAATAATATATCTGACAGCACATATAGGAAACTGGGAACTTGTGGGTGCATATTTAGCAATGATAGGGTATCCAATAAATGTTGTTGCCAGGGAGATTTATGATAAGAGATTGGACAGGCTTTTAGTTGCTATGAGGAATAGGCGCGGAGTCAATATAATATACCGTGAAGGCAGAGCAAATACAAAAAAGATGATTGGTATATTAAAGAAGGGGAAGGTACTCGGGATTTTAATGGACCAGGATACCCGGGTAGGCGGTATATTTGTTGATTTTTTTGGAAGACCCGCATATACTCCTACTGCAGTTTCACAGTTTGCAAGGATAAAAAATACTGTTGTAGTGCCGGGTTTTGTATACAGAAAGAAAAATTTGCGGCATCAAGTTGTAATAATGGAGCAATGTTCAGGCGGCATTAATGAAGAAAAAGAAACACGGGAATATACAAAGATAATTGAAAATTTTATAAGGAAATATCCTGAACAGTGGGTATGGATGCATCCAAGATGGAAAAGAAGACCGGAATTGGAGACTGGGAGACTATGAGATTAGGAGACTGGGGTTTATTAAGTAGTTGCCGAGCTTGCTCGGCTAGAATAAGCAAAGCAAGCTTTGCCTATACAACTATTGTCTTATTATTCTTAGGTTGTTCCGGTAATAATGGGTCGCAAAAAATTATTGAATCAGAAAATAAAAAATCAATTAAAAGATTTACTCTTATTGAAACTGAAGGAAATCAGAAAAAGTGGGTTATGGATGCTGAGGAAGCAACTGATGCAGGAGAAGTTCTGCATATTAAAAATTTTAAAATAAAATTTTATGAAGATGATAAAGTTCAGGCACTATTAAAAGCAGAATCAGGAAGTTATAATAAGGAAACTAAAGGGTTAAAAACATTTGGAAATATAGAGTTTGAGGCAGAAGGAAAAAAAATCATAACAAAGAATGTAACATGGAATCCAATAGATAAGTTATTCGTTACGGAAGAGGAAGTTCTTATTACAACAGAAGATGGCGTATTAAAGGGCATAGGAATGGAAGCGTCCATGGATTTTCAGGACATAAAGATTAAACATAAAATAAGCGGAGAATTGAAGATGGAAGATGGAAGATAGAAGATGGAAGTGGAAAGTTGAAGGTTGAAAGTGGAAAGTGTAGTGGCCTGGCTTGCTTTGCAACTACAATTATTTTCTTATTTTTAATTTATAATTGCTCTTTAGCGAAGATAAATATTGATAGTGAAGAGGTCCTGTTACTTGAAAGAGGAAGGGTTACCGAGTTTATCGGTGATGTTCGTATAACTGCATCAAATTTCACTGTGACTGCCCAGCGGGCAGTATCTAAAAAACAAGAAGGGATTATAAAGGTAGATGGAAATGTATATATAAAATATAGTTCAAGCACCTTCAATACTGAAGGCTGGTGCAGCGAACTTGAGATTATTATTGGAGAAGAAAATTATATAATGACCGGTGATGTAAAAACCATATACATCACTGATGACAATGACATGACTGAAATATATACTGATAAAGTTACGTTTGATTACTCCCTGAACCAGAAGGCTTTATTTGAAGGCAATGTTAAAGCTAAAAGAAAAGATTTGACTGTTTCCTCCGGCAAGGCTCTGTATTTAAGGAAAGATAGAAGAATTGAATTTACAGGTTTACCGGAGGCGGTCAGTACAACTCAGGATGTTAGAACTGAATACGCAGGTGATTCAATAGTTCTGTTTACGGATGATGAGAAGGTGAAAATTTCAGGTAGCGCGCATATTGTGGTGTATCTTAATTAGGAGACTATGAGACTGGGAGACTATGAAACTATGGGAGTTGAGAATACAAAAATAAATATTTGTGCACTTCTGACTTGTGCATTAATAAGATGATGAGTTTGAAATGTGAAAATCTTTTGAAATCATATAGGGGCAGAAATGTAGTTGACAGTGTTTCTATGTATGTAAACAAAGGAGAGATTGTTGGTTTGCTCGGGCCCAATGGCGCAGGGAAAACAACAATTTTTAATATTGTTGCCGGATTAGTTAAATCACTTAGTGGAGAAGTCACACTGGAATCTCAGGATATTACAAATATGCCAATGTATAAAAGAGCTTTGCTTGGTATAGGCTATCTTACTCAGGAGCCGTCTATATTTAGAAACCTTTCAGTTGAAGATAATTTGAAGGCTGTATTAGAAACTATGTATAATAAGAAAAAAGAAGTTAATGAGAGATGTGATTATCTGCTTGAAAAACTTGGCATAGCAGGTTTGCGCAAGCAGAAAGCGTTGTTGCTTTCAGGTGGCGAAAAAAGGCGTGTTGAGATTGCCCGTTCTCTTATAAGGCAGCCGCATATTATGCTTTTAGATGAGCCTTTTGTAGGTATTGATCCAATTGCAGTTTCTGATATACAGAAAATAATTCATAATTTCAAAAAAGAGGGATTCGGAATACTTATTACGGACCACAATGTAAGAGAAACATTGCAGATAATTGATAGAGCTTATATAATGTATGAAGGTAAAATTCTTCTTTCCGGCACAAGAGATAAATTACTCAGTTCTCCTGCAGCCAGAAAAGTTTATTTAGGAAATAAGTTTAAAATGTAGGGAGAGAAGTTGAATGGAGGTAATAAAATGGAAGTTAATATCACAGCGAGACATCTTGAACTAACGCCTGCGTTAAAGGAATATGCTGAAAAACGCCTGCAACATGTTAAAAAACTTACCAATAGAATTACAACTGCGAATATAGTCCTTAATGTTGAAAAAGATAGACATATTGCAGAAATTACAATCGGGGTATCAAAAAATAAAATAAATGCCAAAGCTATTGCAGGAGATATGTATTCTGCTATGGATTTCGTAGTGGATAAAGTTGTAAAACAATTAAAAAGGCATTTAGAAAAGCTAAAGAATCATAAAGTTAGCCCGGATACGGATATATGGGAAAATATTGAAGAAAGCGAGGGCGGTCAGGGAGTGGAAGATCTGGGTGAACCTGAGTTAGATGAAGTGCAGGAATTTAAAATAAAAAAGCAAAGTATGCGTGAGGCATTGAGTGCAATGGAAGTTAGGGATTTAAACTTCTGGGTTTTTAAAGATAAGGATGATTCCATAAGTGTTATTTACAAGAAGAAAGATGGAAAGTATGGAATGTTAATTGTAAAATAGCTGTAAGCTATAGGCTATAAGCTGTAAGAAAGAAAAAGAGAAAATGTAGCTTAAGGCTTAAAGCTGATATAAGCTGTAAAAATTGGAGGAACAACTTTGAGAATTAAAGACTTTTTAGGTAAAGATTGTATTGGGCTGAATTTAAAAGAAGTAAAGAAAAAAGAACACTTAACAGAAATGGTTGAAATACTGGTTCCCATAGGAAAGATTATGGAAGATAAAGTGGATGAAATTATAGATAAATTAATGGAAAGAGAAGAATTAGGTTCCACCGGCATAGGACAGGGAATAGCAATTCCGCATATTAAAACCGAGCATGTTTCTACTACTACAGGTGCATTGGGAGTGTCTGAAAAAGGAGTGGATTTTGATTCATTGGATGGGGAGCCGGTTTTTATATCGTTTTTACTGCTTACCCCTCAAGGCGCAACTAATGAACATCTTTTAGCAATATCTGAAATTTCGCATTTTTTGAAGGATAAATTTTACCGGGATGAACTGAGAAAAGTAAAAAGTTTAAAAGAAGCTTATAAGATTATTAAAAAAGTGTAGTATAGATGACAGTTACTTTAAATACAATTATTGAAGAGGTGAAGGATAAAATAAAATTTGAGGTATGTTGTTGTGAAGAGTTATTAGAAGTTTCTGAAGTTAAATTTAAAGAAGTAAATATACTTGGAATAGAATTAAACGGGTATTTAAAGGATTTTAAGGGTGGGCAGGTTCAGATAATTAATAGTAAGGGTTTAAAGTTTTTGGCTGCTTTAGAGAATTCAAAGCAGGAAACTTATTTATCTCAGTGTTTTTCATATGATATTCCTGTTATTGTGTTTTCAGATGATAATCGGCCTGATGAGAGATTTTTAAATTTAGCCAGGGCAAACCATATCCCAATTTTAAGGACAGAGCTTCCAAAATGGTATATTGTTCATAGGTTAGAAAAGAAATTAGGGGAATTATTTGCGCCTAAAAAAGATGTGAGGGGAACAATGATGGAGATTTTTGGTTCAGGCGTGTTAATAACCGGGAAAAGCAATATAGGAAAAAGTGAGTGTGCAATTGATTTAGTTCAAAGAGGTCACCGTTTAATTGGAGATGATATTGTGGAAGTAGCTAAAAGAGGAGACATGGTTTTAATTGCCAAGGGTAAATTTCCTATTTCACATAGAATGGAATTAAGGGGGATTGGTATTGTAGATATAGTCAGGCTTTTTGGTATTTCTGCAATAAAGGAAGTAGAAAAAATTGAACTTATTGTTGGACTTGAAAAATGGGAATCTGAAAAAAGTTATGAAAGGTTAGGTATTGAAGAAAAAAGTAAGGAAATACTTGGTGTTTCCATTCCATATATTGAAATTCCTGTAGCTCCTGGCCGTAATATTGCCTTGTTAGTAGAAGTAGCTGCAATGAATTTTCGGTTAAGAGAAAGAGGTATTATTCCTGCTGAGGAACTTGAACAGGAAGTAATTAAAAGTTACAGGAAATGAATTAGAGATTGAAGATTGAAAATAAAATCAATCAATAAATCGTCAATCAACAAATCTAAAATGATTAGAATGAGTGATGGGAATTAAATTATTAGTTATTACTCATGGTGAATTTGGATTACAGCTTTATAATGCTGCTCGGGACATAATGGGTAAGGTAGAAGATGTAGAAGTTTATGGTATTTACAGGACACAGAGTGTCCAGCAGATTAAAGATGATTTAAAAAATCTCATTGATATTTTTTTGAAAGATAGTGCGGTTTTGATACTTACTGATATGCTTGGAGGTACTCCAACAAACATGGTGTTAGAGTTTTTAAATAATAATAAAGTTGAAGTTATAACAGGTATAAATCTTCCCATGTTTATTGTTGCGTTAAATAAGAAAAAACAGGTAGAAGATGTAAAAAAATTTACAGAAATAGTCTGTGAGGAAACAAAAAAGAGTATAGTAAATTGCCGCAATGCAATTATGTAGGGCAAAGCTGTAGGGGCTTGATTTATAACTATTTAGATATGGCAAGAACAATTTTTAGAATAGATGATAGATTAATTCACGGGCAGGTAATTGAAGGGTGGGTGCATAATTTAAATCTTACAAGGATAGCAATTGTTTCTGACAGAGTCAGTGATGATGAAAATTACAGGAAGATGCTTGAATTTTCTGTACCGCAGGATATAAAGGTAGATATATTTGGTATTAAAGAGATGTCTGAAGAAGTTAGAAATGGATATTTTAACCAGGAGGATACAATTATTTTATTTGAATCCCCTGAAGATGTTTTAGGATTACTTGATTATGGTGTCAGGATTGGTACTGTTCATGTGGGTTGTCTTCATTATAATGGAACTAATTATCCAATTGGAAGGAGTATTGCTGTAAGTGATGAAGATATTAGAAGTTTTGAAGATATAAATTCAATGGGCACAAGAATTGAATGTCAGTCTCTTCCCATTGATAAAAAAGTAAATTTAATGGAATTATTAAGTAAAAGCGTAAAGAGTAAAGGGTAAAGCGTGAAGCGAAAATGAAATTACTGATTGCTTCAATATTAGGTGGAATATTTGTAAGTGATGCAACTGCAGTAGGGCAGTTTATGATATCGCGGCCAATATTTTGCGGACCTGTAATGGGATTAATACTTGGAAACATAGAGGCAGGATTATATGCAGGTATGATAATGGAGTTATTGTGGATATCCGTTGTTCCATTGGGTAATGCTGTTCCGCCTGATGCAACAGTAGTGGCAATTTCAGCAACATATATTGCTACACGGACAGGTAAGGATTTTAATGCAGGTTATATATTGTTTCTGCTCTTATGTCTTATACCGGCAGGAATATTGTTTAAGAAAATTGATATGATACACAGGGATTTTAATACATTTTTTTCGCATAAGTTAGATGAAAAAATTGATAATGGAGATATTTCATATGTTGAGAAAGTTACCTATTTAGGTGTATTAATTTTTATTGTTAAAGCTGCGCTTTTCCTTTTTGTTATTATGTTAGTAGGCGAAAAAATATTATCTGTTATTTATTCTAAATTATCGTTAGATATTAAAAAATCTTTAGAAGAGGCTTTTTATATAATTCCTGCAATTGGACTTGGGACTTTAGTAACAACTTTTTTATTTAAAAAGTCACGGAGTAGACAGTAATGGAGGAGCAAGTGCAAAAGCAAAGCGTCAGCAAGCGGCTGAATAGTATTATTTTAAGGAAAATTTATTTTAGGTCGTTTTTGCTTCAGTCTGTATGGAATTACGAAAGAATGCAGAATGTTGGGTTTCTTTTTTCAATATTGCCGAAATTAAAAAGTCTTTATGGCAAGGATAAAGATAAATTAAAAGAAAGTTGCAAGAGATATATCGGATTTTCTAATACTCACCCGTATATGGTTTCTTTTCTTCTTGGTTTTGCAGCAAAACAGGAAGAGAAAATCAACAAAGGAGATGGCGAGACAGAAGAAGTTTTAGAAAGATTTAAGTTGCAGATGGCAGGACCGTTAGCAGCTACCGGAGATAAGTTATTCTGGTCAACTTGGCGGCCATTAGTTGGATTAATCGGGGTATTTTTAGTTTTACTAAATATAAGACCGTACTATTTAGTTCCACTAACATTTATTCTTTTATATAATATTCCAGTGCTTATGTACAGACATAAATTTTTGCAGGTTGCCTATGAAGATGAATCTGAAATTACAGAAACTATAAGAAAGTTACATGGAAATTTTATTTTAAATTCATTTCCGGTTATCGGACTTTTAATAGTCACAGGATGTCTTATAACTGCATTTATTCATCTCGGGTGGATAAAAGGAGGATTATTTATGGGTGTTGTAGTAGTTGTTACAATACTCCGGAAGAGCTATCCTCTATCAGCGACAAAACTTCTATATATAATTTCTGCGCTTATAATTACTGGAAATCTGGTTATTAAATTGTTTTAAAAATGAAACGAACAATTTTCAATTTATAAAAGAGTATGAAATGGACATGAGCCTTTGCTCACAAAAGGAGATGAAAATAATTGAGCCCTAAAAATGTATTTTGTTGCTCCGGAGACTTTTTGCCTTTGGCACATGAAACTATGCCTAAAACTAAAAAACTCGCTAACACTCAAACAAGTTTTCATAGTTTCATAAAAAGTCTTAAAGCTCGCAAAAAATGCATCATTTAGGACTCAGTAAAGGGATTATTTACGAGTGAACGAAATAAAGATTGTAATTAAAAATAAGTTAGGACTTCACGCAAAGACAGCCGCAACATTTGTTGAATGCATATCAAGGTACTCCTCAGATGTTACTATTATAAAAGAAGGGAATGAAGTAGATGGGAAGAGTTTATTGAGTATATTGACACTTTATTCTCCAATGGGTACTGAATGGATAGTCAGGGCAGTTGGTGAAGATGAAGATGCAGTTCTTAGTGCAGTTAAAGAATTAGCTGAAAGGAATTTTTACGAATGATAAAACTTAAGGGTATAGCAGCGTCGCAGGGAATATCAATTGGAAGAGCTTATTTAACATCTGAAAGAGCATACTGTGTGATAAAAAGAAATATTGATGAAAATCAAATAAGAAAAGAAATTAACAGATTTAAAAAAGCCATATTCAATACAGAAGTTGCCTTTAAAAGACAGAAAAATAAAATTGCATTGGAAATGGGCAAAAAATATGCGCATCTATGGGATGCTTATATGCTTATCTTGAGAGATCCTCTGTTGTATAAAGATACTATCAAGATAATTGTAGACGAAAAAATAAATGTTGAGTATGCTCTCCAGATGGTTATAGACAAGATTACCAAGATTTTTTCAATGCTTGACGATGAATATATGCGGGACAGGGTAAGAGATGTTCAGGATGTAGGAAACAAGATAATGGGGGATTTGCTTGGGCAGGGGAGGGTTTCATTAAAAGACCTTCAGAGCAGGATGATAGTGGTAGCCCACACATTACATCCATCTGAAATAGTAGAGATGAAAAAAGAAAATATGATAGGTCTTGTAACTGATGTTGGCGGCAAAACATCTCATATTGTTATCATGGCAGAATCAATAGAGATACCTGCTGTTGTAGGTCTGAAAAATATTACCAAGGAAGTTTCTCCGGGAGATCTCTTGATAATTGATGGGAACAGTGGAATTGTTTATATTAACCCTGAACCTGAGATTATCAGAGATTACCGCAGAAAGAAAAGAGAGTTTGAAAGTATACGAAAAAAATTAATAGAACTTAAAGATGAACCTCCTGTTACAAAATGTGGTATAGAAATAGATATTGCTGTAAATATTGAATCTTCAGATGAAGCATATGCTGTCCGGCAATATGGAGCAAGTGGAATAGGCTTATACAGGACTGAATATCTGTATTTAAACAGAGATAAACTTCCAACTGAAGAAGAGGTATATGCAAGTATTAAAGATGTAGTCAGGGAAGTTCCTTCTAACTCTGTAATAATAAGAACTGTTGACCTTGGCGCGGATAAAATTTCCAATCAGCTTGGAATAGAGCCTGAAAGAAATTCATTTATGGGCCTGAGGGGAATAAGACTCTGCCTTTCATATCCGGGACTTTTTAAAACACAGCTCAGAGCAATACTAAGGGCATCGCGGGAAGGTAATGTGAGTTTAATGTATCCTATGATAAGCGTAGTAAAGGAAATAATATCTGCCAACCATATTCTTTCAGAAGTTAAGGATGAACTGGAAAATGAGGGAATTGAATTTAACCGCGATATGCCAATCGGGGTTATGATAGAAACACCCGCTGCAGCTCTTGATGTTAAACATATTGCAGATGAGGTAGATTTTTTAAGTATAGGAACAAATGATTTAATTCAGTATATTTTAGCTGTTGACAGAATTTCTGAAACAGTTTCATATCTGTATAATCCTGCGGATATATCAATTTTAAAACTTATTAATCATGTGATTTCAGGCGGTAATAAGTGTAAAAAGTGGGTAAGTATGTGCGGCGAAATGGCTTCAGATACTTTGTATACAGAACTGCTCCTTGGTATGGGTTTAAGAAAGTTTTCAATGAGCGGTATTGCCATTCCAAAAGTAAAACAGATAATAAGAAATACAAATATTGACAGGAGCCAGAAACTTGTGGGAAAAGTCCTTGCTGAGCACGAGACATCAAAGATAATAGAGCTGCTTAAAGTTAGCAGGGATTCCCTGTTGGAAAATACATGAGAAACTTTACTGTTATTGCCCATATTGACCATGGCAAATCAACTCTGTGCGATAGGATTTTAGAAATTACAGGAGCAGTTAAAAAGGGAAAACATCAGGAATTGATTTTGGATTCAATGCCGCTTGAAAGGGAAAGAGGTATTACAATTAAGGCAACAGCAGTTAGAGTAACATATAAAGGGGAGGTTTTCAATATAGTCGATACTCCGGGACATGTTGATTTTTCATATGAGGTGTCAAGGTCGCTTTCAGCAGTAGAGGGAGCAATTTTAGTGGTTGATGCAACGCAGGGTATTCAGGCGCAAACATTAGCAAATTTTGAGAATGCAAAGAAAAGCAAACTTAAAATAATTCCTGTTATTAATAAAATAGATATGCAAAATGCCCGTCCGCAGGATGTTGAAAATCAGTTGCAGAAGTTACTTGGTATAAAAGAGAGAATTTTAAGAATAAGCGCAAAAAGCGGTAAAGGTGTAGAGGATTTACTGGATAGTGTGATTAGAAATATACCTGAGTCCAAAAATATAACAGGAAAGTTATGTTCAGCTCTTGTTTTTGATTCTGTTTTTGATTCTTTTAAAGGAGCTATTGCTTATGTAAGAATAACAGGCGGTGAATTTACTGTAGGAGAAAAAGTAAAATTTTTTGCAACAAATAAAACTTATGAGTTAAAAGAGATGGGGTATTTCGGGATAGATAAGATGAAACCTTTGAGGAAAATGTCCTCCGGGGAAATAGGGTATATGATATGTGGAATAAAAGATTTAAAGAATATTAAAACAGGTGATACTGTAACAACTCTTGAAAATGGAGTTGGAAAACCTTTAGCAGGTTTTCACCAGCCAAAACAATTTGTATTTGCAGGGCTGTATCCTGTAGATAATTCTGATTACACAAAATTAAAGAAGGCGCTGAATAAACTGCAGATTAATGATACTTCATTCAGTTACCATCCTGAAGATTCTCCAAGCCTTGGACCTGGATTCAGATGTGGATTTCTCGGGGTTCTGCATATGGAAATAATAAAAGGAAGACTTGAAGATGAGTATGGACTTGACCTGCTTATAACCAGGCCGCAGGTTGCATACATTGTTGACGGGAAATTAGTAAATAATTCAGTTGATTTTTCTTCAGCCGGATATGATGAAGTCAAAGAACCTTATGTCTTGTGTACAGTTATAACCCCTGGGGAGTATATGGGGCAGATATTTGAACTTTTTGAAAGTAAGGGCGGAAAGCATGTTGAAATGAGATATATGAATCCCACCAAGGTTATAATTAAATACGAACTGCCGCTAAGACAAATGGTTGAGGAATTTTACAGCCTGCTTAAATCTTCAAGTAAAGGGTATGCTACTTTAGATTATTCTCACATAGGCTACAGGGTATCAAAACTTGTAAAACTTCAGGTTTTAGTAAATTATAAGGAAGTAGATGCGCTTTCATTTATAATGACAAGAGAGGACGCTGAAAGACGGGGCAGGGAGATTTTAATGAAGTTAAAGGAGAGTATTCCGAGACATCAGTTCCAGGTTCCGCTACAGGCGAAGATTGGCAATGACATAGTTGCAAGGATGGATATAAAAGCGTTCAGGAAGAATGTTATTGAGGGACTTTATGGCGGTGATATTACAAGGAAAAGAAAGGTCCTTGAAAAGCAGAAAAAAGGTAAAAAGAAGATGAAAATGATTGGCAGTGTCAATATACCGGCAGATGTATTTTTAAAGGTACAGAGTTATGGAGATTAAACTTCTATATATTACTATTGCAATAATAATACTAAGATTTGTATCTGAATGGGGATTGAAAAGATACAAAAAGGGTATCTTGAAAAAATTTTTCATAGAATTAAAGGAATGGATGAGCGCTGGGCTCTGGGCTGTTATAATAGCGTTATTTGTAATGTCTTTTATTATACAGGCGTTTAAAATTCCTTCCAGTTCAATGGAAGATTCGCTTAAAATAGGAGATCATCTTTTTGTAAGTAAGTTTATTTATGGCATAAGGGTTCCTTTTTTTAAGGAAAAAAGGATACTGAAGTTAAAAAATGTAAAAAGAAAAGAAGTAATAGTTTTTGAGTATCCAAAAGATACTTCCAAGGATTATATAAAAAGATGTATAGGGCTGCCTGGTGATACAGTAGAAATTAAAGATAAAAAAGTATATGTAAATGGTAAATTATTAAATGAGCCTTATGTGATGCATAAAGATCCGAATATATATCCAAATACAGAGTATATATCAATTAGTAGAAAAAGAAGAGATAATTTTGGCCCGATTGTTGTTCCAAAGGGAGAGTATTTTGTTATGGGTGATAACAGGGATTTTTCTTCAGATTCAAGATTCTGGGGTCCGCTGCCTGAAAAGTACATAAAGGGAAAAGCATTGATTAATTACTGGCCGCCTGCAAGGATAAAGGTAATAAGGTAGTGGAAAGAAAAGTTATAGCAAGTAGGACAGGCGTCTTGCCGGAAAAATTCAAAAATTAAAAATCAAAATGCAAAATGACAAATTAAAATGTAAAAATATTAAAAAAAATTTGTTAATTTTGATATTTGATATGTCATTTTGATATTTGCATTTTAAATTTTAAATTATTATGTAGTGGCCGAGCTTGCTCGGCAGGTAACGGATATGAATAGGAAGGGTATTTACACATGACAGAAAAAGTCATAGCAGTTGATATTGGAGGAACAGAAAGTATAG
>JAIVZN010000047.1:0-13170 GCA_048634875.1 Deltaproteobacteria bacterium | reverse complement strand
ATTGGGAAATCTATAAACAGATATATGCCTCGGACGACAAGACACGTTTTCCTATCATGAATAAATCCGCAAAGAAATATTTCTACTACAACGAGGATGTATATTTGTCCTATGTGGAATCGGGATTGATGAGATTACTTGATCCTCCAACCAACTTTGGCGGAAAAGTCAACATGTCAATTAAAAGACTCATTGAAGAAATTAAAAAGGCCGAGAATAGTTCAATGCTCAATTCACAACTTAGCCAAACATATAAGCGCCTCGAGGATAAAACCGAAATACTCAAGAAACGAAGGAACAAAATACGCTCTCACAATGATTATACTGTTGCGTGTAACAATACTCAGGTACTTCCAATTTCGCGCAAGAATATTGAAGATGCTATAGCTGCAGTTGATAAACTATTGGCTATAATAGAAGCTCATATTGGAAGAGAGGGCTTAGATGACAATGCCAATATAGCAGCAAGCAATTCTGCCGGAGAATTATTCTCTTGTCTCAGTGATGGTTTAAAATATAGAGAGTTACCTAAAAGGATTATAAGGAATCACAACACTTTAAGAAAGAATGGAGACGGTTTTGATAAATGATGAAACCTGCAGAAAGAAATATTGCCAGGGATGACTGTCTCGCTCGTAACCGGAGTGGAAAGATTGCGGAAAAAAATGATTTGGTTTAATATTACAAGAAAAAACATTAATAGAAGAGTATTTTTTCTAAGAAAAGGAGTGAATTAATTATGTTTTTAAGAGAATTAATATTTAAATTATTAGATTTATACACATTCATAATTTTTATCAGAGTCATTTTATCCTGGGTACATCTGGATCCTTCCAATCCTTTGGTGCAATTAATTTATTCTTTGACTGAACCGGTACTACGACCATTGCGTTTATTAATTAGCTTGGGTAATATGGGGATTGATTTGTCACCGATTTTAGCTTTATTTTTAATCCAATTTTTTAAGAAATTTTTGGTCAGATTATTAACATAAATAATTAACAGTAATTTTTGTTTAGTTAATAAACCAAAAACAGATAATTCAATAAGGATTTTGGCAATTCATAAGAGACGAAATAAAAAAGGGAACTACCCGATAAGTATTCATAAATACAGAAAAAATTTGATACAACCGACGGCTCTGATATCTTGCTTTTTGGTTAAAAGCTGCAAAAAGAAAATGGCTTTAAGGAGTATGTAGTCCTCGTAATGTTAACGGAAAGATTGCGAAAAAAATTGGTTTGTGTTAATATTACTATTGGAAATTGTAAAATAGATATATATCAAAACATAAGGGCTTACAAAGTATTTTTAAAGTAAGTTCAAAGGAGAAAGTAATGGGAAGTAAAGGAAGAAAAAGTGTAAAGAAACCCAAAAAGCAGAAGGAAAAAAAGAAAAAGGGAAAATCAGACTCTAAAAAAGGCAAATAATAGATAAAATTTAATTAGATTAAAAAGCACAAATCCTTATTTATCTTTCTGGTTATAGCTGTAGTTTTATTAGTTTTAACAGTTAAAAAATTAAGAAAGAATGAATTTCAAGATTTAGGTATATGCAAAATTTATGCATATAGTTCAGAGAAAAAACAAACAGATAATACCCCGGAAATAACATCAACAGGGAAAAAATGCAGAAAAGGTTACGCTGCCTGCAGCCGGGATTGGTTTAAAAAAGGGATTAAATACGGAGACCGTATTTATATTCCAGATTTAAATCTGTACTTAGAAATTCAGGACACAATGAATGTCAGACATTCCAGAACTTTTGATATCTGGATGAAAAAAAGAAAAGACGCAGAAAAATTCGGAGTAAAGAAGTTAAAAGTATTTAAAATTAAAAAGAAAATTTAAAATATCTTTTCATTTGATTTTATTGTAAATAAAGCCGGTACTCCATCACGCCTGATTGATCAGGTAGAACTCTATGAAAATTTCTCATTTATAACCGTTCCATTTGCAGAGGCGGAAATCATACTACAAAAATTTAAACCCGGATTTTGCATTAGCTTACTATAAAGAAGTAGAAAAGAAGTGAGCTTGAAAAAAGAGGCCATGCAATTACAATTTGTTAAAGGAAACGGTCCTGAGAGACCAAATTTAACAAAGGAGGGATAAAAGATGTTGGGATAGGAGACCGATATAGAGTAAATATGTATTTAGAAGAACTAATAAGGATTAATGAGAGATTAAAGCTGATAAATGAACAATTGCAGGAATTATTAAAGGAAGTACCGGAATCAAAATATATATTATCTATACCAGGTGTAGGAAAGGTAACGGCAGCAGTATTTTTTGGAGAGATAGGAAATCTGAGCAATTTCAATAATTACAGGGAAGTAGTAAAGTATGCCGGCTACGATCCTGTAGGAAGAGATTCGGGGCAAAGAATATCAAGGAAATGGATATCTAAGAAAGGAAGACATTTATTGAGAAAGTTTCTGTATTACATGAGCATGCGAGTTATTTACAGAAGCAATTATTTTAATGGTTTGTATGAGATTAAGAAGAATACCCAGAATAAATATAATGAGAAATTAAAGAAAAAAGAAGCACTATGTGCAGTAGTAATAAAACTAATAAAAGTAATATTTACATTAATAAGAGAACGACGAGAATTTTCAGAGGAAATACCGAAGAGAGTAGCAGTAGCGGCATAAGGCAGGATTTAGTTGTGGTGGAAGCAGGATCGTTATCATTCGTAGGCATAAAGGCCTGTAGGTATTAGCTTGGTCAGCTTCCACCTTCCCTTTGACCTGAATAAGGTAAGTTGGACATAAAGGTCCGTAAAATGAAAGAGGTTAGGTAAAGGGATTAAAGTTTGGAAGTTCACCACAACTAAACAATATTTTACAAATTGTAGTTGTATTACTTGATAACTTTATTAAAAGAGGAATGAAGAACCGAGACATGCGGAGCTGTTAAGAAAAATTATGCCTAAGCATGATTTTTTAGGAGGAGCACCCGCAGGGCAAAGATGCCATATAATACACAACAAAAAAGTGAAGGATTGATTGTTGAAGTGATCGCAAAATAATTTTGTATATTTTAAATTATTTTATATAATTAGTTTTCTTGAATTTATAAAGAAAACAGTAAAATGAGTAAAATTAAAAACATTGCAATTATAGCCCATGTTGACCATGGCAAAACGACTCTTGTCGATGCCATCTTGAAACAGTCAGGTGTGTTCAGAGAAAACCAGAATGTTGTTGAGAGAGTAATGGATTCCAATGACCTTGAAAGAGAAAGAGGAATCACCATGTTCTCCAAAAACGCCTCATTCCTTTATGATGATTATAAAGTAAACATCGTTGATACGCCAGGACACGCAGACTTCGGCGGTGAAGTACAGCGCATTCTTAAAATGGTAGATTCCGTGCTTTTGCTTGTAGATGCATGTGAGGGACCAATGCCTCAAACAAAATATGTCCTTAAAAAATCTCTTGAGCTGGGGCTTAAGCCGGTTGTCGTTATCAATAAAATTGACCGTCCCAACAGCCGTCCGCATGAAGCGCTGGATAAAGTATTTGACCTGTTTCTTGAATTAAATGCTAATGACAACCAGCTTGATTTTCCCCACATATATGCGTCCGCCAGAGACGGCATTGCAAAATATGAAATAGAAGATGACTCTAATAATCTCACCCCTCTTTTTAAAACAATAATTGAACATGTTGAAGACGCAAAAGGAGACCCTGATTCTCCCCTTCAGTTTCTTGTCTCTGCAATAGAATATGATAACTATGTCGGGAAAATAGGCACCGGAAAAATACATAATGGGTCACTTAAAAGAGGAGACAATGTTGTATTGCTAAGAAAAGAGTCAAGCAGCGTAGAATTTAAAATAAGTAAAGTATATGTTTATGACGGCTTGAAAAAAAACGAAGTAGAAGAAGCATTTGCGGGAGACATAGTATCCATTGCCGGCGCTGACATGATTGATGTAGGTGAAACCGTCGCAGACAAAGACAATCCTCAGCCGCTTTCGGTTATAGAAATCGATCAGCCCACACTTGCCATCGAATTTATGGTAAACGATTCTCCGTTTGCCGGACAAGAAGGTCAATATGTAACTTCAAAGCATATATGGGACAGGCTTCAGAAAGAACTTCAAACTAATGTCAGCATACAGGTAGAAAGAACAGAATCTGCAGATAGTTTCGTAGTAAAAGGCCGTGGCGAGCTGCAATTGGCAGTACTCATTGAAAATATGCGCCGGGAAGGCTGTGAGCTGCAGCTGTCAAAACCACGCGTTATCTGCAGGAAAATTAAAGGTAAGCTTTGTGAGCCGATCGAACATGTAATTGTTGACGTAGATAAAGAGTTTATCGGCGTTGTAATAGAAAAACTCAGCACGAGAAAAGGTGAAATGATAAACATGGCGGCCGGTAGCGACGGCTATACAAGGATCGAGTTTCACATTCCTTCCCGTGGTCTCCTCGGATATAGAAACGAATTCATAACAGATACCCGGGGCACCGGAATTTTAAACCATATGTTTTATGAATATGGACCGCACCGTGGAAAGATACCCCATAGAACCAGGGGCGCTCTCATTGCCATGGCAAATGGAACATCAGTTTCCTATGCCTTGGATAAACTTCAAGACCGGGGGGTATTTTTTATAGAACCGGGTTTAAATGTCTATGCAGGCATGATAGTCGGCGCGCACAACAGGGAAACAGATCTTATATTAAATGTGACCAAAACAAAAAAACTCACAAACATGCGGGCGGCAGGATCCGATGACGCAATAAAATTGCCTCCTGCAAGAAAGTTCACCCTTGAGCAGGGCCTTGAATACATAAATGAAGATGAATTAATGGAAGTAACACCTGATACCATAAGATTCCGCAAAAAAGTCCTTGATCACAACTCCAGAAAAAGCGCAAGAAAAAAATAACGCAACATTAAGATAATCAGGCCTTATATAGAATCTATATATGAATCATAATATGAATATTGCACAATCAGTAAAAGATAGGCTGCTTAAAATAGCCAGAAAAAGAAACGAAAATTTTACAAATCTGCTAATACGATATGGAAAAAACTGGATTTAAATATGAAAATATTATATTCAACTGACCTGCATGGAGATCAGCAGAAGTATGAACGAATGCTTGAAATATCAAAATCGTTAGAAGTTGATGTTGTCATAAACGGAGGGGACTTATTTCCAAAGACCGGGGATCTTTTTAAGCAGAATGCATTTATTACCGGCTTCCTTGAGAAGTATTTTGCCCGTTTTGAAGCAGAAAAAATCTATTACTTATGTTACCCCGGTAATGATGATCTTAGAATATTTGATAAGTTATTTGAGGATACATGTGCCCGATTTCATTATATTATTTCTGTAGCCCAGAAAATAATTAACATTGGAGAATACGAGTTTATCGGCATGAATTGGGTTGTGGATTATCCTTTCCAATTAAAAGATAGGTGTAGAAAAGATACAAATGATTATATATTTAAAAAGCAATATGGACAGGGCGTACTTTCTGGTGAAAGTGGATTTAAATATATAGATTGGTTTATATATGCTGATTCATTACCTACTATTGAAGATGAATTAAATAGCCTGGTACTTCCAAAGGACTTCAATAAAGCAATATATATTATTCATATGCCTCCGGCTAATCTTGGGTTAGATCAATGCCAAAGCGGGGAGAAAATGGGCTCTACGGCAATTTATAATTTTTTAAAGAAAAATCAGCCGCTGTTTTCGCTGCATGGTCATATACATGAATCACCAGAGGTGTCAGGAAAATGGATGGCTATGTTAGGCAATACAGTATGTATACAACCTGGTCAGAGCCATGGATTTGATTATGTAATTATTGATTTAAAAAACATGAAATATGAGAGGTTCAATGTAATTTGACATTGTGCATATAATAATAAAAATAGTAGTATAATAAATTATAAATAAATAATGGGAGGATAATTACAAATAATGGATTCAACGACATGCAAATAGAAGACAAAATTCACGCTATTACTTCTCGGGGGCTGGCTGAGTCGCCGGCTGAATATTCCTTTGCTGCGCCATTTACGACTGAGTTTAATCGGCTTGCTGGGGATATAAAAACTATTGTTCAATATCTCAAGGACTCGGGTGAGATTACCGGCTCGCCTGAACAATTTGATGCTGAGACCTTCCGGCTTGTCTATCATAAAGATGGAGAAATGTTCTGGGCAGAGGGCTTAACAGGGCAAGGCGTAAGAGATGCGATAAAAGTATTAATCCGCCAGAGAGGACTTCACTTTGATGAAGATGCGATCATAGCCCACATCAAAATCCATGAATCCCAACCAACAGAAGAACAAGCCATAAGAGCTCAGGTAGAGGAGTTTAAAATCGCTTGCATTAAGAACAATATTGACCTTACAAATAAACTTATAGAAGATGGTCAGACTCCGGAGGTAATCGGTACAGTCTCGGGTTCAGCATCTGCAAAGAGCTTCTGGCAGGGGATATTAAATAAGGCGAAAGATTCCTTCAAGGCAAAAGCAGCCTTATCCTTCCACGAAGATCTACCTGTAAACCAGGCGTTTGGTATATTGCTTTTACGGCAGAGGCTTGAGGAGCATATAAAAGAAGGTTGTGGTTCTTTAATCGCCTTTGTTTTCGGCTCAGGGACCCGCTCAACTCCTTTAACTGAGACAGACTGCGCGCAGAAGCCGGCCATAGGTACTTTTGTTACTGTTCTTACTCCGGAAGGCAGGATAAGATATTTATCCATTGTTGAGCTGGCGCTGATGTATTTTATACCTGTTCAGCAATATTTGAAAAGTTCCGGTTTTAAGGGTTTAGTGATTAAATGGGGTGATGAGGTGCAGATCCCTACTTTGAACCTGTCCGGCTCGGATCCTCTATTCAGAGATGCTGATATTGTAAGGTTTGTTTCGATTAGAGAAATGAATGAGGATGAAGCCAGGAATAAGGATTGGGTAGGCGTTAATGCCGAAAGGCAGGTCACTGCCTTTATACCCAGGAGGCCTCTAAGCGAAATGGCAAAATTAGCTGATAGGGGATTGATCCAGAGAAGAGCCGGTAAACTTTATGGTGGAATTAATCTTGGTTCAATAGCTGTTTCTTATGCATTATTAGATGTTTTATTAGAAGAGTTTAGAGATGATGTCAACATGACTGATGCCAGGCGAAGCGACCGGCCCGCCCTGGATCCGGAATTCTTCACTGCTTTATGCATCGCTTTAATAGAGGAGCCGGCCCAGAGAAACCAGGCATGGCAGGAGGCAATAAGCTCAAATATGGACGTTAAAAAGATGAGTGAAAATATGCCTGATGTTTTAGAACGCATAAGAAAGGCAGTGGTCAGATTCAAACAGGAATATCAGCGTCCGGTTAAAATGGCGGCTATGGATTTTGGTGACCAGTATTGGGGCGATATCGGACAGCATAAAAAGATTTATGCATTCTATACGGCTCTAAATGCAGCAGGGGCTGATGGAGAGATTGCCCGGGCAATAGCAGGTATCTCCGGCAGGCCCGACGGGAATGGTAACATAATTTTTGGCAACTGCCATATCAGTCCGAATGTAAAGGTTATGAATTCCGTACTTGTTAATGCGGTAGTTACAGGTAGCGGCGCAGTAGAAAGCAGCGTACTGATTGGTACTCAAACCCATGATATTAATGTAAAGAAAGGTTTTGATTTTTGCTCTATCACGCCCCGGTTATATATTGAAGAACGGGGGGGGACATATAAATGTGTTTGGGAGAAGCCTGTTTATGCATGTAAAAACGAGCGGCTCACGGTGCTCTTTATGCCCGCCTGCGGCGCGCGCATATTAAAGGTAATGGAAGGTACAGACCTTAGAGATAAAGAAAGAAACTATAATGTTCCTGTTTTCGGCAATACTGTCTCCTTCAAGAATGCGCACGAGGATATGGGCAGGATGACTATTGAAGAGCTGGATAGAATCAGGAGTCAGACCCAGACCAAGGTAGAAAAGATATTAGCAGAATTATCTTCTACAAATAGAGCGCAGGTTGAGGACTCCGTGCCGCTAAAAACTAAACCTCATCTGGCACGATATAGCTGGGCCGGGGAAGGCTTGGGCAGGCTGCTGAAAGTAACCGAAAGAGTAGCTGAAATCTGGGCTTTCTTTTCAGGTGAATCAAAAAAGGGTAATCAAGCCGATAAGATTTTTGTCAGAGGCCTGAAAGGAATTACCTTTAAGCAATTGATTGCCGAACATCCCGAGATGATAGGCGCAGAATTAAAGGAAAAACTCTTTTTTGTTAAGTTCCTGGGCACAGACTTTAGCCCTGTTATGTTTGTCGGGTTTAGCCCTGAAAGGGTTAAGGAGGCAGGCAGGCAATACGGATTCTATAGTGATAAGGATGGATTAGACCGGGAGAAATTTAAGGGGTGGTATGTTGAACAGTTAATTGCCGAAAAAAGAGTACTATCAGAACTTCTTGAGTTTTATAGAAAATACGGCCAGACCTTCCAACATCAGGCACTGTTAGATGCCTATAAAAGATGGGCTTTAGCGCAGGATGGGATAGCCTGGGAAAAAGAGGGCAGGGATGTAGGCAGCCTTGATAAATTTTTTGCTCAAGAAAATCATTCAACCCTGCATGAACTGCTCAACCGGTTTTCTGACATTCATCGTAATGTAGTCTATGTTATGCACCGGCTGGAATGCCGCGAGGATAAAGTCCTGTGGGTCCCTTCTCCTACTGCGCATGGGCTTCAGGGATTATCCCTGCAATACCATCCTGCAGGCAGAGACTCTAAATCCGAGATGTGGGGATATGCTCTGCTTTATGATGATAAAGGAAAAGACATAGGCTGGGTTATTATCGAACCGCAGGAGACATCTAATGTCACCTTCAGTCTCTCTGATCCATTCATTCCCATTGTATTTAAAGAAGGAGAATTTATTTTCCGTAAGACAGTAACTGAAGAATATCTGAAAAAGTTCATTAATGAAATGGACATGGTTCCTCATCCTGAAGGAGATTATTTCAAGAATATGGAACAAAGATCTCAAAAGCCTACTGATAAGGCTTCTGAGGCCTGGGTCTTTGTGGATAAACCGGAACAGTGGCCCTTTTTTAGCGGAGAGAAGATAAGGCTTCATGGTAAAAAAGATAAACCTGCTTTATATCACCTGGGCAGGAAGAATTCCTTTTTAGAGGCAGTGGCTACACGGGGCAACATAAGAATCTCCTGGCGGGATAAGACAAATGGAAGTAAGCATCAGGCTTTTCTGACACCCCCCGAGCCGGTATTTCTGCCTTGCACCATTCCCGCGGACGAATTCGTATTTTCCTCTTCGGCGGAGGCTCAATTCTATGTGTTCTGGTATCCTTTAAATGAAACAGACATGTCTTAGAGAAACACAAAAAAGAATAAAAATCCCCCTATGTCCCCCTTTGAAATCCCCTCTTCCCCCCTTTATTAAAGGGGGGTGTAGGGGGATTAAGGGGGAAGAAAAGGGGGATTTATAAGGAGATAGGAAGGAAGTATGTGCAAGAAAGAAGAAGTAGACCTAAAATAATTTAAGGAACCAAGATTCGGGACAAGCGGCCTCAGGAATACAGTCGAAAATATGACCAATATGGAATGCTATATAAATACCTGCGGGTTCCTTCGCTACCTCGGTAAACTGGGGGAATTCAACCCGGGCGATACTGTTGCGCTCGGGGGAGACAGGCGTCCGAGTACCTTTGTCCATATAATCATAAGTATGAAAAAGATGTGTATACACTCTCACCTGAACCAAGAGCAGTTGCAAATGTAATAATCGGATGGCAATGATTTTGTATGATGATATTTAAGACATTGAATTTCAAGAAAAGCATAAAATATTATTTTAATATTACTCGTAGATAGAAATACTTTTAAAAATTAATAGGAAGTTATTTAGAAACAGATAAAAGGATGGTGAAAAGTAATTGACTGATAAAAAATCGACGAAAAAAGATGTTTTTTACTAATTTTGGAGAGTAGTAATTTTCAGGATCAGATAGTTCGAACCTGGAATGGCGACCCTCTTTCAGTTCATGGTTTCTCTTGAAAACGAGATACTCAAGGTATTTATTATCGTCGTAAACCTTTTTGAGTTGATCTAAAAGGTACAATTCAAGGCGGTCGGCATTTACCTGCTTAGTCCCACATTTATCCCATCCGTCCTTGTTTGTACGTACGCATTGGTAGTAAAAATACCGCCTTAACTGACCACTTTTATTGTATTTGTTGGTAAATGTGGGAGTCATAGCAGAGTTACATTCCTTGCAGGTAATAATGCCGGCAAAGGGGAGCTTTTTATAGGATTTGTGGCGGCGTATCTTTTTCTTATGCTTTGTCTGAGCCAAATCAAAGAGAGCTTCGGAGTGTAACGTTTCATTTTTTCGAAACCCCTTTGGCTAGATTCTTGATGAAACAAATCGAACAGAAACAAATAGAATAGTTGACAATGTAAGAGATATATGTAATGCTTCAAGTAGTAATAATAAAGTAAAAGAGATTTTATTCAAGGAATAATGAATTACATTGAAGGATTAAAGAAATCCACTCTCCCTTTGAAACAATTCAAGATAATATCTTAATTAAGAATTAGCCTAATCCATTGAAACATCTTTTCTATGTTTGCTGTTATTATTGATGGTCAATAAAACGGTATGTCTGAAAATTAAGGACATTATTACATGAAGGAAGTTTTGCTTATTGTTATGGGGGAAAGAACTTTAAGTAAAAAAATAATTATGGAGGTAGTTAAATGGAAACTACAAAATTGTATGTTGGTAATCTCAGTTATTCTGTAACTGAGAGTAACTTGTCTGAAATGTTTTCAGAACATGGAAATGTAAAGTCTGCAAAAGTGATCATGGACAGGGAGACTGGACGCTCAAAGGGTTTTGCATTTATTGAAATGTCAGATCAGGCTGAATGTCAAAAAGCTATAGACGCTTTAAATGGAAAAGATCTTGAAGGCCGTGCTTTAAAAGTCAATGAGTCCCGTCCTAGACCGGAAGGAAGAGATAGAAACAGAGGCGGTGGGGGATATAGAAGCAGTTATTAAATATCAACTGATGATATAAATCATCACAAAAAACGAGAATGGGAAGTCTGCATAGCTTAATAAACTATGCAGACCAAACATTCTTATAAAAAAATATTTTAATAAAAGGAAATTGTGCACTTAAATCAATTTGATCTTGAACCCCGTCTTTTAGAAGGAATTAATAAGGCAGGTTATACCGAAGCAACTCCAATTCAAAAACAGATTATCCCGTTGGCACTGGCAGGCCACGATATTATTGGAACAGCCCAGACCGGCACCGGTAAAACAGCTGCTTTTGTATTACCAATCCTACATAAATTACTAATAGATCATAAGAAATGTGTAACAGTCTTGATCGTTACACCAACCCGGGAATTAGCGGAGCAGATCAATGAGAACATTGATACACTTAAGTATAAGACAGGTTTGCGTAATACGACCGTTTATGGCGGTGTCGGCTCGGCTTTGCAGATCAGAGCTTTGCGGCGAGGAGTAGATGTAATTGTAGCCTGTCCGGGAAGATTATTAGATCTGATCAATCAGGGTTATGTTAAATTAGGAAAATTAAATGTACTGGTTCTTGATGAGGCAGATAGGATGTTTGATATGGGCTTTCTTCCGGATATTAGACGCATACTCACTCATATCCCGGAAAAAAGGCAGACCATGTTGTTCTCGGCTACTTTTCCCAGGGAAATAGAGACACTTGCAAAAAAGGCGCTCCATAATCCAAAAAGGGTTGCCATAGGTATTAGCCGCCCGGCGCATACTGTCTCGCATGTATTATTTCCTGTACCACAGCATTTGAAAGGTGAATTATTATTGAAAGTACTTGAACATACTGACACTAATTCTGTCCTTATTTTCACAAGAACCAAATACCGGGCTAAAAGTCTGGCGAAAAAAATAGAAAAGAATAATTATACAGTGACCAGCCTTCACGGGAACCGAACACAGTCACAGAGGCAGGCTGCCCTTAAAGGATTTAAGGATGGTACATATCACGTAATGGTAGCAACAGATATTGCTGCGCGGGGACTTGATATTGAGAATATATCCCATGTCATCAATTTTGATATACCAAGCACTGCTGATGATTATATCCACAGGATAGGTCGAACAGGTCGTGCTGAACGTACAGGTGATGCCTTCACATTTATTACGGCTGCAGATGAGCATCTGATTCAGAGACTAGAAAAGATAATGAAGAATAAGATAGAAAGAAAAAAATTGGATGATTTTAACTATTCGCAATCAAAACAGAAACATATTCCATCTAAACCAAGAACAAATAGCAGCACACCCAAACCAATTCAAAGATTTAAATCTAATAATAATAAAAGGAGCAAACAATGGGAGACAAAGGCGGAAAGAAAGATAAGGCAAAAAACAAAACGCAGATGACTAAAAAACATGAACAGCAGGACAAAAAGAAGAAGAATAAGCAGCCGATAGGCTTTAGTAATAAAAAAAAGCTGAAATAATTTACGCTGCCAGCAAGATATGGTATAGGACAGAAATAGGGTAATGGTTAAAAAGAAACGAATGGATGCATATTTATCTTTTTATGAAGGAACCAAAATATATACGCAAAAATATAGGAGAACTATATAATGGATAAAAAAAACAACATCATGACAACAATGACGATAGCGCGGCATAACAAAACTGTTATGCGGTTGCTGGAGCAACACGGCGAAGAAGTTCAACTGCTCAAGGATAAAATAGTAAAGCTGGAGAGAGAAGCTAGAATCAAGAAGTCAAAATAGATAAGAAACCATTTAATAATTCAATAAAGATAAAATGGAGAGTTAAAGGGGAAATGGTATGAAAAATAGAAGAGTTTTCTTTAGATTGGAGAAAAATGCCTTATATACAGAAAAATGACAAAAAATCTATGAAGTTAATGAATGACACAAAAAATGGGCACAAATTTGGAGAGAAAGTATCTAATTCAAATACCGCTATTTGTACATCCTGCAAGTTAGAAGTAGTTAAAAGACAAGGGTTTAGACTTTCGACAATGTCCTGTCCTAAATGTGGTTCCCGGCTTAGAAAAAAATATTGATGAAGTTTTTTGCGAAGCAGACTGTGGTATATTTTTAGTCGAATTCCATTTTTTATTGCAACT
>JAIVZN010000046.1:0-13177 GCA_048634875.1 Deltaproteobacteria bacterium | reverse complement strand
AATATTGGAGAAAAATGAAGGGCATCGTACAGTTTTTCAACACCTAATATCGTTCCAATAGGAAAGCATATATTGTCGTTTGGGATTATATCATATGTTCTTAGTTTTGTTTGCATGTTTGATCACACCAAACAAACTAAGGACACTTATATTAATTATAACTGTCAAAGTTGGGATGAAATGATATGGGATGAGTAAAATATTTTGTAACTGTCAAATAGATTTTCCTGACAAAAATCGAGAATTTATTGTTAAAAAAGAGAGATTGTCTTTTAAAAAAGTAACATCTGTCAAACTTGGGTTACAGAGGAAAGCAGTGTTGTTACTTAAGCCCACTTCTCCCACCTCACCGCTATCCCAACCACCACCGCACACACCACCACATTCGCCCCCAACCACGCATACCCCAGCCCCAACAGCCCGTACTTTAAAAGAGCCATATACCCGAACCCTATTATCATCACCGACAGCGCAAAATTCACATAATTTATCATCCTGATCTCCTTCTGTATCTTTTTAATAGAAATAAAAATAGAAGTCACCGCAAAGAAAATACTCGAAACCGCAAGCAACTGAAGCAACTCAAATGACTGCTCTGAATATTCCTTACTGAACAGCAGAAGAACCTTATCCCCAAAAAGAAAGATCATAATTAGTACAGGAACCAGGAGCATTAAAATCAATTTTACTGATTTGAGAACATTCTCTTTCAAGGGAAGGTTGTGCGATCCTTCCACGAAAAGGGATGTAGAAACTGCGTTCGGGATCATGAAAAGAAGTGCAGCAACCGAATAAGCCATATAAAAATACGCCCCCTCTTCCGCGCCGATCGTATTCACGATCATAATTGGAATGATCGTTACAGGTGCCATCATGAAGATGCCTGCTGAATAATTCCCCGGCGAGAACTTCAGCGTCTTCCTTATGGAAGCTATGTCAAAACCCTTTGAAAGAGAAAGCCCATATATTCTCAGCACAAAAGCCCCGAATCCAAAAGTCATGAGATATGCAATCCCCAGCGATGAAAAGACCCCGAACACGCCGTGAGATGCGATCAGGAGCAGGATTGGTATCCTGGCTCCGAGCAGCAGGTTCTGTATTAAACTTAAGTCTGCGCGCCTGATCGATATGAATGCTATGTTCTGGACAGAATAGATGGAGGTCACAGCGATATATGCAAAGAACACAGGCAGAAACCAGCCTTCACGAAGGAAGGAAAGGGGGGGGGAGAATATATTGATCCCCAGCATAAAAACTACGGCAAGGACAAGGGCGAGAACCAGCGTCACCATAACGATCGTACTATACAACCTATTCTGATTCTTTGACTCAGGAAGATATCTTACGAGTCCTGCATCAAATCCCAGCCTTGATAGCCCCACGATCAGAGCTGCCGCCGATATTGCTGCGGTCGCAAGCCCGATGTCCTTTGCTGGCATCATTCGAGCTGCCACTATCCAGAAGAGGAAACCGAAAAATGAGGCTAACGCTGAGTTTAGCATAAGAGCTATGGAGTTGCGGTAGAGAGGGTCTACGTAGAGGGATTTGAGTTTTGTTATCATTTAAGTTGGCCTTATAATCTCTTGGAATATATTTAAAAGCATGTGTTCTTTTGTGCTGGAATTATGAAAAAAATTCAAATGGTGGATTTATCCATCCAGTATAAGTATCTTAAGAAAGATATATGGAAACGGTGGAAAAAACTATGTAATTCTTCAAGTTTTATATTAGGTGAAGAAGTAAGTAAATTTGAAGAAGAATTTGCCTCTTATTGCGGAAGAAGATATGCTATTGGTGTCAGTTCTGGTACTTCTGCGCTTCATCTCGCATTAGAGGCTGTTGACGCAAAAGGGAAAGGAGTCATAACTACTCCTCTCACATTTATTGCAACATGTGAAGCTATAATTCAGGCAGGCGGTAATATAAAATTCCAGGATGTTAATCCCCTGTACTATACTATCAGTCCCGATAAGATTAATGCAGAAGATGCAGAAATTATTTTACCTGTTCATCTCTACGGGCAGCCAGCCGAGATGGATGCTATATACAATATTGCTGATGAACATAACTTAAAGATTATTGAGGATTGCGCTCAGTCACACGGCGCAGAGTTCAAGGGCAGGAAAGCAGGAACTTTTGGAAAAGTCGGTTGTTTTTCTTTTTATCCGGGTAAAAATTTAGGCGCTTATGGCGACGCAGGGTGTGTGGTGTGTGATGATAAAGAAATTGCTGATTTAATAAGGAGGCTCAGAACACATGGTTCAATGGATAAATATTACCATACTGAAGTTGGATATAATTACAGGCTTGATGCGCTTCAGGCTGCAGTTCTCAGGATTAAATTAAAGTATTTAGATGAGTGGAATGAATCAAGAAGAGAAAAAGCAGAACTTTATAATCTCGCTCTTAAAGACCTGCCTGTTAAAGCACCCGCAGTTCATAAGGATGCGCTTCACGTTTATCATCAGTATGTTATTCTTGCTCCACAGCGCGATAAGTTAATAATGAAGTTAGCTGAAGATGCAATATCAACTGCGGTTCATTATCCGGTGCCGGTTCATCTTCAGCCTTCGTTTTCCTTTTTAGGTTATACAGAAGGTGATTTCCCTGAATCAGAAAGAGTTTCAAAAGAGTGTTTATCTCTGCCAATGTATCCTGAACTTAAACCTTCAGATATTGAATATATAGCGGATAAGATAAAAGAATTTTATGAACCCCGCCCTTTCAAAATGTAAGCAGGGCAACCCTTTCAGGGTTTGCTTTATCGCAAGGCTGAAAGCCTTGCCCGACGAAACGAACAAATACATTTTTTGGACTCATAGAAAGAACTAAAATGAAGGAGTTATTTTAAGTATGAAACAGACATGGGCTTTCAGCCTACAAAAGAGGATGAAAATTTACCCCTCACCCTTCCCTCTCCCCCTGGGGGAGAGGATTAAGGAGAGGGGGAAAGGTATTTTCGTATGAAAAAAATAAGAGTGGGGGTTGTCGGGGTCGGGCATCTCGGTAAGCACCATGCGAGAATTTATCATGAATTAGAGGAATCGGAACTTATAGGTGTTTCTGATATTGATGACAAAAGAGGCAGGAAGACTGCCAACAAGTATAAAACTGAATATTATAAAGATTTCAGAGAATTATTAGATAAAGTGCAGGCAGTCAGTATTGTAACCCCTACTGAAACACATTACGACATTGCAAGTTACTTCCTCTCCAAAAAGATAAATACACTTGTTGAAAAACCGATAACATGTGAACCTGAACAGGCTTCCAGACTTATAGAGATTTCAGATAAAAACTCGTGTGTTCTTCAGGTCGGACATATTGAGCGGTTCAACAGTGCAATTAAGAAGGTAAGAGAATACATAAAAAATCCCAAGTTTATAGAGGTTAACCGTCTCAGTCCGTTTCCTGACCGTTCTCTTGATATTGGAGTGGTGCTTGATTTGATGATCCATGATATAGACATAATTTTAAGTTTTGTAAGCTCTCGTGTTGTAAAAATGTCTTCAATTGGCGCCTCGGTTTTTTCAGATAAGGAAGATATTGCAAACTGCCGTATAGAATTTGAAAACGGTTGTGTCGCAAATATTACTGCTTCAAGAATATCATATAAAACTGAAAGAAAGTTCAGGGTTTTTGAGCCGAATGCATATATCTCCCTGAATTATGAAAAACAGGATTTTGTAATATACAGGAAAAAGAAACCTGTAATAACATCTCCGCACGATGTGGAAAGAATTATTCCTGATATTGAAAAAACAGAGCCGCTTAAAGAGGAATTAAAAGATTTTTTAAAGTGTGTAAGAGAGAAAAAGATACCTACAGTAAGCGGATATCATGGACTTTATGCATTAAAGCTTGCTCTGGAAATTACAAGGCAGATAAAGTAGGAGACTAAGAGACTAGGAGATTAGGAAAGAAATTGAGGTGAAGAAAAAAAGTGGAAAGTATAGGAGCAAGTATCCATGACTGAATGGCATGAGTAAGCAACTGCATATAATGGTAATTGCAGGTGAAATATCCAGCGATAACCATGGCTGTAAACTTATAAAAGAGCTTAAAAAAAGTAATGTTAAAGTTACTGCAATAGGCGGTGATAAAATGGCAGGAGTTGCAGACAGGCTTGAAGAAAACATTGTAGTTAAGGCAGCAGTAGGATTTGCAGAAGTTATAAAAGTTATTCCTTATTTTTTAAGTCTTAAAAAAAGGCTCCTCAGAAAGTATTTTAATCCCGGTTCAGAGGATTTAATAGATGGTCTGGTGTTAATAGATTATCCCGGTTTTAATGTCCGATTAGCTAAAATTGCAGAGAGGTTTAATATTCCTGTGTTTTACTACATTATTCCGCAGGTGTGGGCATGGGGCAGGGGGAGAATAAAAATACTTTCTGAAGTTTGCAGAAAACTCTATTGTTTATTTGAATTTGAAAAAGAATTATTTTTAAAAGCCGGCGCAAATATAGAATGGACAGGGCATCCGATACTTGAAGATATACCTGATAAGTTTGATGTTGAAAAATTCAATGATGAATACAACCTGTTGGATAATGATATTTTAATTGCGCTGCTGCCGGGTTCAAGAGTAATTGAAGTAAAGAGACATCTGCCTGTGATAATTGAAGCAGTCAGGGATTTTAACTGCCGTATAATTTTAGGTAAATCCCCATCTGTTGATGAAGATTTTATAAGAAACATTGCAGGGGATATCCGGATAACTGATGATATCTATACTCTGTTAAAAAGGGCGGATATTGCAGTAGTCTCATCAGGAACTACAACATTAGAAACTGCTGTTATAGGAACGCCGTTTATAACTGTGTATAAGGTTTCAAATTTGTCATATGCAATTGCAAAATTTCTTGTTAGTACTGAATTTATTTCAATGGTAAACATACTTGCCGGAAAGGAAATTGTGCCTGAGTTAATACAGGATAAGTTAAAACCGGATAATTTAAAAAGTGAAATTAATAAAATATTAAATTCTTCTGAAGTAAGAAATAAAATGAAAGAAGAACTTCAGTCTGTAGTAAAAAAGATTGGAGTGCCGGGAGCTTCTGAAAGAGTAGCAAAATCAATATTAGAGGAATTAAGATGATAGTAGTAACTGGAGGAGCCGGGTTTATTGGAAGCGCTGTTGTATGGGCGCTGAATAACAGGGGAATCAGAGATATACTCATAGTAGATGAACTTAAGCGTTTAACTGAAGAAAAGAAAGAGAACCTGAAGTTTTTAAATTATAAAGATTTAATGGATAAAGAGAAATTTTTACATGAAATTAAAGATGCAGATTGTATTATACATATGGGTGCATGTTCAAAAACAACTGAAACTAATGAACATTATCTTATGGATACCAACTATGAATATACAAAAAAACTTGCAATAGAAGCTGTAAGAAACAATATCCGGTTTATATATGCTTCGAGTGCTGCTACTTATGGAAATGGAAGTGACGGGTTTAGTGATTCCCATGAAAGACTTGAGTTTATCAAGCCGCTGAATATGTATGGCAGCTCAAAGCACCTCTTTGACTTGTGGGCTAAAGAGAACGGGTATCTGGAGAGGATAACAGGATTAAAATACTTTAATGTGTATGGTCCGAATGAGTATCATAAAGGAAGTATGAGAAGTTTTGTAATAAAGGCATTTAATCAGATAAACCGGACTGGTAAGGTGCGCTTGTTTAAATCATATAACAGTGATTATGCTGATGGTGAACAGGTCAGGGATTTTATATACATAAAAGATGCGGTAGATATGACACTATATTTTTTAGATAATAAAGAGGCAAATGGAATTTACAACATAGGGACCGGTGTTCCAAGAACCTGGAATGACCTTATAAAAGCAGTCTTTAATGCTATGGATAGAGATGTAGATATAGAATATATAGATATGCCTTTAGATATAAAAGACCAGTATCAGTATTATACCTCGGCAGATATGGAAAAATTTAGGAATACAGGGTTTAATTTTTCTTTAATTTCACTTGAAGAAGGTATTAAAGATTATGTTCAGAAGTACCTTATTTCTGATAAGCATTTGCAGTGACTGAAATTTTACCATGAAACGGACACGAGCTTCGCTCACAAAAGGAGATAAAAATAATTGAGACCTAAAAATACATTTTTTTGCTCCGGAGACTAAAGAGTCACAAGTCGCAAAAAATGCATCATTTAGGTCTCAATTAAGGATTTATTTACAAATGAAAGATTTCCAAATAAAAGGAATTGAATAACAAGTTTTTAATAGAAAACGAATACTATTCAAAAAAATTTTCACCGGAATTATATCTTACTGAAACTTCATGGCCTATTAGATTTATAGAGAAGTTAAGAATTAAAAAAATTGTTAAATTGATTAACCCTGAAAATTCAAATAGAATTTTGGATGTGGGATGTGGTACCGGAGATACACTTATTGAAATTAGAAATTATTTTGAAAAGAAATATAAAAACATTAATAAAATTAACTTATTCGGAATAGATGCTTCCAAATATATGGTTGAAAGGGCAAGAAAAAGAACTAATATAGAGAACAAGATTGTAGAAGCTGTTGCCGAAAGGCTTCCATATGAAAGTAATTTTTTTAATAAGATTATCTGCTCTGAAGTGCTTGAACATGTTGAAGATTTAGAAGGAACTTTAAGTGAAATATCCAGGGTTTTAAGAAATGGCGGAAAATATGTTATAAGTTATCCAAATGAAGATTTAATCAATTTAATGAAGAAAATCATGAGGTTATTTCATTTAAAAAATGTATTTTTCCCGGGTAAATACCAGCCCGAGATGGATATGTCAGACCACTGGCATAAGAGAAAGATAAAGTTAAGAGTTCTTTTAAAAGAAATGACAAATTTAAAATTAAGAGTAAAAAAAATAATTCATTTGCCAATAATTTTTCCGGTGAAATATATTTTGTATGGCACTAAATAGAAAATACCTTATTTTATTTATCCTTGTAATTTTCACATCACTGAGTATCTTAAGTTATATAAAAAAATCTCCTACATTTGATGAAATACAACACCTGTCTTGCGGGTATGCAATGTTAAAAGAAGGAAGATTAAATTTAGGCATTGGCCACCCGCCGCTTTTTCGTATATTTATATCACTGCCTCTTTTAGTAATTAACCCGTCATATCCAAAACAACATGAATTATTTTATAGAAAGTATGGTAATAATCCCAGGCAATGGTCATTTACACCTGACTATTCTTTTGCATATGACTTTTTTTACAAGTCAGGGAATAATCCTGATGTTCTGTTTTTCTGGGGCCGTTTTATGGTTGTTTTAATTGGTGTTTTTTTGGGTTTAGGAGTATATCTGTTTTCAAAAAATTTATTTGGCTTTAAAGCAGGGATATTTTCATTATTTTTATATTCATTTTCTCCTACGATATTAGCGCATGCGCGGTTTACAGTTAATGACCTCGCAGGCGCTGCCGGAATTTTTTTTACACTTTTTGCTTTTCACAAGTATGCAAATAAAAATAATTTCAAAAATTTATTAATATTAATTTTATGTTTAGCAGGTTCTCTGCTTACAAAATTTAACAGTATTTTATTTATACCATTTTTATTTATAGGAATGGTTATTATTGACGGGAAAAGAGCGGTAATTAAATATATTATCTTGCTTATCGGAATAGTTCTTATAATAAATTTAATATATGGATTTGATGGGACTTTTTCTGTAAAAACTTTAGATTATGAAATCTTTAAAAAAATGGTGCCTTTTAAAATTTTTGATAAATTCGCTTATATTGTCTATCAATACATTCCTCTCCCGGAATTTTATCTAAAATGCTGGGAGCGTCTTTTTTTTCAAAATATAAACGGACATTCCGCTTTTATTTTAAACAACTATTCAGTACATGGCTGGTGGTATTATTTTCCTGTTGCGTTCTTAATAAAAACTCCGTTAATTACTCTTATTCTTTGCATTATTTGGCTAATAAAATTATGCAGACCGGGTAAAATGTCAAGAGGTGAAGTTGTTGTTTTTTCTTTTTTTATTTTATACTGGATATCATCAATTATAGCAAAAATCAATATAGGACACAGGCATATACTTCCTCTTTATCCCATTATGTTTGTAGGGCTTGGAAGAGTATATAATGAGTTTAAGAAGTATACCGGGAAAAAAATTATTACATTTGGGTTACCCCTTATTTATGTAGTAAGCACTCAAGTTTACTTTCCTCACTATTTGTCTTTTTTTAACTGTCTTGTTGGACCGAAGAATGGGTACAAATATCTTGTTGATTCAAATCTTGACTGGGGTCAGGATTTACCTGCATTAAAAAAATTTCTTGATAAAGAAGGTAATCCACCATTAATACTTTCATATTTTGGCACAGCTTCAAGAAAGCATTACAACATAAAACACCAGGAATTACTTAATTCCGGTTTTAGGTTTGAGGAATCCGGTTACATAAATCTGCCTGATGTTAAGAAAGAGTACATTGCAATAAGCGCAACTAACTTACAGGCAGTCTATTTTAGGCAGAAAAACATTTTTGAACGGTTAAGAAAAAGAGAGCCAATTAAAAGAATTGGTTATTCAATTTTTGTTTATGATATTTCTAAGGATTTAGATACAATAGCAACTATTGGTGAGATATATAGAACAACTGGTAAATATGAGCATGCCTTAAGGCAGTATAAAAGGTTAATATATTTGGAAGAAAAAGGGAAAGTTGTGGATTGGGCAAGAAGCAGGATTGAATTTATTAAACAGATAAAAAAATGAAAGTATGTTTAGTAAATACACCATTTGACCTTTTTAAGCAGGGATATGGCAGCAGGTTTAAGATAAAGAAAGGAAACCTCCCTCCGCTTGGTATAGGAATTTTAGCTTCTGTCCTTGAGAATGCAGGCTATTGGGTTAAAATACTTGATGCTTCAGCGCTTGGTTATGGTGTTGATAAAACAGTTGAAGCTATAAAAAAGGTAAATCCTGACATTGTAGGAGTTTCAGCGTTAACTGCAGGCGCTCAAGCCGCAGTAGAATTAATTGGAAAATTAAAAAAGGCTGTGGATTTACCTGTTGTCTTAGGCGGTCCACATGCTACATGCTTTCCTGAAAGAATGCTCCATGAGTGTCCACAGCTTGATGCAGTAGTTATAGGTGAAGGTGAAAATATAGTAGTAGATCTTTTTAATAGCTTATTATCAGGAAAATCACTTTCAAATGTAAAAAGTGTTGCATACATAAATAATAAAAAAATAATTATTAATGAGAAAACACCTGTAATAAAAGATTTAGATACGATTTCTCCTCCGGCATGGCATCTATATAATAAAAAAATATATTCACCTCTACCCAATCAATATAAAAGATTACCTGCAACAAGTTTAATTACAAGCAGGGGCTGTCCGTATAGTAAATGCAAATTCTGTTTTCAAGCAGGACTCATGAAGCAGAAATACAGGAGGAATTCTCCTGAGTATGTGGTAGAACAGTTAGAAATGCTCTGGAAAGATTATGGTATAAGGGAAGTGAGCTTCTGGGATGATAATTTTATGTTTAATGATTCCTGGATAGAGAAATTCTGTTCTTTATTAAGAAGAAAAGTTCCGGATTTATTATGGTCCTGTTACGGAAGAGTTGATACTGTTAGTTTTGATAAATTTAAGATGGTATCTCAAGCCGGCTGCTGGAGTATGTTTATAGGGTTTGAAACCGGACAGCAGCATCTGCTTAATTTAATAGGGAAAGGAATAACTTTAGAACAGTCTCGTCAGGCTGCAAAATGGGCAAAAAAAACAGATATTCAGATTAGAGGCTCTTTTATGTTAGGCTTGCCGGATGAAACACCTTTAATTGCTCAAAAAACTATTAATTTTGCGATAGAACTGGATTTATATTCAGCGCAGTTTCTGCCTGCATATCCTGAGTATGGCACTGAATTATACGAAATAGCAAAAGAAAAAGGACAGATAATTAACAGGTATGAAGGAAGGACAAAGGCAGCATATGTTCCTGAAGGTTATAGAAATGCTTCTCAATTGGAGAAAATGGTTCATAAGGCCTATCGTAAGTTTTATTTCAGGCCAAAATATGTTTTGAAGCTTTTAAAGCAAATTAAAAGTTTTGAAGATATTAAAAGATATTTTACCGGACTAAAATTTGTGTTTGGATTAATATCTTAAATTTGACAATTTGTAAAGATTTATTAAACTTTAATTTAAGTATAGGTGACCCCATCGTCTAGCCTGGCCCAGGACACTGGGTTTTCATCCCAGCAACAGGGGTTCGAATCCCCTTGGGGTCGCCAGTTTCCACACTACGCACTTTTTGAAAATCCGATAAATTATTAACATCTAAATCCTTACCCACCGCCTGCGTCCTGCTTCCAGCCATAATACGGCTGTCTCCAGTCCGCAAGCTATCCACACCCGGCGACGAGCTTTGCTCGTCTAAAAAGCGGTAATATCTTATATTAAGTTCAATCTCTTCCGGGGAATATTTAATTTCTGAAATGTATTTTTTTATTTTAAGATTTCGTTCCGCCCCGCCCGGCTTTTTTATTATTTTTAATATCTCTTTGAGCAGGGGTTTTAGGGTTTCTGGTCTTATTGCTTAAGCAACAAGACCAATTTTATTCAGCAAAAATATCATATATCCAATCCACGTTGAGTAGGTATTTTTATTCCCACAATACTTTTTATACTTTCTTTCCATTTAATTTTATCATCGTCTTTATATTTTTCATACAAACTTTGGATATTATCATCTGACTGCCAACTTAATAATTGCGATGCTCTTTTCATTGTTATATTATCGTCTTCTTTGTTAAACTTCAATCTCTTTATAAGATAATTTGCTTTTCCCAACCATATTGAATCCGTAATAAAAGGATAAGCGGCATCAATAACATTGGATATATTATCATCCAGCATTGGCTCACATGAAACACTAGTCTGAAAAATTTTGTTAAATGCATATTTTAATGCCTTTAATCTCTCATTGAAATCAGGAGCTCCGGGCTCCCAAAATTTTAGTATATCAGAATTGCTTGAACCGATAGTAAATCGAAATAGTATTTTATCTTTATAATCAATAAACTGCTCACAAATTGCTTTTACAGAATCAAAATGCGGTTTAGTAACTAATAAAAGTCTGTTTCCATGTTCTAATAATCTTTCAATAAAATCTATATGATAGCTCAAATGATCTGGATGAATATCATGAGACGATGGAAACATTATAGTTCCAGCAACTTTTTTAGAATAATTTAACGCTCCATTATTCCTGATCTTTTCGTCTTTCCAATTTGCAGGTGTTTTTCTCTTAAATCTAATAGCCATTGCTTTGCTATAGCAATATTTACAATCATGCTTACAACCGTTTATAATATTTACAGTTTCACTTGCCCACTCATATGTACCAAAAACAGCCGTATTACATCTATTAGTTTCATTATTGTTTAATGTTATATTAGACATAATATAATTTTATTCAAAATAATTCTCTTTGCCCATTTGGCCCAATTCTTATTATACTATTCCAAATATCTTGCGCCAATTTATGTTTTGCTGCTAACACTAATACATATAAACTAACGTCTTTTGAATTTTTTATTGGAACTGCAGACATGCTACTACTTATTGAAGTATCTGAAGCAGCCATTCTTAATCCTTCTTGTGGATATCCTATTGTAATAAGCTGTTTTTCTAACGTTTTTATCAATTTCTCAACGACACCACTTTCGTTTGAAACATCTATGTCTTTTCTCCATTCATCAGTTCCCAAAAATTCATCTAAAATTGTATTCTCTTTTCCAATCCATTTTGGCAAATTCCTTTTAATTGAACCTAACGGGAAATGAATTAATAAATCCATTCTTTTTAACTTTGCCAACTCTTTTATTGTAGTGAATTTTAAGTTATCAGGCCCAAAAGGATCAAGAAAAGCAAAATGATACCTATACGGTTTTTCTTCTAACTTTTCAACAATACCAAATACGACATCGTTTGAATTCCCACAATTATGGCTATATTTAAGTCCTGCAGGAATTCTTTTACTCAGTGCATCACAATTCTCCTCATCTACATCTACAAAAACGTATTCATTAAATGGGGCTTCCTCTCTACTCATAGCTATAAGAGCACCATTATTTATTTCTCTCTTTTCCTCTCTTATAATACATCTACCTGGCCCGGGAAAAAGATCAATATATACTGCATTACTTTTAGATGAAAATTTCCTTCTTACTTCACAAGTTGCATTTAAATATCGTTCTATAAAATAGTATTTATTTTCTGCCCACAAACCCACACATTGAACTGGCAGTCCATCTTCTCCTAAAAAATGACAATTACCATTTTTCTTTTCAAATTCACAATTTTGTTTTTTACATTTTCTCATTTTAGGATTTCAATAAATCTGCAATTACTATTTTTAATGCCTTTGATATCTTTTCAATATTTAAAAGTGTAATATTCTTTTCAGCCCGCTCTATCATTCCTATATAAGTGCGATGAACTCCTACTTTTGCAGCAAGTTCTTCCTGGGAAAGTCCAAGTTTTAGTCTTTCTTCTCTGACTCTCTTTCCAAACTTAATTAATATACCTTTTTTCATGATAATTATAATATATAAAATGCTAATTATGAGTCTACATACTAAAGTTAGCATTGACAAATTAACTGGCGTATACTATAATTAGCATAAGAGACGATCTAATGAGTAATATAACAAATAAAATACTAATAGTTGATGATGACTTAAAGATACTTTCTTTAATAGAGCGCATTCTTAAAAAAGAACCATATGAACTATATACTGCTGATACAGAAAAGAAAGCCCTGAATTATGTAAGAAGACATACATTTGACTTAGTTATTTCCGATTTTGTTTTAAAAGAAACTGCTGGTATTCTCTTATTTGATAAGATAAAAAAGAAACAGCCAAATATTAAAACTATTCTTATGTCAGGTGGATTCAGGCCCAATAAGAATGAGATTAAAATGCTCAGAATAGATGCTTTTCTTCCAAAGCCATTTGATTTACACAAACTCAAATCAACTGTTCAAAAAGTATTAAAGAAATAAAGAAGCGGGAGGTTACTGTAATGAATTATAAAAGATGTGCTATCTATACACGAGTTTCTACGGTGCGACCCGTTTAGGCAAGAACTACATGTGCTATCAGCACATGCAGGAATGTT
>JAIVZN010000045.1:0-13220 GCA_048634875.1 Deltaproteobacteria bacterium | reverse complement strand
TATCTAATCCTTTTCCATAATAGCCAAGAGGGGGAGAAAAGTCAAACTCTTCGTTTTCATCAATACTTCGATAAAGATCAAGAGCTTCCCTTTCTGCAGTTTTCAATGTGAATCTTGCAGGATGGCATTTAATACTTTCAAGGCTGAGATGATTGTCAAGAAATTCACCAATTTCTTCCTTTAGTTTTTGAATATCGATATTTTCTGGTGTTATCTTACTAGCCGTATCGAGACATTTACGAGCTTCAATAAGATTCATCTTTTCGATATATACTTTAGCCATATTTTGCATTAATTTTGCACGATCTGATGTTGGCAAGGAATATAAATATGCATTCTCTGCTTCCTGATAACAAGAAAGTGCAGCATCAAAATCACAAGCATCAAAATACAAATCCCCCTTTCTAAAAATAAGTAGTGCAAGAAAATCATCATCAATGTTCTTTTCACTAATCAATCGGTCAACCATCTCGATTGCTTTTTCATACCAACATATAGAAGTGTATGCGGATACAATGTAATATGTTGACTCTTCAATTGGAAGGTATTTTTCGATTTCAGGATTCAATGTATCAATTATTTCTACAACACCTTCCTTTTCACTCAAAAATAGTTCTTTAGCAACATGATTGAGTAAAGTGCCTATAGCTTGACCTAATTCTCTATTCTTAAATAAGCTGGAAAATGAAGCAATTTCACGGCATAATGAATTGATCCCATCTTTTTCTTTGCCCTCAAAGATTATGCAGATTCCTGGGTAACCAGCATAATGGGTAACAAATTGGTCGGGTTGGTTGCTTCCACTTTGATAGAGTTCAAAATATCTTTTTGCCTCATCATAATTTTGAACTTCAAAGTGTGCCATTGCAAGTAAAAGCATTTGCTCATTTTCACATGTGGTATATTTTGAATTAATGATGTCACAAGCACTTTTGATTATTTCTAAAGCTCGTGTAAATTGAAATGAATTATGACTGGATTCAATTTTGGATGTGATGTCACCAATTTTTTCAGATTTTGCTATATTTTGCAATTTTGTAATATCGTACTCGCCTGCTGAATTAACACATTCGTCAAGTGTAGTCAATCTTTTATTTGCATGATCCCAAAATTGTGCATCCGTGTATATTTCATCTAAAATTTTATTAAGAATTCTATATTCTTCTTGTGGATGAAATGTATTATGATATAAAATATAGATTTCTTTTAGTAATATCACTTTTTCATCATTATTAAGCATCCCAACATCATTCAAAACTTCAGACAATCGCTCATTTGCTTCAATTTCATTTCCGAGATGATAATCCATCTCTGCAATGTATTTTTTATCAAGGAGTATAAGATATTGGGCTGAATATCTGCTTTTCCTTATGTTAAAAGTAAGATGGCTGATCCAGTTATTATCATCAATGTAATTATAAATAATTTTATAGGCAGCTTCATACCGCAACTTCGCATTATGATAATCTTCCAAATTTTTATAACAATATGCAGTGTCATCTAAAAAGGAAAATCTATCAATATCAGATTGTGCTCGATTAAGACAATGATTAAAGAGCTTTAACGCATAATCATAATATCTCCTGTCACACAGTACGTTTGCATATGCATCTATTTCTTCAACAGAGATGGAAGAGAGATTTATTTCATTTATTTCGAATGGGTATTCTTTGTTTAGGATTGCAAGTTTTTCTTGTTCTGTTTTGTTTGAAAACCAGAATTCAGCTGCAATAAAGAAAGCATCATTAGTGAATCTGATATATCGGATAAACTCACGTTGTTTATCGGAATTTAAACTTAAAAATGTGGATTTTTCAATCCATGGATGATCAGGAATAGATATTTCAAAATTTTTTGCTATAGCGTCCCGGGTCTCTTTTTGAAATGATACACATCGCAACAAGGGCATTTCGTATTCTTTTCTTTCTGGATTGATATAATAATCAGAAAATTTCAGATTGCGGTGAATATAAAATTGAGATTGTTGATCTCGTTTTTTGTTAAATGATTTTTGAATGTGTTCTGTGGTTTCGATGAATGGCATCTTTCCGAAACCATTATAATTTTCAAGAAAATTGATGATGGTTTGGATAGCAGTTATGGCAATATCATTTTGTTCTTCAGAAGCCTGTTTTTGTAGATGCTGATAAAAAAGTGTGCTATTGGAACGGTCTATATCTGTAATAAAAGTAGTAAAATCTACTTTATAGTAGTCTACTTGATCGGAGATTATTTTGTCCAGATATTTGTTGTTTTTATCATCAATCTTTTCAATGGGTATGTAGAAATTAGCAATATTATATGTAAAATCAGAAAACAATTTTGTCACATATTTTTGAGTTTCATAGATTATTTCTCTATCCTGAGATATCGATTCAAGGATGAATTGCTGGAATCCCGGGTCTCTTAACATCCTAAACAAAAATAATTCATTTAAATTATTGTCAAGATTTATTTTCATTTTTTCATCTATTCCTCTCTCCCCGATTATATCAGCAAATGATATCGTTTTTTGCAATAGATGTGTTTCATATAGAAAAAAATTCATTGCTTCTTTGGTAATATGCATGTTATATTCCCCTTGATGTGATACCATTAATTTTAATGAATTTGTCCATGTGCATGCGCAACCAAGTTGCCTATACTTTTAAATATTTACAATGTTATATATTCTTTCCCTAAGTAATTCATCTAAATTATTTTCAGAAATAACTCCGCCCGTATATTTTTTCACATTTCCGGCAGGAGTTATCATAAAATATGATCTTCCCATTTTTTCAGATGATTTAAAAACCGGTGCATTGCAGTTCTCAAATCTGAAAATTTTATGCAGTTCAACAAAATGGGCAAACTGTTCATCGGATATTGATAAATCAGGGACCGCTTCATCATTTTCACCTTGAATATGTCGCATCTGGAAGACTCCCCACCGTTTTGGGTTCAATGTGCGGATGATTGGTCGCATGTTTTCTTTATATGTCAGCCGAGTTACTGTAGTGTTTACTTTTAATCCAATATTAGCTTCATGAATTTTATCGGCAATTTCGATGCAACGTGTTATATGATCACCATATCCTCTGCCTAGCATTTCTTCAATATAATCGTTGCAAGAATCAACTGAAAGACAAATCCAGTCTACGATTCCAACCATGTCATTAATTAGTTTACTATTCAAAAGAGAACCATTAGTTGATATTGAAACAGTCATCCCAAGCTCTTTTGCATAGGTGCAATAGTCTAGCAGTCGTGGATGCAAAAGGGGGTCTCCTCCTGCAAAATTTATTTCACCCATTCCTACGCTCTTGAGTTTAAATATGATTTTTTTTCCGTTCACGAAGGGGAGATGAAAATCGCCCATATTTTTGTAATGACAAAATTTGCACCTGTAGTTGCACTTTGAAGTTATGTGAGTCACTCAAAACACATTTTCTGGACTCATTTTCACACAACTTTTAGACGATATTTCCAACTTATTTAAAAAAGAACCATAAAAATTAGATAAAAATTAGGGATAAAGATTTATCGGGGTTGACAAATGTGATTTTTTGTATTATTAATTTATTGGGAAGGTATAATTCCCGTATATAGAATATTTATCCTGCTGATAAAGGCAATCACCGGGCAACCGGTGTACGCAAAGTCACAGCTCCGCTATGCGGGGGGCTGGTCTGCCGGTAGGACGGTAAAGGCTATTAACAGCCTTTAGAAAAACCGGTTTGTCTTTATCAGGATAGACCGGTTTTTCATATAATGTGAAAATGGAGATTAGGAGATTATGGGGTAAATTATGTAGAAAGGTAGTGGCCGAGCTTGCTCGGCGATGAATTTAAAATGTGGAGTATAAAAAAAATTATAGCAATTGCTGCAGCGCTGATATATGTTGTATATATTGGTCAGTTTGCTTTAAACTGGGCAGTACAGAAAGGGAGAGGCGGAATGCCAGGCGCTTTTATGTCATGGGGAGCAGGAGCCAGGTCATTGGGCATGGGTAAGGCTTTTGTCGCTTTAGCTGATGATTCCACTGCAACATACTGGAATCCGGCAGGGCTTGCAGGCTTAACCAGAAATGAGATTACTGCGTTACATGCCATTTTATGGGGTGGAACTGTATATGATTTTATAAGTTATGTGCATCCGACAGGGTTTGGCGGAACATTCGGGTTTTCAGGCACAAGATTATTCCTTGGAGGGTTTGAGGGTAGAGACGAAAAGAACAGAAAAACTCATACATTTGAAGATATACAGAGCGCATACGGAGTTTCCTATGGTCAGAAGGTTGTGGAAATCCTGTCTATTGGCGCAAATTTAAAGAAGATGAGCCATACATTAGATGATCATACAAGTGGGAGTTATATAATTGACATAGGGGTTCTTTATTCTCCTATGGAATATTTAAGCATAGGGTTAAATATGCAGAATCTGCTTGCTCTTACTTCAGGTACCTCGGATAAACTTCCAAGGGTTATAAAATTTGGAATGAATTATAAACTCTTAAGAGAAAAACTTTGTATAGGAGTAGATGGAACATCTACAATTGGCTGGGCAGGAGGAGTTCCTTTTAATGTAGGAGCTGAATACTGGGCAATGGACTACTTAGCTGTGAGGATGGGATTGGATCCGCAGGAATTTAATCTTGGATTCGGGTTGAAATACGGTGACTATGGAATGGATTATGCATATGCCACGCATGAACTTGGCGGCTCTCACCGTATATCCGCTACTATAAGTTTTGGCAAGTCGGTTAAGAAGTTAAAGCAGAAAACTGCCAGGGAATTTGAAGTAGAGGGAGACGCGGCATATATGAGCGGTGTTTTTGATGAAGCTCTAAAGAGTTATGAAAGAGCATACAGTTTAAACCCGGAAGACAGGGATATTGCAAGAAAATTAAATGTTCTGTCAAAAATAATTAAGATTGTTCCCAGAGCAGTTGACGATACCCATAGAGGCAAGCTTTTAAGGAGAGGTATAGTTGAATATCTTAAAAGTAATGATCACAAGGGTATTATCTTAATCTTAAACCATATAATTTCACAAAACCCTACTGATCACCAGTCAAAAAGACTGCTCAGGCTTATTGCTTCAATGCACGATATAAAGGATCCAAAGTTCAAGGTGCCTGAAGGGATGACATTGGCAGAATTTAAGCTTTACCAGGCGTTAAAGTATTTCTACGAAGGTAAATATACTAAAGTAATTGAGGAATGCCAGGATGTTGTGATAGTTGAACCCGAGAATTCACAGGCATATAAGAGAATGGGGTCAGCTTTTTATGCTATTGGAAATGAAGAAAAAGCTCTTGAATTCTGGAAAAAGTCTTTGCAGTATAATCCTTCTGATGAGAGTTTAAGAGATTTTATAAATAGGGCCGCGAGAGATATTCAATTAAAGGAGAAAGCCCGTGGAGAGTAAAAATATAAAAGAGGAGCGACTGAATGAATAGATACATTAAATTGTTTATTTTAACAATTCTTCCGCTTATGCTTGGTTCTGTGGAGTTTTCTGATTATACTACCCTGATAAATCAGAAAATGCAGACTGAAAAACGGCTTGAAGAACATTTAGGGAGAATAGTTTCAAAAGTTATAGGGGAAGGAAAATCTTCAGTTATAGTGAGTGTTACCTTAAGTGATATGACAAAGAGCAGGGTGCAGACTGAACAGTGGCTTGAAAAGGAAAAGGATAAAGATGCAGACCAGCGTCGTAAGCCGGAAGAGTTTTTACCTGGAATACCATTAAAATCCAGAATAGAAGAAAAAGAGATAAAGGAAAGAGGAGCAAGAACAGGTGGAAAGAGGATTGAAGATATACTGACATTACCTGCAAAATTTATTAAGAATATAAGAGTTGGTTTAATTATAGATAAATCTGTTCCTGACGAAGTTGTAGCTACAGTTGAAAGTATTATAAGTGATATTTTAGATTTAAATCCTGCCAGAGGAGATAGACTTACAGTTCAGAGAGTGAGTTTTGTAGGCCGTTCTGTTGATTTTGCAGGTTTTCTGCTTAACCCGTATTTTTACATAATTACACTTGTAGTGGTAACTCTTACCATATTAGCATTGTTCTTATTTGGTCCATTGAGAAAATTTTTGTTTGCTACTTTACAGACTCTAAAAGATTTGAAAGGAATGAAATCCGAGACAGAATATACAGGAGGTGCTGCTGGTGGCGGTGGTGGTGGTGCTGCTGGTGGTGGTGGCATGGGAGTTGGGTTAGGTGAAGGTGAAATGGAGTTTGAAGAAGAATTAGAAGGGGAAGAAGAAAAAGAAAAAAAAGAAGAAAAATATAAAGAAGAGGAGATAGAAAAAATGTTATATAAACCATTAAAATTCCTTGAAAATAGTGATTTAAGAAAACTTGCATATCTGTTAAATTTTGAGAAACCTGAGGTTTCTGCGCTGATAATAAATTACTTAGAGCCGGAAAAAGGCGCAAAGATAATGGCAGCACTATCGTCTGGGAAGCGGATGCAAATTGCAAGAAGTATTGTGAAAATACAAAGGTCGTCAAAAGAAGTAATGGAAAAAATTGATGGATTTCTGAGTAAGAAGATAGATTATGTTGCAGGTGGCGCGGATAAATTAGTAAGTGTGCTTGAAATGATGAATGAAAAAGAATGTGAAGAATTACTGGAAACTCTTTCTGAAAAAGATCCTGAATTTGCAGAAAAGGTTAAAAACAAAATATTCAGTTTCAATGATGTTGTTAAACTTGAGAATGTTGCTATTCAGAGGGTAATTCAGGAAGTGGAGACAAAGGACCTTGGAATTGCGCTAAAAAATGCTCCAGAGGAAATAAGGCAGAAATTTATTTCCAATATGAGTGAAGGAGCAAGCGCGCTTTTAAAGGAAGAAATAGAATTTGGAAGAAAGGTTTCCGGAACACAGATAAAAGCAAAACAAGTTGAAATTATAGCAAAGATAAAAAGACTTGAAAGTGAAGGCTTAATCACAGGGGTGAGCGGTGCAGATATTGAAGAACTCTGGAAAGAAGAAATCGGTGAAGAAAAAAGAGAAGGGGTACTTGAGCATATAATTTCCACTGCCAAGGAGGCTTTGAAACAAGAAAAAGAAGCTATTTCTGCTGAAGATACCGGTCAGGATGAAGAAGCCTTTAAATACTATGAGCAGGGTTTAGAGGCTTATAAAGAAGAAAATTATGAAGGTGCCATAAGGTATTTCAACCAGTCTATAAAATATAATCCCCATGTGTGGCAGACTCATCAATATGTGGGTTCCTGTTATTTAGCTCTTGGTGACGAGGAAAATGCAAAGAAAGCTTACAGGAAATCTCTTGAATTAAATCCTGAAAATAGTGAATTAAAGGTGTGGATTGAAACACATGCTTGATACTGAAGTTCCGATATAAGGGATAGAATCGTGACAGATAAAAACAAAGAATACGCTTTTTCGTCCGCAGCTCTTTTGCCTAATGGCATACAGAAGCCAGTCCTGAGATTTAAAAACTCGCCCAGCCCTTCGTTGAAGAGTTGGGCTCAAACAAGTTTAAATCTCTTCAGAGAAACGGACTGTCTTCTGTTAAAAGAGCAGAAATCCTTAAAAGCGCATTCTTTGTTTAAAGTACAGCAACGCTTATATCGGAATTTCAGTGCTTGATACTGGATACTTGACAAATCTGAAAGTTTGCATTATTAATTGAAAATGTAAAGAGTGAAGCATGAAGAGTCATTGCGAAGATTTGCAACCCTGAAAGGGTTGCCCTACATAGGGGCAAGAACAGTAGGGCAAGGCTTTTAGCCTTGCGAAAAAATGGATTTACGAGTGAAAATTAATGTTTAAAAAAGAAGATAAAAAACAAATACCGGCTCCACCGTTTCCATCGGGACTGGAGAGAAAAGGCGGTTTTGTTCCACCGCCATTACCGGCATCTACTGCACCAAGTATCCAGCATAAGCAGGTTTCTGAAGAATTGCAGGAACTTCAGACGAGGTTAGTAAGAGAAAGAGAAGAATTACTAACGAGGATTAAGGAAAGGGATAGGGATAATCTTAAACTTCAGGAAAATTTTCTTGAAAAAGAAAGAGAAGAAGCTCGTAAGCGACAGAAGGATTTAAGTGAATTGCGAAAAAAATTAGAGATTGAACATTTGAAAAAGGAAAAAGAACTTGCCCTGCAGAAAGAAGAATGGAAACAAACACTTGATGAGATAAGAATAGAAAGCAAAAGAAAGTTTGCATTAGAAAGAACAGAGAATCAAATTCATCAACAGGCATTTGAAGAAGCACAAAAACAGGTTTACGTTCAGATGAAAGAGTTAAAGAAAGAATTGGAACAGGCAAAAAAGAAAGCTTATGAGGAAGGTATAAAATATAAGGAAGAAGAAAAAAATTCAATTAAAGTTGAACAGTCATTAAAAGAGGTTATGTTAGGTGTCTCTCAGGAGCAGAGAGTAAAAGAGACAGAAAAGGAAAAAGATGAACTAAAGAAAGAACTCCATGAACTTGAAAACCAGTTGATAGAGCAGAAGTTAGAGTGGCATAATAAACTTACTGAAAGTGAAGCCTTGAGGGATAATCTTCGCCTTGAATACCAGGGCAGTTTCAAAGAAAAACAACTGAAATTTGAAAGTAAAATTTCAGAATTAGAATCTATAAATACCCATATTAATAGCCAGTTCGCTCAGGTGAAGCAGGAGCTTGAAAATAAAAAGGAACTTTGGGAAGAAAGACTCCGTGATAAGTACAGTGAAAACGAGAAGTTAATTTCTGAATTTCAGAGAAAGATAAGTGAAATAAAATATGAATCCCAGCAAAGAATATCCGGAGCTGAACTCAAGTATGAATCCATATTAAAAGATTATCAGCAATTATCTGTATCGTATGAAGAAAAAAAGATAGAATTAAACAATAAGGTAAATTTTCTTGCAAAAGAAAAAGACCTTATTGAAAAAGAATACCATCCTAAATTAGAAGTTTTAAATGAAAAATTAAAAGACACTGAAAGAGATTCTTTTCTGCATAAGAAATTACTCCAGCAGAATATAATTGATTTAGAGAATAAACTGCAATCCCAGGAACATAGATGGCAGGAGAAGATAAATGATATTGTTTTAAGACATAAAAACCAGAGTCATGAGATTAAAAATAAATATGATGTGAAAGCTTTGAAATATGAAACAGAAATAGAGAAACTTAAGTCTGAAAGCTGGGAAATAGATGCTGAGTACAGAAAATCAAAGAAAGAGTTTAAGTTAAACGAGGATATGATACAGAGGGCTAAAGAGGCATTTGAGGAAGAGAAAGAAAAATTTGAAAAAACAAAAGATAAGCTTGAAAAGGAATATAATAACAGAATTGAAAATTTAAAAAGTGAATATGAAAAACAGAAAAAGGATTTTGAAATTTTATCACAGGAAAAAGAGAAAGTTGAAAAAAATGCCGGGCTTGAAAAAGAAAAATCAATAAATGAATTAAATCAGGTAAAACTTGAAAATACAGAACTAAATAACGAGATTAAAAACCGGCATTTAGAAATAAATGGATTGTTTCAGACAATAAATGATATCAGTAGCAAAAATAATGAACTTCAGAATAAGCTTGTACAGGCCGGTAGTGCTAATGAAAACTTTGAATTTGAGATACAAAAGATACAGCAGGAAAAATCGCTGGAAAATCAGGAAATTGAAGATAAATACTTACATCAGCTTGAATTATTACAGAAGCAGGTGTTTTCAGCGCAGGATGCTTTAAATGAATTAAAAGAGCAGAAAGATTCTCAAATTCAGCATTTGAATAATGATTTTAAAAATTACAGGAATAATTTTCACCTGTTAAAACAGGAGTGGCTACAGCAGAAAGAAGAATTAGAGCAGGGATTTAAGAAAAAACAGTCACAGGTTTCCCGGTTAAAGTTGATGGTAGATGAATTAGAGGAAATCCGCAATGATGAAGCTCAAAAAAGTGAAAAATATAACAATAAGATAGAAAGTATAGAGAAAAAATATTTTGAGGAAAAAGAAAAATTCCAGGATGAAGTAAAAAAGAGTGATATACTTAAAAAGGAATTAAAAGACAAAGATAATAAATATGAAGAACTTAAGAACAAAAGTGTAAAATTGGAAAGCGCTGAAAATGAGACTGAAAATAATCTGAAAAAAGCCGAGGAGGAAGCAAAAATGTGGCAGGATAATTACAATCATAAAGTCCATGAAAATAAGATAATTAAATTAGAACTTGAAAAAAGAGAGCGTGATTTAAAGAATGAAATCCAGCAGATAAAAGAAAAATACAAGGAATTACTTGAAATAATTAAGTCCCGTTTGGATCAAAAAGATGAAATTAGTGATAGATTATTAAATAAAATTAATAATTTGCACGATGACAATTCTAAGTTAGGAGATAAAGAAGAAGAATTAAAAGGACTTCGTAGTTTAGTTGATGATTATAAGGGAAAGGTCCTAAAATATACTGAAGAGCTGAAAGAAAATAAGGGCAGGATTGATTCTATGCATCAGAAGATAGAGGAACTCCGTTTTCAGAAAGATAGTATCGTTAATAATGAAGAAAAGATTAAGCTACTGCAAAAACAAATTGAAAATTTAGTTATTCTGAAAGATAGGAAGGAAGAAACGGAAGAGATTGAAAAAGCTAATGAGCTTCAGAAGATGCAGGATGCTATAAGAGAATTAGGAAATAAGAATGAAGAATTGGGAATTAAGAAAGAGGAATTGAGAATTGAGAATGAAGAAAAAGGGCGTAAGTTAAAGGAAAGTGAGTTAAAGCTTGCAGATGAGATAAATGTAAAAGAGGCAGGGTATTCCGGCGAGCTTCAGAAGATGCAGGATGCTATAAGAGAATTAGGAAATAAGAATGAAGAATTGGGAATTAAGAAAGAGGAATTGAGAATTGAGAATGAAGAAAAAGAGCGTAAGTTAAAGGAAAGTGAGTTAAAGCTTGCAGATGAGATAAATGTAAAAGAGTCAGGGTATTCCGGCGAGCTTCAGAAGATGCAGGATGTTGTAAAAGAATTAGGAAATAAGAATGAGGAATTGAGAATTGAGAATGAAGAAAAAGGGCGTAAGTTAAAGGAAAGTGAGTTAAAGCTTGCAGATGAGATAAATGTAAAAGAGGCAGGGTATTCCGGCGAGCTTCAGAAGATGCAGGATGCTGTAAGAGAATTAGGAAATAAGAATGAGGAATTGAGAATTGAGAATGAAGAAAAAGAGCGTAAGTTAAAGGAAACCGCAGATGAGATAAATGTAAAAGAGGCAGGGTATTCCGGCGAGCTTCAGAAGATGCAGGATGCTGTAAGAGAATTAGGAAATAAGAATGAGGAATTAAAAACAGAGATAAGTGATTTAAAAGAAACTGAAGCTGAAAATATAGAAAAAAATAGTGAAATTTTAAAGAAGCTTGAAGAAAGTAATGTATTATTTTCAAAGAAAAAAGATGAAGAAATAAGCCGGCTAAACATGCATATAGAGAGTTTAAAGAATGAGATAAAGGATATGGGTAAAAGTTCTGAAGAACTTGATGTAAAAGAGAAAATAATTGCTGAATTGAAAAATGGACTTGAAGAATCCATTAAAGAAATTGAAAATAAGAACATAGAGATTAAGGAATTAAGAATACAGAGTGTGGGTGATTCTGAAGAAAAATGGAAAATAAAATGGAAAAAGAGGGAAAACGAAATACAGCAGTTTGTTGATAAAACAAACAAAATAATTGAAGAGAATAAAAAAATAAAAGATAAACTTCAAGTAGCTTTACAGGATCAGAAGACATTATCCCAGCTTGCTGAAAAAGAGGCGCATGAAAGAAAAATATTATCTAAAAAATACACTGAACTTATTCAAGCGCTTGAAAAAGTAAAGAAACCATTTATACGCAAATTGCTTGATAAGCTGGCAAGTTCTAAAGGAATTTTACTCCTGTGATTACAGTAACAAAGATGAATGGCCACAGCATTGTTTTAAATGTTGAATTAATTGAGACTGTTGAATCCCGGCCTGATACGCTTATTACTTTAACTTCGGGTAATAGAATTATGGTAAAAGAAAAAGTTACAGAAATTATAAAAAAGGTAAAAGAATATAAAAGAGATATTAATTTAATTATGCTGGATAAATTATCCGGCATTACTGAAGACGAGCGAACCGAAGAGTAGGGTATGGACCTCACAACAGTAATTGGCATAACCGGTGGACTGATACTTGTTTTGTTTTCTGTATTTGTTCGCGGGGGCGGGAGCGCGCTTGCTGGGTTTATAAGCATTCCATCCATAATGATAACTTTTGGCGGTACCTTTGCCGCAATTTTAGTTAATTACCCTTTTGTTCAGGTAGTAAAAGCGCTTGAAGTAGTAAGAAAGGTTTTCACGGAACAGCAGGAAGATCCTGCAAAGTATATAGAACAGTTTAGATACTTTGTTATTAAAGCATCAAAACAGGGTATCCTTTCCCTGCAGGAAGACATAAAAAGAATGGACAATGAATTTCTTCAGCGGGGAGTAAGTATGGTTGTTGATGGACAGAGTCAGGAACTGATAAGGGAAGAACTGGAAACAGAGCTTGCTTTTACTCTTGAAAGACACAAGGTGGGTCAGGAGATTTTTGTAACTTTAGGGACATATGCGCCTGCATTTGGTATGATTGGGACAATTATGGGACTGATATTAATGTTAGCTAATCTGCAGGACCAGTCTCAGATAGCGCAGGGTATGGCATTAGCTCTGCTTACAACTTTTTATGGCGCGCTTGCAGCTTACCTGATATTTCTTCCTATAGCGGGAAAACTGAAAAGGCGCTCAGAGGATGAACTTTTTATAAAAAGCGTGATAATTAGAGGGGTGCTTTCGCTTCAGGCAGGTGAAATTCCTTCCATTGCGGTAGCAAAACTAAGAGCTTATGTTCCACGGACTGCATTTGTGGAAATTAAAGGTGTGCAGGAGAAAAAAGAAAAAAAGAAAGAAGGAAAAAAACCAAAAAAAAGACGCAAAATAACAGCTAAATTTAAGTCCGGTAAACCAAAAAAATAAGTTATAAGTGGTTCTTTCTTATTTAAGTTGGATTTTGTGTTGGTTAGAGTCCAAAAAATGTATTTGTTCGTTCCGCAGTACTTTTGCCTTACGGCCGCAAATAATATGCCTGAAACTCAAAAACTCCCCAGCCCTTGCAAGCAAGAGCTGGGTCAAACAAGTTTGAGTTTCTTCTTTGAAACGCCATATCATTTGCTAAAAGTACTGAAGTCACTCAAAACACAT
>JAIVZN010000044.1:0-13249 GCA_048634875.1 Deltaproteobacteria bacterium | reverse complement strand
ATAACATAAGTAAAAAAATGGAGTGAATAGTATGGGATTAAAAACAAAAATACATCTACGATATGAACTTAATGATCCACCAAATATGGTAAAGCCTAATGATGAGCTCTCTGGCACATTGTATATTGAGAACCAAGATAAGAAAGATAAGAAAATTAAAAAATTATTCATATCTTGTGTTGAAGTGTACGAGGAGTATACCAAAAATACGGATGCAGAAAACAATGTCACTTGGGAATGGAAAGATAAAAGGAATGAGCTAAAAAGATATGATTTAACTACTGCTGAGAAAATAAAAAGCGGCGATTCTAAGAGCTATGAATTTGACATTAAACTTCCTGGTTCATGGCGTAAGAAAAAGGGGGATAAATTAAGAGGTTGGCATCTAACTTTACAATTTATGCAAAAAACTGGAATGATGGCAACATTGGGTGCAAATCCAGATGATGCTTTATGTGTTTTACCTGTTGAAGGCTCTGAAACTTCACCTTCCTTTGGAAGTTAAAAGAAAGATAGGGTACTTAAAGTTGCTCATGTGGTAAAAAAGCTAAGAAGGAAGCTAAATTCTGCAAACATTGTGGAAGTCCATGTTAAAAAAAAGTATTAAAAATTTTATAGTTCAATTTGTTTTAAAATGAGATTTAATTTTTCCTATTTTTAATAGTTCGTCCCTCCAACCCAAGTGATGGAGATGAACCATTGTTTGATAGATTTATTAATAAAAAATATCCTGATTTAAATTATGATTTAATTTCTGATTTTGATCATTATCCACTTATGATGAATGTTACAATACCTGAACCAAGAAAAAAGAAAAACAAAGATATTAAAATTACTGTAGCTGATAGCCCAAAGGCAAAGTTAAATCCAAACGCCAAATCATGGACTAATTCTGATGCATATACATCACAAATGGTTTAATATCTTTCATAATCAAAAAAGACATTGGAAAATTTAATTGTATAAAAAGTCGTCGGGCTAATCGTGTGGTTCCAGGTTAATAAATGAGTATAGCCGTTTTTAAAGTGCTGATAATCTCCGTCAGGATTAAATTTGAAACTGTGATCATATTCTCGAGATTTTGCTTTATCCCAGAATATGCCGTAAGAGAGCTTAATAACGGGTGATATATTATAGGTTAATTTACCCTGCATAGATATTTTTTGAAAGGGGTTCATGGAAACCATTGAGCTATCACCGGCCTGCACAGCCCAAAATACACTATCCGAATTTGATGTATTTAAATAGCCGGGAGTTACATATCGACTGCCGCTCATCCAACCTTTGTTATGAAAATATCTGCCGGAAATAAAGAAAAATAGTTTATCTTTTAACAGGGGCACAGGCCCATCCAGGTTCAGTTGAAGGTTAGCCAGACCAAGAGGATCAACATCATCAATGTTAAAAAAAATGTCGGTATGGCTGCTTACATAATCTCCGGCATACATTGAGATATTCCCTGAAAATTTTTTCCCCCCGTCTTTGGTGGCAATTTCGACAATTCCGGACATTGCCTGACCATATTCAGCATTATAAGTGCCGCTAATCACCTGTAATTCCTGAACGCCGGCATTTTCGACTTCAAGGGCGATGTTGCCGGAAAAAGGATCGGTAACCGAAACACCATCAATTAAATAGGCAATTTCACTTGCTCTACCGCCGCGGATGTGGGTTGCACCATCACTGCCCTCTACTATCCCGGCTTGTAATGCCAACACATCCTTAAATTCCTCGACTGGCATCACAGCAATTTCTTCGCTACTAACGGTTGACAAAGAAGAGGTGAGGTCTTTTCTAACCATGTCTCTTTCGGCAACTATTACTACCGTTTCCCCCATCTCTAAAATTGTAGACCGGAGTTGAAAATCAACTCTTGTAGTGAAATCGATAGATATCTTAATATTTTCCATTTTCACGGGATTATATCCGATCATCATTGTTTCAATGGTATAAATCCCCGGGGGCATATTTAGTATTACAAAATATCCGTCTAAATCTGTTGATGCTCCCAAGAAGGTTCCTACAACAAGAATATTAGTCCCCGGCAGCGGCTCGCCATTTTCCGCATCAGTAACTTTCCCGGCAATCTTTCCGGTCGTACCTGAGAAAAGGATATTCGTCAAAAACAAAAAGATTATAACTTTAAGCCATATCTTCATTTTTTACTCTCCCCAGTAAACTATGCTACCAATTATATCTTTATTCCCTTTATAATTACTAACATTTACATCTGGTTTAAACCTTAAAAAAATAAAGTTTTTTAGAATTTACACCTATAAGATACAGAAATTGTGACATTTTGCATTTTTTGAGGTTTATTGATCTTTATTATTCTTTAAAAATTTTAACCACGGAAAAAATATTACATAAGTTAGTTTTATGGAATACAGTATTGCTTTCGCGACACATGAAACAGATTGTTTTTTCGGAAAAAATAAAAGAAAGAAGGTACAGCGACGTCATTCTGTATACCCACTTGAGGATCATAGGCATCATTTTGACCCAAGTTTTATAGTTGAAAAAACTTTGTTAATAAAAACACATGCTTAAGCCATGTCAGATTTTTCGCGGCACTACATAGAGCAGATTTCTAAAACCACACCCCTATTAAAAGTATAATGATTTAGACCAAACTCGATCCGGATATACCTTGTTACGATCAACCGAGACTGAGGTTCCAGATATTTTACTCCGGGTAATAATTAAATCCGTGGTTTGATTTGTTACTCCTCACCTGAACTAACATATACAAAGAATTCAAGATTGTCAATCGATATATTGACCTATAATTCATTTTTTCCCATAATCTAATCGAGTATCCGTTGTTATAATTGGAAATGTTGGAACAATCATAGGAAACGGAAGATCCGGTTGAGTGGCGACCAAATCGATACTTGTTAACTCAATCTTCTCAAACTCATCAATATTTATTTCAATCATATAACTATATTTTAGCTGCAAACTATCTATATAAATATTCAGATGGTCTTGAATAACATTTATATAGTCTGAGGCAAGCGTACTGTCTTCGCCAATGGACTTTAAGTAATTTGCTTTGTGGTATAAGGCATTTAAATTATCTTTCCACATCTTTACATCTCGCTGTACGGCATTAATTTGGTCATAACCTGCTTCATATGCCGCGTCTGCAAGATATCTATCCGTGATCATGTCGATAATAGCAAACTTCAATTGCTCGGCAAATCTTTTATTTTTCATTTTCCCTTTTCGAAATACAAGAGGATGTACACGCAGTTCTCTGGAAAATTCCTGAACTGTCCAGGTTTTCCCATCTAACTTAAAAAACGGCTCTGGATAAAGACTTTCAATCCTGGTTCTAATTCCAAGATATTTATTCTCGTCATCGCGGAGTTCTGAATGATCCCTTTGCAGAATTTCATTTTTTTCTTTTTTAGTTTTCAAATAAACCGGAGCTAATAAATCAGCGATCTTGAAAAACGTACCGGCAACGAATTCAATTTTTTTGCCTTTCATTATTTTGAGAATATAGTCATTATAGATTTCTTTTGACTGTCTCCTTTTGAATCTAACGGATATGTTTTGCCACCGCGTTCTAACTTGATTATCTGTTATCGCCGGTTGATCCGTCCACCCAATAATTTTCATGAGTATAAACTGGTTGAGGCCTGTTTGTAAAGGTCCTATAACCTGATCTTTTTGCACAGGCTCGATAAAGAGGGCGTCTAAAATCACGTCGTGTTTTGTTTCGCTCCAGTTTACTTCTCGTTCCGTGATTTCATTGAGAAGATATTCATCCAACAACAGATCCTCAAATGATTTATTACTGCTATCGATAACGGCAGTCAAGTGTTTGGCAAAAGTACTGTCTTCTATCATCACATACGCCACTTTATATTTTCTACCTGCCATCTTGAATACTTTATTCATTTCTGTGGTGTCTAAAGCCACTTTTTGAGAAACTTCTTTATCAAATTGCCATTGACGCATGGCTTGTTCTTTACGCCCTCTCAAGTAATCCTTTACAAAGGTATTATTTATAAAATCATTATCCTCTCCGGCTTCAAGTGCCATGAGTTTTTCTGCAATTAAAGAGTTTAGAATTATTTTTTTATGAATATATGTATTTCCCTTGCAATAAGGAGGACGGATGGTAAATTCAGCCCGGTAAATGAATTCATTATCAGAAATTGTCTTATCGCCAATTTTGACTAAAATGATTTCATCCGGATCTTCTTCACTTTGCTTTGTACAGCTTGCGATTAAGACCAACATAAACAATGCGCAAAACAGTAAACGTGAGAACCGGAATTTGAAAAATAAAACGTAAAAAGCACACCCAGCTAACTGGAATACTGTCTTTTTATATAGATAAGCCTTTAAAATATTTAACTCCTCTTCACTGCCCATTGACTCTTCAAGAATCAGTTCCTTCATTTCAGACTATTTTCTTTTTAATTAATTGGACCATACCCTTCAGCTTGTTTTAGGTTGAATGAATTTAAAGGATCATTATTAGTCTTAGCGTTCGCCAGTAGGTTGGAAATACGCCTACCGGCGTGCGAATCCCCGAGTACTCGGGGCGTGACCTTTGCGCGAGATATTTATCAATATAGTATGGCCACAGGTAATTATCCACATGAATTTATATTTCGCATAGTTTATGAAAGTGATTTAACCACACTGGAAGAATAAATTATTAATTTGCCATTCATTTTTTAGCCTGAATTATTCATAAAAATAGCTGTTTCTTCTAATAAGTATATGTTTTATATTGTTTTAACCACAAAAGCAAAATAAAACTTTATCAGAGAAACAGCTATGGGAAAAAATACAAATCACTTGAAACTTTGTTAATTCTAAAATATATTGGACAATAAATTTAAGTATTTATTTGTCAGCTTCATCAGCGATTAATAATGAGGTGCAACCTGTCGTTCGCTATAGCGTTTCCTGGGATGGCACATAAGAGGCCTACACAGAATGAATATTGACCTGCTCATGGTTGTTGCTTATTTCATCATTATTTTTCTCATCGGTGTGTATAAAAGCGGTACCCAGAAAAAGAGCGCTGAGAATTACTTCCTGAGCGGGCGTAAACTGCGCTGGCCTTCTATTGCTATGTCCACCATTGCCACTAATATTCAAGCCGGTCATTTTATCGGCATGGGCGGCGCTGCATATGCTTATGGATTGGCACAGGCAAACTTTGAAATCGGCGCTGTTTTTGGCATCCTTCTGGCCGCTTTCTTTTTTGTTCCCCTCTATTTACGTCTGAAAATATTTACCCTGACGCAATTTTTTGAGGATAGATTTGGTCCTTTCCTGGCAACCAGTTATGCAGTTTTTTCCATTGTTCTGTTCGGAATTATCTACCTGGGAGGCGCTCTATACTGGGGGAGTTATGCCATCAACGGCATTTTTGGTGACCAGTTAAATATTCTGCATTCCGACCCGGTGACCAGGCTTTACATTCTGGTTGTTCTGATGGGGTTGTTTTCCGCTGTGTATGTTTATTTCGGCGGTCTGGCGGCGGTAGTTCGCACCGATGTGATCCAAATGATCACGTTGGTCGGGGGCTCCACTATCGTTTTGGTATTAGCCATAAATACCCTTGGCGGTGTTTCAGAATTATATAATCCCGATCTATACAGTAGCATTCAAACCGGCAAGGACCATTTGATGCATTTGTTCCTGAGTGCCGATCACGAAAAGATTCCCTGGACCGCTGTATTCTTCGGAATGGCCCTGATGCATATCCAATACTGGGGAGCAAACCAGGTGATCCTACAAAGAGCCCTTGCGGCGCGCTCTCTTAAAGATGCACAGTTGGGATTGGTCCTGGGTGGTTTTTTAAAATACATTGTGGCGGCATTAATCATTATTCCCCCTATCGCCCTGGTTGGCTTTTATAAAACCCTGGAAGATCCCGATCAGGCTTACATTGTATTAGTTTGATAAGTTGTTTTTTAATGCCTGCTCAACTGAATGCAGTAGCAAAGAAAAAAATAACAGTCTGGGCAATGGGTTATGAAGGGATTCAAATTGGAAAAATGGCAAGAATATTTGAAGAACAGAATCCAGGAATTGAGATTATAACCCAGTCGATTCCATGGGGTGCTGCTCATGAAAAACTTTTAACTTCAATTATAGGCGGTGTACCGCCTGATATATCACAGATGGGTACAACATGGATACCTGAGTTTCAGTCAATGGATTCATTTGAACCTTTAGATGAATATATTGAAAAATCTAAAATTAAAGAAGAAGACTTTTTTAAAAGTTCATTTGGGATAGGAAAAATAAATAATAAGGTGTACGGAATACCCTGGTATGTAGATACAAGAGTACTGTTTTATAGAACTGATATTTTAAAAGAAGCAGGCTACAATTCCCCTCCGGCTAATTGGAATGAGTTTTTAGAAATTTGTACTAATCTTACTCAAGATACAAATAATGATGGAAAAGTAGATAAATATGGTATTACTCTCCCTGTAAAAGATTGTCAGGTTTTTTTGCCTGTATTATGGCAAAATAATGGGAGCATATTAAGTGAAGATTGCAATAGGATTACTGTTACTGAAAATAATTTTGCCGGAGCTGTAGAGTATTATAAAAAATTTTATGATAAAAAAGCAACGCCTGTAGAGGATCCTGGATATGATTTAATCTGGGCATTCAGAGAAGGAATATATTCCATGTTTATATCCGGACCCTGGATGATTGATATTATAAGAAAGCAGGCTCCTGAACTTGAAGGGAAATGGGGTGTTGCATTACTGCCGGGGAAAAAAAATAAAACTTCATTTATTGGCGGCAGTCATTTAGTAATTTTTAAGGGCTCAAAAAATAAAGATATTGCATGGAAATTTATTGAATTTATGTCAGATCCTGATAACCAGCTCAAATGGTTTGAATTGGCAGGTGGGCTTCCATCTAATTGTAAGGCATGGAAATCCGGTTATTTTTCAGATAAGCCTTTGATAGAAGTTTTTGGAGAGCAATTGTTACATACAAAAAGTCCACCTAATATCCCACAATGGGAAGAAATAGCATCTAAGATTAAACAGCGGATGGAGGAGTATATTTTAGAAAAAATTTCAATTGTCAGGATGCAGAATCTGCTTAAAAATGATATTTCAAAGATACTGACAGTAAGTGAAAAAGGATATAGAAATGTATTTCTGTGGTTTGTAGGAATTACAGTTTTCGGTATGGCTCTATTTATATTATATGTCAACCGTGTTCTTAAAAGTAAAAAAAATATAACAAATATTCAACAGGGAAAAGTTTTTATAGATACAGCGCCTCCGGGAGGAATGCCCGGTAAAGGATGGAGAAGATATTATATTCCATATTTATTTATTATACCCGCAATTGTTACTTTGTTAATTTTCCTGTTTTTACCAATCTTCAGTTCTTTTTTGTTTAGTTTAACAAACTGGAATGTATATAGTTTTTCAGATTTAAGCAACCTAAGGTTCATTGGCTTTGGAAATTATATAACATTATTTCAGGATAAAATTTTCTGGCAGGCGCTATTAAATACTATGATATTTTCTATTGTTGGAATCCCGCTGAATATAATATTGGCGCTTTTTTTAGCAGTAATAATTGACAAAAAATATATACAGAATAAAGCTGTTTTCAGAGCAGGTTATTTTATGCCTGTTGTAACAACATTAGTTGCTGTTGCTATTGTCTGGAAATGGCTGTATAATCCTCAATACGGCTTAATTAATTATCTTATTGGTTTTATAGGTATAGATAAACAAACCTGGTTAAGCAGTCCATCTTTAGCATTGCCTTCATTAATTATAATGAGTGTATGGAAAAACTTTGGTTATAACATGGTAATTATACTTGCGGGACTACAGACTATACCTGCAAGTCTTTATGAAGCTGCAAGTGTAGATGGAGCAGATGCATGGCAGTCATTCAGGCATATCACATTTCCCAGTCTTAAACCTACACTGTTTTTTGTGATGATAATGACAACAATTGGATCTTTGCAATTTTTTGCAGAACCTTATATTATGACAAAAGGCGGTCCTTTAAATAAAACAATTTCAATGGTTATGTATATGTACAACCAGGGTTTTAAATTTTTTAAATTTGGATATGGAACTGCCATAGCATATGTTCTATTTATGTGTATCTTAATTTTTACAATGATACAGATATTTTACAACAGAAAACTGGAGGCAAAATAATGAAGTATTCAAAAGAATACATAATGGAAGAAAAAGTTAAAAAGATAATTTTACAGGTTATTTTAATAGGTGGATTGATATTAACTCTTACACCTTTATTCTGGATGATAACCACTTCTTTTAAAACAAAGGCTGGAATTTTTGCCATGCCGCCCCAGTGGCTGCCAAAAGAACCTACGATGGCTCACTACAGGGAATTATTTGAACAAATTAGTTTCTTCAGATACTTTATAAATAGTACAATTGTAGCTGTAGTAGTTACTGTTTTTGGCTTGTTTATAAATTCTATAGCAGGTTATGCATTTGCAAAATACAAATTTCCTGGAAGAGACAGGATATTTGCAATACTTATTATTGCGCTGATGGTTCCAGGGCAGGTAACAATGATGCCTGTTTTTTTGATTTTAAAAAAATTAGGTTTAATAAATACTTATTTAGGACTGATAGTCTCGGGTACAGTTTCAGTTTTTAGTATATTCCTTATGAGACAGTTTGTTCATACCATTCCAAATGATTTAATAGAATCTGCAAGGATTGATGGATGTTCTGAATTTGGCATATACTGGAAAGTAATTATACCTCTCTGTAAACCTGTGCTGGCAACTTTAGGGATATTTACTTTTATGGCATCATGGAACAGCTTTCTGTGGCCATTAATTGTGATGATAAAAGAAGAAATGTATACTTTGCCTGTAGCGCTGGCAAACTTGAGCGGGCAGCATGCTACGAATTATGGATTGCTGATGGCAGGCGCGGTTATAGTAGTAATACCGATTATAATTGTGTTCTTGTTTGCGCAGAAATATATAATTGAAGGAATCAGTACTACAGGACTGAAAGGATAGAAGATGGAAGATGGAAGATGGAAGATGGAAGATGTTTGAAAGTGACGAGAGTTATTTTACATTAAACGGAAAACCTTATTATATTTATTCAGGTGAAATACATTATTTTAGAATTGAGCCTTCAAAATGGAAGATACATTTAAACAGAGCGCTGGATGCTGGATTAAATACAGTAAGTACATATATTCCATGGTCATGGCACGAATATGAAGAAGGAAAATTTGATTTTAACGGAGAAACACATCCCGGGCGTAATTTAGTTCAGTTTTTAAAAGAAGTAAAAGATTCAGGTTTATATTTAATTGTAAGGATTGGTCCTTTTTCAAATGCAGAATTAAAGGGCGAGGGAATACCGCTGTGGCTCACTAAAAATTACCCTGAAGTTTATTCAAAAGGCGAAGGAATAGTAAATCTTCCTCACATTATATTAATATCATATATTAATCCGACTTTTAGAAGCTTTGTCAGGAAATGGTATGACAAAGTAATAATATATCTTGCACCTGTACAAGCAACAAAGGGAGGAAATATTATATTAACTCAGTTGTGTAATGAGATAGGAATGATACAATGGGTTAACAAAAGGGGAGACGAAAGTTATGAAGCTACAGGGATGTACCGTGGATATTTAAAAGAAAAATATGAAAATATTGATAGATTAAAAGAAGTTTATCCTGAAAGTAATTTTACTGATTTTGAAGAAATAAAACAACCATCAGACCGAGAGAAATACGGCTGGCAGGATTTCTGGGACTGGGCGGATTTCTATCGCACTTATTTTGCGGATTATTATGAATACTTATACAATCTTGCTTATGAAAAAGGAATAAATACTCCTGTTATTGCAAATATACCGCAATTTATAGATTTTGATGTCCGAGGAAGAGGATTAGCTTCTCCAATGACAACTTCATTTTATAGATATATTCCTGAAAAAATTAAAAATATTGTTTTTGGCGGCGCTTACCAGATGAAAAGACTGGACTATGAGAATTTTCACGATGTGTGTATAACAACTCAGGTAGTTAAGGCTTTAACAAATTATTCTAATCCGGTTATGTGCGCAGAACTTCAGACAGGTATAATGAGAGACAGGCCTAAATTATATGCAACAGATGTGGAGTTAAATTTAAAAACTTCTCTTGCTTCAGGTGTCAATGGAGTTAATTGTTATATGTTCAGCGGTGGAGAAAATCCTGATAATATAGGTATGTTTGGTAAATATCATAAATGGCAGGCGCCTGTATCTGAAGAAGGTAATACTGATGATAAATATGAAGTACTGAAAGAACACGGGGAATTTTTAAAGACATTTGGAAATATTATAGCTCAAACGAAACCGTTGTTTCAGACTGCTTTTGGCATATATCCTCCTTTATATGCAACTGAGTTCCTTGATAATTTCGATATAGAGTCTTTAACATATGCAAGAGACAGGTATTTCTATGATGGAATAGCAAGGCTCTTGAATTTAGCCAGTACAAACTTCAGGGTAATTGATTTAATGAAAGATGAATTAAATCCGGCTAAATTAAAAACATTACTGGTTTTTATGCTTTCCTTTATGGATGAAGATTTACAGAAAAAACTCGTTAATTATGTTAAAAACGGCGGGAAATTGCTTCTTTATCCTGAAATTCCTGAAAATGATCTTTCCGGGAAGACCTGTAAAGTATTAATGGATGAATTAGGCGTAAAATTAAAAGAAAAAATCTCTCCTTCAATTATTAATTTTAATGGAAAAGAGTGTTTTGTTGAAGGTGAAGTTTCCATAGTTGAAGCAACCGGTGATTATAAAACAATAGCAACCGCACAGGATAAAGTGTGCGCTTTATCAAAAGATTGCGAAAAAGGAAAATTTGTATTTATTGGCGCGCCAATGCCGCACTACTATGATTACCATATAGATATTATGAATGGGGTTATACAAAATGAGTTAAATATAAAAAGCAATATTGATATAGTTCCTAAGGATATTATAGGAATGATGAGAGTTTCTCCTGCAGGCAGTTTCCTTTTCCTTATGAATTATCATGATAGAAAACATAATGTAAATATTAATATAAATGTAGAAGAATACGGGATAAATTTAAGTGAAGGAAATATATGTCTGAATCAAAGAAGTTCAAAAATTCTTCCTGTTAATGTTGAAGTAAATGATAATATTAAAATTTTATTTTCAACAGTTGAGATTCTCACAATCAGTATGGATGAAAATACAGTTAAATTAAAAGTAAAGGGATGTCCGGGCGAAATGGCAAGGATATTATTAAATATAAATGGAACACTTAAGATAAATTCCCGTGTATTAAAGAAAAAAGTTCAGGAAATAGAGATTTAAAGAGAGGATAAAAAAATGGCAGAAGTTAAATTTAATAAAGTTTCAAAAATTTACAAAGGCGGAGTCGTAGGATGCAAGGATATCAATCTTCATATAAAAGATAAAGAATTTTGTGTGCTTGTAGGACCTTCCGGTTGCGGTAAGTCAACAACACTCCGGACCATAGCGGGTCTTGAAGAGATTACAGCAGGTGAGTTAAATATAGATGATAAAGTAGTTAATAATATTCCACCAAAGGACAGGGATATTGCTATGGTCTTTCAAAATTATGCGTTATATCCGCATATGAAGGTTAAAGATAATCTTGCATTCGGATTAAAGCTCAGAAAGTATCCCAAAGAAGAGATTGATGAGAGGGTTCAGGATGCAGCAAAAATATTAGGAATAACTCATTTGCTGGATCGCAGGCCTAAACAATTAAGCGGCGGCCAGAGGCAGAGGGTTGCGCTTGGAAGGGCAATAGTGAGAAAACCAAAAGTATTTTTATTTGATGAGCCTTTGAGCAATCTTGATGCAAAACTCAGGGTACAGATGAGGGTGGAAATAAAAAAACTCCATGCAAAGCTGCAGACTACAATGATATATGTAACCCATGACCAGGTAGAGGCAATGACAATGGGAGATAATATAGTGGTGCTCAGGGATGGATATATTCAGCAGGTAGATGAGCCGATTAAACTGTACAATAAGCCAATAAATAAATTTGTCGCAGGATTTATGGGTTCGCCTGCTATGAATTTTATAGATGTAAATGTTGAAACTTCCGGTGACAATTATGAGCTTGTTGAAGTTGAAGGAAGCTTTGAATTATCGTTAAAGAAAGAAGGGTTTGGATATCTTGGCGCCTTTGCTGGTAAAGAAATAATTATGGGTATCCGTCCTGAAGACATAATAGACAGGATTTACGCGCAGATAGGACAGGTTGAAAATATAATTCAGGCTACAGTTGAAGCGGAAGAACCAATGGGCAGCGAAAACTACATTCATGCAAAGACAGGTAAGAATAAATTAATAATGAGAACAAAAGGTTCAAACAGGGTCAAAATGGGAGATGAACTTGAACTCTTGTTTAATTTAGGAAAAATCCATTTTTTTGAAAAAGAAACAGGCGAGAGAATAGGAGAATAGGGGACTAGGAGATTAAGAGATTAGGAATTAAAGGAGGGCAGTTATGAGAGGTATTACAGTAGTTTTTGTGGCAGTTTTAGTAGCTTTAAGTATCTCAGGTTGTGGGAAAAAAGTTGCAAGAGTAGATGTTGAAGAACAGATAGATCTGTCAGGCAAATGGAACGACACAGACTCCAGACTTGTATCTGAAGAAATGATTAAAGATTGTCTTGCCCGTCCATGGATAAATCAGTATCACACAAGGAAAGGAAGAATGCCAACTGTTATAGTCGGAACAGTTATAAATAAAACAGATGAGCATATAATATCTGAAACATTTACTAAAGACCTTGAAAGAGCATTTATTAATTCAGGCAGAGTTCAGGTTGTTGCATCACGCCAGGAAAGGAAGGAGATACGCCAGGAAAGAAAGGATCAGCTTCTTGGTTTTACAAGCGCCGGCACAACTAAAAAATTCGGTGAAGAAATAGGATCTGATTATATGCTCAAGGGTGTAGTAAATTCAATAAAAGATAGAGAAGGAAGGAAATCAGTTATGTATTATCAGATTGACCTGGAACTGATAGATACTGAAACCAACCAGAAAGCATGGATAGGCGATAAGAAGATAAAAAAATACATAAAAAAATAGGGCAGAAGTGGCAAAAATATTACTTTTAATTGTACTTATAACCTCTGGATGCGTAAGTACATATAATAAAAAAATGGTTTCTATAAAAGCAGATGTCAAGGCTGCAAATTAC
>JAIVZN010000043.1:0-13295 GCA_048634875.1 Deltaproteobacteria bacterium | reverse complement strand
CCTTTTCCCATTTATCCATGATAACCCCCCTTTATTTATAATAATAATGTTGGCTTTACTCGTATTTCTTTGGTATCTCCATTCTTATCTGTAACTAATTTATATTTAACTAATTCTCTTTTATCTATAACTCTTAGAAAATCTGTTTTTAATTTCGGAACTTCCACCTCTATATCCTGTGATTCAACTTCCCAACCTTTACTTAATTTTTTAGCCGCCTTCCTAATCATTTTAGGTGTAAGTTTATCGTTCATAATATCCCCCTTTTATTTTTTCTTTTCAAAACATAAATCTCTAATTTTTTCTCTTTGCAGGACAAATTCATCATGATCTTTTGTAAAACATTTTATCCGGGCCAAAAGTTCATTAAAGCTATAAGCTTTGGGGCCTGACGCAAATTGCTCATAATCAAAATAAAATCCTCTATCTTTTGAAACATATTTTTTGAGGTCATAAGGGAAAAATACGATAGGCTTGTTTAGTAAAAGAAAATCAAAAAACACAATCTATTCAAACAACATCTTTTTGCAGGTATTATCAAATGTGAAACTTGTGGGTCATCGATGACTCCAAGTTTTGTAAACAAACACAGAAATGGAAAACTAAAAAGATATTTTTACTATCAATGCGTAAAAACAAAAAAATATGACTGGAATTCCTGTCCGACAAAACAGGTGAATTCCGACAAATTAGAAAGGCTAATTTTTAGAAAATTGGAGTCTATTTCCAAGGATAAATTCTACCTCGATGCATTGGTTAGTAAGTTCAGTCGAGAAAATTCCGATGTGGAGTACCGAGAAGGAGTCGAACTGCGGGAAACTGAAAATCAGTTTTCCGCGGAAACGCTCAAAAGCCTGCTCAAAAATGTTTTAAAAATCATAAAATTTGAAAAAGGGGCTTCCGGAAATTTAAAAATAAAAAAATACATTTCAGAAATTCTTTATTCCCCTGAAGAAATAAAAATAATATTTAATAATTCATCCTTATTAGACTCGTCCACATCTTTGTCGTCGATGTCGGCGGATCGACGACTATCAGCGGACGAGTCGCGGGTTGTGGAAAACTTGCGAGCGGAAGACCTGCGCATTAGTGCAGGTACGCGCGAGCAGATGTTGGGTGGTGTTGGTTCGGAGTCCGTGTTGGATGGTTCTTCTCAGGGTAGTATTTTGAATGATGGCTGCCGGCGGAGGATTCGAACCCCCACAGACGGAGCCAGAGTCCGTTGTCCTGCCATTAGACGAGCCGGCAACTTTAAAAACTTTCTGCCTTATTCTTTACTTTCTTCAGCAGGACTCTTCTGGCCGGAGTCCTCTTCTTTTTTTTCTTCTTCCGCAGGTTTTCCCTGTTTATCCTCTTCTTCCTCAGTAGTTCCCTTTTTAACTTCATCAGCATAGGTAAGCTGTAAGCTTGTCAGTGTGTCGGTTAAAATTTCGTTCTCCTTTTTTGTCAGGTTCCCTTCTGTCTTGTCTTTAAGCATCTGAAGAATATCTATATTTGCTTTGGCAATATTCAGGTTTTTTTCAACCTTGTTAGTCTGCGGATTAGAAATTTTTCCCATTCCCATCATAGCTGCCTGAGAAATAGAAATTACTATGTTAAAAAAATTCATATCAAGTGCATTATCCTTCATCTGAATACTCCTTATTAAGTGTCATTGCAAGATTGCCACGCCCTACGGACTCGCAATGACGGGTTCCTACTGCCACTACAATATGCGATAAATCGCACCGCTACATTTCAGCAGAGCAAGCTCTGCCATTACATTATATTTTCAAGGGTATATTTTATTCTTTTTATTACCCTTTCCTTTCCTATCAGTTCAAGCATATCAAACAGGCCGGGACCCTTCATTCTTCCGGATATTGCAACCCTTACCGGGTGGAAAACTTTTCCTGCACCTAAATTGTTCTTTTCGCAGTATTCTTTTACTGCAGGCTCCAGCTCTTTCACGGTAAATTCTTCCGTATTTTTGAATATTTCACTAATATCTTCAAGGATTTGCCTTACACCTTCCTTTTTCAGCCGTTTTTTAACAGCATCGTCGGCATATTTTATATCATCTTTGACTATAAAGTCAATCCTTTCGGGTATATCTGTAAGAAACCTTATTTTTTCCTTTTCCAGCTCAATCGCTTTTGTTACCATATCAGGTATTTCTCCGGCATCCTTAATAATTTTTGAATCTATCAGCCACCCTGCAGCCAGCGCCACAAGTTCTTCAGTGGACTCGCTTCTGATGTATTTCCCGTTCATCCAGTTTAATTTTTCCATGTCAAAGATTCCGGCTGATGTGCCGCATCTTGAAAGTTCAAATTTTTCTATTAGTTCATCTCTCTCAAACAACTGCTGAGAATCTTCAGTTGACCACCCTAAAAGCGCAAGATAATTCTTTAGAGCTTCAGGAAGGTATCCCTTTTCCTTGTATTCATGGAGTGATACAGCGCCTGTCCTTTTTGACAGTCTTTTTCCGTCAGTACCATGCACTTGCGGAAGATGAGCAAATTCCGGCGGTTCTTCGCCAAGAATTTTATAAATAAGCAACTGCTTTGGCGTATTTGACAGGTGGTCGTCTCCCCTTATAATATGAGAAATCTTTAAATCAATATCATCAACCACACAGGCAAAGTTGTATGTAGGCATCCCGTCTGATTTTATTATTATAAAGTCTCTTATGATCTCAGCATCTACCTCATTTTTTCCCTTGATTATATCATCAAAAACAATCTTTCCTGTTTGTGGAGTCTTCAGTCTGTACACAGGTTTCAGTCCTCTACTTTTGTATTCTTCTTCCTGTTGAGGAGTAAAATTCCTGCAGGCGCCGTCATAGCCCGGAGTTTTTCCCTGTTTTAAAGCAAGTTCCCGCTTTTCTTTTAGTTCTTCTGAAGAACAGTAGCATCTGTATACTTTGTCCTCATCAATTAATTTTTCAAGAGCTTTTTTATATAAATCTGACCTTTTACTTTGAAAATACGGCCCTTCATCCCAATCCAATCCCAGCCATTTAAGCCCGTCAAGTATAACTTTTGTATAGGACTCGTCAGAGCGTTTAACATCCGTATCTTCTATCCTTAAAATGAATTTTCCTTTATTCTTTCTGGCAAAAAGATAGTTATAGAGAGCTGTCCTGACTCCTCCTATATGGAGGTATCCGGTTGGTGACGGGGCAAATCTTACCCTTGTAAGGCGTTTAGAAGAAAGTGTTTCCATAGCAGAGCACACTTGTTTCTTCAGTAAACAACTTTATTCAGAGGGTATTCTATTATACCCTCTGCTCCTGCCCGTTTTAATTCAGGCAGAATCTCTTTTACAGTGCTCTCCTCAACTATTACTTCAAGAGCAATCCAGCCCTCAACAGCTAACTGGGAAATGGTGGGTTTTTTAAGTGAGGGAAGTATATCAATTATATTTTTAAGTTTATCTTTTTCTATATTCATTTTTAAACCAACCATACTTTCTGCTCTAACAGCAGATTTAAGTAACATGGCTATATTTTCTATTTTTCTTTTTTTCCACTCATCTTTAAAAGATTCTTTATTAGCTATTAATCTTGTAGTGGAAGAAAGTATTTCCTCAATTATTTTTAGTTTATTTGCCCTGAGCGATGAGCCTGTCTCAGTCAGTTCTACTATAGCATCACACAGAACGCCTGCCTTTACTTCTGTTGCTCCCCAGGAAAATTCCACTTCACATACAATATTCTTTTCTTTAAAATATTTTCTTACATAGTTTACCAGTTCAGTTGCTACCCTTTTGCCATTGATATCCTCAACTGATTTTATATCAGAGGTTTCAGGAACAGCAAGAACCCATTTTACCGGCGTAAATCCGCCTTTTGCATATATCAATTCACAAACATCTTCTACATCAACATCATTTTCCATCAGCCAGTCCCATCCGCATAAACCTGCATCAAAGATTCCCTGCTCTATATACTTAGGCATTTCCTGCGGCCTTATCAGCATAAATTCCAGTTCATTATCATCTGAAGATGGATAATATGACCGTTCATCGTTTAAATAAATTCTTATTCCTGCTTTGTTGAAAACTTCAATTGTTGATTTTTGCAGGCTGCCTTTTGGCAATGCAAATTTAAGTTTTTTTTCATTCATTTTTCAATTCTTAGTTTTATAGACTGTTTTCATAACATAGATTGGCTCTATATTGCGCCAGTCTCCATCAGTATTATTTTTATACATATTATCAATTTTTCTTAGAAAAGATTTTTCTGACATATCCACTGGGATTCCGCCTAACTTTTCTTTTTCCTGTTCATCAATAATCATGTACGGAGTCTCCCTTATCCCTGCCTCATCATATCCGGCATAATAATATTTATCTCTGAATGCCTTAATTACAGGATGCCTGTTTCTTTTACCTGCAATATCCATTGACGATATGCCATAAAGCGGAATATTCAGTATCTGTGAAATTGTTATTCCGGTACTTATACCTATTCTTATTCCTGTAAAAGAACCCGGACCCCTGCCAACTCCAACAGCCAGTAAATCCTGCCTGGATATACCACTTATCTTCAGGACTTCTTCAATTCCGGGTATTAATAATTCGGAATGCCTTTCCCCGTGAATTATTTTTTTTCCTGATACTTCTTTTTCATTACCGGCTACAACCATAAATTTATTAGTTGTAGTTTCAATTCCAAGATATATCCTTTTTTTTGTGAAAGATCTCAATCTGCCTTTTCTTTTTAGAAATAAATTTTATTGTTAAAAAATTTGCTGTTTCAGGTAAGATATCTTTAGCCCTGTCAGCCCACTCTACAGCAACAATTCCTTCTTCTTCTAAAAGTTCCCACCAGCCTAAATGCAATATTTCATTAATATCTTTAAGCCTGTAAAGGTCTAAATGAATCAGTTTAATGCCATTCGGGCAATTATATCTTCTAATTAACTGAAAACTCGGGCTTATTATATCTTCTTTAATTCCAAGCCCTTCTCCAATACCTTTAAGTAATGTTGTTTTACCTGCTCCTAATTCACCAGTGAGAAAGATATTCTGATGTTTTTTTTTCAAGTCATGAGCCAGTTGTTTGCCAAATATCCTTGTATCGTCAGTGGAATTCGAAATTATTAACAAGTTTTTCACAACTTATTAACAACTGGCTCTATAAATAGATATTTTATTATTCGCTTGAACTGCTGCTCTGGGACTCAGAAGATTCTTCAGGTTTACTTTCTGCCGGTTTTTCTGAAGATGATTCGTCTTCAATTTTCTCCTCTTCTTTCTTTGCAGCAATATTATCTTTTACACTTGATATACCTGCTGCTACTGCAACCAGGCCGACAAGAATAAGAAACGGCGGAACTGAACCCTGTAAAACCACAATAAACTCACTCCATGCTCCCCACATAGCCAGCCAGATAATACCCACAATAATTCCTACTAATCCAAAAATCACACTTAACATAAGTTCCTCCTTAAACTGCTTTTATTTTCACACTCTACTTATTCCCCCTAAAATATCTTCAGGGAGTATATACCTCTCACCAAGATTCAATGCTGACAGGTCACCTGCCATACCATGCAGCCAGGTTGCAATCCTCGCACTTTCTAACACTCCAAAACCCTGCCCAATTAAAGCAGCAGCCATTCCGGATAATACATCACCCGTACCACCTGTTGCCATACCCGGATTTCCACTTGCATTAATATACATTTTTTTTCCATCCGTTATAATTGAACGGTATCCCTTTAACAAAACTGCACATCCTGTTTTTACAGCAAAATCTTTTGCTATCTCCAATCTGTTTTCTTGCACAGGCTTTCCAACCAACCGGGACATCTCGCCGGGATGAGGCGTAATAAGTAAAGGAGATTTTCTGTTTTCTATTACTTCAATTGCGCCAACAATATTATTTATTCCATCTGCGTCAAGCACAATCGGGCATATAACTTCTTTTATAAGTTCTTTAGTAAGTTCCTGTGTTTCATACCCTGTTGAAATACCCGGACCTAAAACAACCGAGTCAATCTTTCGCTTTTCAATGAAACTAAGAATCTTACTGATATTACTCACTCCTATATACCCATTTGAATACTCATCCAGTGAAAGAGTCATTGCACTCATGGAGTATGATGATACCACACCTGCTATTGATTTTCCCACCGCGCATGTAACTAATCCCGCACCTGTTCTTAAGGCTCCACAAGCTGCCATAGATACAGCTCCCTCCATGCCAGGTGAACCGCCAATTACAAGAATATGTCCGTAATCTTTCTTGTGAGTATCTTTTAACCGCCTGCTGAAATAATCCGCGCAGTCCTGCCTTACAGTAAACTCTGTATTTTCCACATATTCATCCGGAGAAAGATCTATTCCTATCTTGACTACTTCAAGACTGCCTGTATGAATACTTCCAGGCTTTTTCAGGTGGCCTATCTTCGGATATTCAAAAGTTACGGTAAAATCAGCATCTATAGAACACTCGTCAGCATCGCCTGTATCGCCATTAACGCCTGTCGGTATATCACAGGATATTGTTATTTTACTTTTTTTATTTATAATTTCAAGGATTTTTTTTAAATCTCTTTTTAAAGGGGATTTAAAACCTGTTCCTAATATGCAGTCTACAACTATCTTTTTCCTGTTTAATATATAATTAATTTCATCTGCATTTAATTCCTTGATTTCTATACCTAATTTTTCTGCCTGCATCCGGGGAAGTTCCTTAAGCCTGTTCTTGTCTCCAATTAGATATACCTCCACAGAGTAGCCTCTATTTAAAAGATACCTTGCTGCAACAAAACCATCCCCCCCGTTATTTCCAGTTCCACATATAAAGCAGACAGGATACCGGGGCATATAATCGCTTATAAAATCCGCCAGTCCCTCTCCTGCGCGTTCCATTAAAATTTCCGGTTTAACTTCAGAAGCAGAATCCAGACGTGCCATTTCTTTAGCTGTAATTATTTTCATTTTATTCTTCCCAGAACATGGCATGAGCTACAGCAAAATCATTTTCATGCGAAATACTTAAACTATATTTAAGAGATTTCTCTTTTAAATATTGACCGACTCTGCATTCATTAGAAATTACAGGTCTTGAACCATTGCTTTCAATTTCCATATCCTTAAAGAAAAGTCCTTCAATAAATCTGCAAAGTACTTTATACACTGCTTCTTTTGCAGCAAATCTCCCTGCCATATGCTGTAAATAATTTTTTTTTGACCTGCAATAGGCAATTTCTCCATCAGTAAAAACCCTTTCTGCAAGAGCAGGATTTTTCATAAGTTTTTCTTCTAACCGCTTTACACTGACTATATCTATACCGGTTCCTATAATCTTCATTTATGTGATAAGTGATAAATTAACTTATAATTCATAACTCGTAACTTATAAATTTATTCAACCCTTCCGTCCTGAGGATCATATTCCCAGTTTTTTTCACCTGAATCAGGCAACTTAGATAAATAATCCTTTTCAACAAGTTCAATTAATTCTTCAGGATACCTTCCCTCGTTCTGGCGAAAAATTTCAATAGACATTTCTAAAATATTCAAGTTTGCTTCGTGAATAATATCCCTTGCCCTTTCAACAGGGGCATTAATTTGGGAACCTGTTATTAATGGCTTGGCAGGGGATTTTTTTATAAAATAATATCCCCAGTAAAGTAATGCTACTGCTACAATAAATAAAAGCCCTTTTTTCACCTTAACAGTTTTTTCATCTGGCTTACCGCCTCTGTCAGCCCGACAAAAACAGACCTGCATATAATAGAATATCCAATATTTAAGTCACTTATTCCCTGAATATTTTTTACTGCTGTTACATTCTCATAGTTTAATCCATGCCCCGCATTAACTTTTAAACCATATTTCAGGCCCTGCAAAACAGCGCTCTTTAATTTATCAAGTTCCTTGTCTCTCTGAACACCGGTTGAATTAGCATAATTTCCTGTATGAAGTTCAATTGCATCAGCGCCAGTTTCTATTGATGCATCTATCTGCTCCGGTTCAGGGTCAATAAAAAGAGATACTTCTATCCCAGCATTTTTTAGTTCTTTAACTACACTTTTCAGTCTGTCTAAATAACCGGCTGCATCAAGCCCGCCTTCTGTAGTCAGTTCCTGTCTTTTTTCAGGTACAAGACATACACTCTGAGGACCTACTTCAATGGCTATTTTTTTTATTTCATCAACCGCTGCCATTTCAAGATTTAATGGAAGCGGCCCATCTTTTTTTAATATGTAAACATCTTCATCATGAATATGCCTGCGATCCTGTCTCAAATGGATAGTTATGCTATCAGCTCCACCTGAAGCTGCTGCACAGGCAGCTTCCATTATATCAGGGATGCCTTCTTTTCTGGCTTCTCTTAATGTAGCAATATGATCTATGTTAACTCCTAATTTCATTATTTTAAAATTTCGTGTTTTTTTGATTTTTTATTTTATTATATACCGCACATATATCCAGAGTATCACGGCAATTATAAGAGCAAATAATTTTAATAGCATATTTTTATTCAAATTTACGGCTCCATTTTAACTGCTTTTTCAACTACCTTCTCCTTATAATAATTAAGTAAAATCTTTTTAATTTCATCTAATTTCAAATCCTTCTTTAAATTTCCGTCACGGGCTAAAGAAAACTCACCTGTTTCTTCTGAAACAATACATATTATTGCATCAGTAATTTCTGAAAGTCCCACAGCAGCGCGGTGTCTGGTACCTATAACTTTTGACATCATTGGATTGTGAGTCAGAGGAAGGATACAGCCTGCAGCTACAAGCCTGTCCCCTGAAAGTATTATAGCGCCGTCATGAAGCGGCGAAGGAGATGTAAATATGGTCTCAATCAGTTCCGTAGAAACCTCGGAATTAATTCTCACACCTGACTCAATAAATTCCCTCAATCCTGTTTCCTGCTCTAACACAATTAATGCGCCATGCCCATTACGGGAGATATTTTTAAGACTACTGATAATTTCTTCTATAAATTTTACTTTTCCCTGCATAATTATTCTTGTTAACCTGCCGGAACCTATGTAAGCTAAAAATCTCCTGATTTCAGGTTGAAATACTATAACAAGTGCAACTGCGCCTGCAACCCAGAACCACCTGAGCATCCATCCAATTAAAACCAAATCCAGAAAATTTGAAAGCACTGTAGCTACAAGCAATAAAAAAATTCCCTTTAATACCTGAACAGCTCTTGTGCCTTTAAGTAAATGCATTACTTTATAAATTACATATGCACTTAAAAGGATATCAATAATGTGGCGAAGATATTTAAACCAGATTTCCTTAGCAATTAGAAAAAACACATCCATCTTCTTTTTCCTTTAAAGCTTTTATCGCTTTCACCACATCTTTTGTAGGTTTAACATCATGAACTCTCAATAATGAAACATTCTTTAATGCGCAGTAAGCTGCTGCTGATAGAGAGCCGGGCAGTCTTTCTTCAACAGGCGCATCTAAAAGTTTTTCTAAAAAAGATTTTCGTGAAGCCCCGACCATGACAGGATATTTATCAAATAATTCAATATTAGCTAAAATTTTAAGATTATGTTCAAGAGTCTTTCCAAAACCAATCCCCGGATCAATTATGATATTATCAGTATTTATACCATTTTCTTTACAAATTTCAGCCTGGGTATAAAGAAAATCTTTAATTTCGCTTATGACATCTTTATATACAGGATTATTCTGCATGGTGCGGGGATTACCCTGCATATGCATGATACAGATACCCGCATTAGAATTACAGGCAACTCTTCTCATCTCGGGATCCCTGAATCCTCTGACATCATTTATCATATCAGCTCCGGCTTCAAGCGCCCTTTCCGCAACCTCATACTTAGATGTGTCACATGATATTTTTACATTTAACTCTTTCTTAATTTTTTCTATTACAGGTATTACCCTTTTTATTTCTTTTTCTGCCGGCACTTCCCCTACGCCAGGCCTTGTTGATTCCCCGCCTACATCAATTATATCCGCCCCTTCTTCAACCATCCTGCAGGCTCTTTTAAAAGCATCCCCCGGATTTAAATATTTACCACCATCAGAAAATGAGTCTGAAGTAACATTTAATATACCCATTACAGCAGGTAGAGAATTGATAATTTCTGAAATCGTCAATGCCTGATTAAGGAAAGTGCTTCAGATCGTGTCCTTGCGTCTTTTAAGAAAACCCCTCTCATTGCAGAAGTTGTTATCTTAGAACCCGGCTTTTTTATTCCACGCATAATCATACAGAGATGCTGGGCTTCAATCACCACCATTACTCCAAGAGGCTTGAGATTTTCCATCATCAAATCTGCTATAATTTCTGATAACCTTTCCTGCAGTTGCAGGCGGCTGGATACGGAATCAACAAGCCTTGCAATCTTGGATAGACCTGTTATATTCCCTTCACTGGGAATGTATGCCACATGCGCTTTACCATAAAACGGCAGCAGGTGGTGTTCACACACTGAATGGAAATCTATATCTTTCACTAATATTATTTCAGAATATTTTTTCGCCTGGAAATATACAGGCGGCGGCTGGACAGGCTTGATGTATGAGGAAAAAATTTCCTCACACATTTTAGAGACTCTCAGGGGAGTATCCCTGAGGCCCTCTCTTTCAGGGTCTTCACCTATTGCCACTAAGAAATCCCTAACTGCTTTTTTTATCTTTTCCTGATCCACTGTCTTTTCCTTTTTTTTCCTCAACTTCAATACCAACTATTATTTTTATCTCGTCTCCCTCAATAATTTCTTTTTCTATAAGGGCATCAGCAAGGTTTTTAAGCTTATCCCTGTTGTTTCTTAAAATATCTTTTGACCTGTTATTGCACTTATCTATTACACCTCTTACACCTTCATCAATTAACTGCGCAGTCTTCTCAGAGAACTCTCTCCCCTGCGCCATTTCTCTTCCTAAAAATATCTTATCCCTGTCCCTGTCAAATGTAATAGGCCCGAGTTCTTCACTCATCCCGTATTCAGTAACTATCCTATATGCAATTTCTGTAGCTCGTTTTAAATCATCGTGAGAGCCTGTGGTTTTCTCGCTAAAAATAAGCTCCTCAGCCGCCCTTCCACTCAGTAAAACAACTATCTTATCTAAAATCTCATTTTCTGATGTTAAAAATTTATCTTCTATAGGTAACTGTAACGTGTAACCAAGAGCAGGGCCTCTTGGAAGAATTGAAACCTTATGCACAGGATCTGCATTTACAAGATTGAGAGCTACCAGAGTATGCCCTGATTCATGGTAGGCAATTTTTTTCTTTTCTTCTTCAGAAATTAGCCTGCTTTTTTTCTCAGGCCCTGCAATAACCCTGTCTATTGCTTCCTCTAAATGCCGTAATGTTATTGCTTGCGCATTCTCCCTGCCTGCAAGCAAAGCTGATTCATTTGTTATATTCGCAAGGTCGCTTCCGACAAAACCGGGGGTCCTGCGGGCTATAACATCAAGGTCAACATTTTCATCTAATTTTATTTTTTTTGCGTGGAGCTGCAGAATCTCTTTTCTTTCATTTAAATCAGGGCTTGGAACAGCTATGTGCCTGTCAAACCTTCCCTTTCGCAGAAGCGCTTTATCTAAAACATCAGGACGGTTAGTTGCTCCAATTAAAATTACCTCTTCCCTCGCATCAAACCCGTCTAATTCAACTAACATCTGGTTCAGAGTCTGCTCTCTCTCGTCATGACCGCCCCCAAGTCCTGAGAACCTTGTGCGGCCTACAGCATCAAGTTCGTCAATAAACAAAAGACACGGAGCATTCTTTCTACCTTTTTCAAAAAGATCTCTTATCCTGGATGCGCCTACACCCACAAACATTTCAACAAACTCACTGCCTGAGGTAGAAAAGAAAGCTACATTTGCTTCACCTGCAACAGCCTTTGCAAGCAGTGTCTTTCCTGTTCCAGGCGCGCCATACAGAAGAACTCCCTTGGGTATTTCACCGCCAAGCCTTGTAAATTTCTTGGGGTTCTTTAAAAATTCTACTATTTCCCTTAATTCTTCCTTTGACTCCCTGAGCCCTGCTACATCATCAAAAGTAATCTGCTTTTTCTTCCCTTTTACATGGAGTTTTGCTTTGGACATACCAAAAGACATTGCCTGCTTGCCACCGGAACGCATTTGATTTAATATAAAAAGCCATATGAAAACAAAAAGCAGAATAGGGCCGAAACTAAAAATGACCATCTGTAACCAGCCCTTTCTAACAACACCTTCAAATAACACTCCCTTTTTCTGAAGTTCTTCAACTAATTTTATATCTTCAACAGTAATAGTCTTAAATTTTACAGCATTTCCATTCACATCAACATAGTGACCGGTAATCTCTTCTTCTCCTACTTTAACTTCTCTCAAACGCCCGTAAGAAAGCATTTTTCTGAATTCACTGTACGGGAGATTTTTAACCCCTTCTTTACTTTTAAGATAGTTTGACAGCAACAAAGCTGCAAGAATTAAAAATACCCAGAAAGATATACCTTTGTAAAATTTTGTTTTTGAATCTTTTTTCATTTTCATTTTCTATAAACCTCGGGATTAAGTACTGCCACATACGGCAAATTCCTATACTTTTCCATATAATCAAGCCCATAACCGACAACAAACTTATCAGGTATCTCAAAACCTACATAGTCAATATCAATTTTTGTATCACAACTCCGTAACTTGGAAAGTAATGCACAGATTTTAAAACTTTTAGGTTTGCGGGTCAATAGATTGTCCCTTAAATATGAAACAGTTAAACCTGTATCTACTATATCTTCAATTAAAAGCACATGCCTGCCTTCAATACTCTCTCTTAAATCCATGATAAGCCTTACAACACCTGATGAGGCTGTACCATCTTTATAAGAAGAAACTGCAATAAAATCAATAGAACACTTAATGTCCAGAACCTTCAATATATCTGCGAGAAAAACAACACTCCCTTTAAGAATTGAAATAAGCACAGGATTTTTACCATGATAATCATTGTTAATTCTTTCACCTAATTCCCTGATTTTATTTTTTATCTGGTCTTCAGTAATAAGTATATTTCTTATATCTTTTCTAATTGAATCCATCTTTTACATTTTAAATTTGTTGATTGACGATTTGTTGATTGATTTTCAATCTTCAATCTCCAATTGCTTTATGTTATTTCAATCTTAAGGACATTTTTAGTATTTTTTGTTACAGGCGCAACATTTGACCTTCTGTGCGGCGCTGCCCACAGTACACTGTTACCTTCCACAAATATTGCAATACTATTTCTCTTATGAAGCGGAAGCTTAAGATCTATACAGAGATCTTTCATTTTTTTTTCTCCATTCATACCTAAC
>JAIVZN010000042.1:0-13284 GCA_048634875.1 Deltaproteobacteria bacterium | reverse complement strand
GCTGAACATTCTTTTTTTGAAGTACAACTTATAACTATCTGACCTGTTTCAACATCAACAAAGCGAACAGAAAGTTCACTGAAAATTACTTCTGTATCAATCTCAACCTTACCCGGTTTTACCCCACGCCGGACAATCCTTTTTCCTATGCGGCGATATACCGGTTGTCTGCCTGTAACAGTTTTTTTTGTTCTTTTGCGAACAGCGTATCTTCCTAATACTAAAATATCAACTCCTAAAATTTTCCCTACACTATGAATAGTTTCATTATCCATGATTCCTGACAGACCAACCTGTTGTTCTTTGAGAATTTTTTTAAGCTGACTTCTTTCAACAACATCAAAACCAATATCCATAACATCAGTTATGAATGTTTCAGCTAATGAATTCCCTATTGATGGCCTGTTTCCCTCAAACCGCATAACAGCCGCCTTTCTATAACTTTTCATTGAAAAGTTGGCATGCTTCACAGTTTTCATTGGAGAGGCGCAACCGGATAATACCGTCAGACTGAGAATTAAATTAAATAGTTTCTTCATACTGTTTCTCCTCCACGGGCTTGATAAATCAAGCCCCTACAATAAGAATTTTAGGTTCTTTCTTAAATAAGTTGCAAATATCGTCTAAAAGTTGGGTGAAAATGAGTCCAGAAAATGTGTTTTGAGTGACTTTAGTACTTTTAGTAAAAGGCGGTTCGGTTCTAAAGAAAAAGCTCAAACTTGTTTGACCCAGCTCTTGCTTGCAAGGGCTGGGGAGTTTTTGAGCTTTAGGACTGGCTTTTACATGCCAAAGGCAAAAGTACTATGGAACAATGAGGGAGCGAACGCTGCTAAATGCAGATAGCGAGTATAACGAGCGGCAGTGAGCGACCGAATGACAAAATTCATTTTTTGGACCCTGACAATGCACATTAAATACGAAAGAACCAAAATAATGGCTGTTTAGTATTTATCTGCGCACTAATTTGTTCCACTTCCTCGGGTAGCCTTCAGGAGTCTGTCCTCTTTTTGCAATAAGCAAAACATTATTTTTTTTTATTTCTGAAATTTCTCCTCCTAATTCAGAAATTATTTCCTTTGCATTATTAATATCTTTTTCTATGAATTTTCCGCACTGCGCATAAAAACTACCACCCTTTTTTAAAAGTGGCAATACCAGTTCAGAGGAAATTCTTAAATTTGCAACTGCTCTGCATGTTCCAAACTCAAAGCTTTCCCTGTAAAGTTCATTATGGCCAGCATCCTCGCATCTCATTTGTAAAATAGAAATATTCTTAATATCAAGCTCTTTTTTAACTTTATATAAAAAGTTAATTCTGCTGATTTTAGCGTCCATTAAAACTATATTTTTTGCGGGGTTTGAAATAGCAATTATAATTCCGGGAAGGCCGTTTCCCGTTCCAACATCAATCCCATTGTCTTCTAATATAATACTTCCAAGTTCAAGAGAAGGAATTATGTGTTTTGCATATATTAATTTTATATCAGTTGTTCCTATTATATTCCTGATATTCCTTTCAGCTACAAGTAATTTTATGTATGAATCTATCTTTTCCTGTGTCAAATCTCACCTAAAAAATCATTTTAGTCAACCGGACTGTCTTTTACTAAAAGGACTAAGTCTCTCAAAATACTCTTGCAACTTAAATATGAAAAAGCCTTTCAGAATTTCAGTATATCAACAGCCGCGCATTCGCCTGCATTTATGCAGTAATCTATCTTTTTAAAATTTGACCAGTGGATATTTTTTACTGCAGGACTTATAACAATATCAGCTTTATCTAAAATCATTTTGTGTAATTCTCTCGCAGTTATCCTGGATGATCTTTCAATAATTTCCATGCCATTTTCAAAAATTTCCTTTCGCCTCATTCTGGTCATAACCTCAACAGCTATAATAAAATTAGCCCCTAATTCTCTTGCCTCTTCAACAGGGGTCATTCTTACACCTCCCCCGTCAACCAACAGGTTAGAGCCCCATTTTTCTGGCTGCATTACTCCCTGCACTGCAGTACTTCCCATTATTGCTTTTCTCAAACTTCCCTTTTTAATTACTACACATTTACCTTCAAAAATATCTGTACATACAACACAAAATTTTACAGGTAAATTCTCTATAGCAATATCCGGTATAAGAAAATTTACCACTGGTTCTACATACTCTTTTTTTATTAATGAAATACTTCTAAGAAACTTATTTATAAGATAAATTTGAGTAAAATATTTATAAAACTTATCTTTAAAATTATGTTTTTCTTTAGAAGTCTTACTTATACTTTTCAGCTTATCCGCAAACTCCCCGCTTAACTTTTTATATTCACTTGTATTCAGGCACATTCTTATTTTTCCCTCAACTTTATCTATATCCTGATAGTATGAATATAACCCGCCTACAACTGAACCCATACTTGTTCCTGCAATATATTTTATCTTTACATTGTTATACTGCAATCTTCTTAAAACTCCTATAGAAGAAAGCGATCTTACACCGCCTCCGCCAAGCGCAAGTCCTATTTTTCTCTTTTTAAATAACATATACTATTTTAGCTTTTTCCTATTTATAAGTTGCAAAAGTATTTTGAGAGACTATCGGAACGAAGAAATACCTTTTGCAACTTTCAGACAATATCTGCACAATAAAGTGTAAAATGTTTCACGTGAAACAATCTACTGCCATTTTCTATCCGGCTCACTCCGTCTTATTTCCCTATACAAAATTCACTAAAAATTTTATCAAGCACATCTTCTTCAATAAGACTGCCGTCAATTCTTCCAAGATTCTTCAAAACTTCCTGTAATTCATATGATATTAATTCAATATAATTATTTTCATTTAACACTTTCTTTGCATTAACAATCCCATTTTTTGCATTCCGGAGGGCTTCTCTCTGTCTGTGTGTAATCATAATTTTATCTGTTTCATACTCTTTAAGAATACTTTTAATCTTTTCATTTATTTCTTTAAGCCCCCGGTATTTTTTACAGGATATTTTATAATACTCATTTCCATCACAAAAATTTTTTAATCTTTTTTCATCTAATTTTATTTTTAAATCGCACTTATTAACAACAGGTATCCATTTTTTACCCTTAAATACCCTTTTAACAGTAAAATCCTTACTTTCAATACCTGTTTTACCATCTATCACATAAATTATAATGTCAGCAAACTTTATTTCTTCTTTACTTTTATACATTGATATTTTATCTATACTGGACCTTGACTCAAGGCCTAATCCGGCAGTATCAACAAAATTAATAAGATAACCTTTAATTACTGTCTCGCTTTCAATGACATCTCTGGTAGTACCCGGCATCCTGCTTATAATACTTCTTGAACTGTTTAATATGCAGTTAAACAATGACGATTTCCCTGCATTAGGTTTTCCGCAAATTGCCACTTTAAATCCTCTCACTAATTTTTTAGCATCTGCCGAACCATTGAGAATGTCCTTTATTTTCCATCCTATCCTGTTTAATTCATCTACGATTTGTACCCTATCCATAGTTTTTAAATCTTCAATATCTCCCCACTCAATATCAGCATCAATATGTGATTTTACTTCAATAATATTCTTTTTTATTACTTTTATTTCATCTCTCAACCTTCCTTTTATAATCTTTAAGGCTTCTTCCTGTGCCTTTTGAGAATGCGCATTTATTAACAGGTTTACTGATTCTGCCTGAGAAAGATCCATTTTACCGTTTAAGAACCCTCTTTTTGTAAACTCTCCAGGTTCAGCAACTCTTGCACCGCTTTTCAGACAAGTTTCCAGTACCCTGCTTAATATTAAAGAACTACCATGACATATAAACTCAACCATATCCTCCCCTGTATAGGAACGAGGAGATCTCATTATACTCATTACAACCTCATCAATTAAATCATCTCTGTCCATTATCCTGCCATAGTGTAATGTATAACCTTTATATTCCATAACATTGGTATCCCTATAACGGCTAAAAAATATATTATCTGCAATATTAAACGCATTTTCCCCGCTCATTCTAACAATACCTAAAGCGCCTACTCCAGGGGGGGTTGCTATTGCAGCTATAGTATCACATGTAATCATTGTATTAGTCCGTAAAGGGCACAAACACTTGGTTTATTCGTATTTAAGTTGGAGTTATCGTCTGAAAGTTGTGTGAAAATAAGTCCAGAAAATGTGTTTCGAGTGACTTCAGTACTTTTAGCAAATGATATGTCGGTGGGACAGGCTTCCAGCCTGTCGTAAAAGAAACTCCAACATAAAATACAACTTAAATACAAAAGAACCAAACACTTCATACTTTACCCATTACGCATTTTGCGTTAGGTCTTTTTCTTACTTATAACTAACTGGACAATGAATGTCAGGATACTGTTTGAGAGCCAGTACAGAACAAGCCCTGATGGAAACTTCATGAACATAAAAGTAAACATGATCGGCATCATATACATTAGGCTTTTCTGGGGTCCTTCCATGCCACCGCCACCGGTAAACTTCTGCTGAAGAAACATTGCTGCGCCCATTAAAAACGGCAATGGCCCCGCATTTCCTATCATAGGTATACTTTTAATACCCGGTATTACAGAAAAAAGAACATCTGCTTTTGAAAGGTCATTAATCCATAAAAATTGAGCATACCGTAATTCCGTAGCGCCTCTCAGCATTGTAAAAAGGCTTATAAAAATCGGCATCTGAAATAATAAGGGCAGGCATCCGCTAAATGGATTTACCTTGTGCCTTTTATAAAGTAATAGCATTTCCTGATTCATTCTCTGCGGATCATCTTTATATTTAGTTCTGAGTTTAGTTATTTTCGGCTGGATTTCTTTCATTGCCTGCATTGATTTATAACTTTTTACTGTAAGAGGAAATATAAAAATTTGAAGCATCATTGTTAAGAGAATTATTGCAACACCGTAATTTCCTATAAATGAATTTAACCAGACTAATATATTTAAAAATATCCTGCTTAAAAAACTGAATATACCTAAATTAAGTATTTTATCAAGGTCCTTACAGACAATTTTCAATTTTGAATACTCTTTTAATCCACAGTAAATCTTCTGGTTAAATTTAAAACTCTCGCCTATGGATAAATCAATTTTTCCCTTTAAAATTACTGAAGGAAATTTCTTTCCTACACCACTGTCCGGCGCACACCCTTTTGCGCTCTTTTTTTCTCTTATAACCTCAAGATTTTTAAATATGTCATTTACATCTACAAAAACTGCTAAAAAATACCTATTTACTATTCCTGCCCAGCTAATTTTACCGCTAAAGTTACCTTTTTTTATATTAGTTATAGTTCTTTCATCAATTTTTGCAAAAGGCCTGTTATCAACAAAATTTTCTTTTTTAAGATCCTCTGTTGTTCCCAGTCCATTGTACCATCCCTGGTTTATATCAATACTTACAGGTTTATTTGTATTATTTTTAATAATATTTACTACTTCTATGGTATTTTTATCTTTTAATTTAAATTTTCTATTTATTTTAATGCCATTAACATCAGTTGTCGCTAATAATTCATCTTCAGCTTTTTTGATTAAATTCCATATTTTCTTACCGGTAAATTTTAATTCTAACGCAAAAGGCGGTTTTTTGTCTCTGACCAAATCTATTATACTTCCATTTTTGTCTTTTATCATTAAAGCATTTATTCCAGCTCCGATAGAACTTATACTTACCTTAATATCTCCATTAGTAATTGTAGCTGTACTATATTCGGCATATGTACTTTTCTGTTCCTTGAATTCTTTCTCAAAGTCTAATTCCTGTGTTTCCTTTTTGTCAACAGTGCTGGTAATTGCTTTTTCTGCAATATATCTGTTTCTCTTTTGATACTCAATTCTCTGAAACAAAACCAAAATAATAATTGATATTACTATTGCTAATATTGTTCTCTGTTGCATATTTTCCCTCTCATTCAGTCGCGCGCATGACGCCTTGCACCATTTTCAACAGGGTCATAACCACCTGAATTAAATGGATTACATCTTAAAATTCTCATAACTCCTGCAATTAAGCCTTTGATTACTCCCTTATATTTTAGTGATTCTATTAAATATTCTGAACAACTTGGATAAAATCTGCATCTATTTCCAAGCGCTGGAGAAATAAATATTTGATAAAATTTTATAACTGATATAAATAATATTATTATTAAACTATATTCTTTTCGTTTCATTACCTTTGTTTGTAGTTGCCCAGTCTCCTAATCTCCTTCTTTTATACCTGCCCTGCTCCATATATCTTTAAGTTTATCTTTAATATTCTGATAACAGTATTCATTAAGATCAGGTTTATAAATTATCACTATACCAAAGTTTTTTAAATTTGTTTTTTCGTTCCTGAATATTTCTTTGGTCCATCTTCTCAGTTTGTTTCTCAGTGTACTCTTACCAACTTTCCTGCTAATAACAACTGAAAGTTTAGGATTTTCCAAAGGCAAGTAATACATAACTATGTTGTTTACTCTTATTCTTTTTCCAGTTTCAATAACTTTAGATGTGTCTTTTGCTAACCTGTCATTTTTTCCAAAGCATCTGTTCAAGTTAAGCAGTTAATCTTTTCCGGCCTTTTTTTCTTCTTCTCTTTATTATGTTCTGGCCATCACTGGTCTGCATTTTTTTTCTAAAACCAAGTTTCCTTTTTCTTTTAGTTTTCTTTGGCTGATATGTTCTTTTTACCATATTTAATATTCCTTTTACTTTAGAGCCGAGCAAGCTCGGCAACTACAACTTCATCACATTTTTTATTTATTATATCGTAAAACACAGCTATTGTCAAGATTCTTGACATTTTATGTATTATTTTATAATATGATTCAGTACTTTTATCTTAATATATTAACAAGTTTTTAACATTGTTAATAACTTGTTAATAACTCTAATTAATTGTGAATAATATCCAGAATAATCCAAAATTTATATGGGAAAAAACTATCACGGGTTTAAAACCACATTTTCCTGCGGAAACCTTTAACCTGTGGTTTAACCCTACTAAAGCTGTTTCTATATCTGATAACATTTTAAATGTTGAAGTACCGAATAAATATTTTTACGAATGGATGAATAAACATGTTAATCATATTGAAAATGCTCTTAAGTCTGTCATTAAAGTTGAAAGTTGTAAGGTTAACTTCATAATTAACCCGGTTAGAAATTCATACAGCCCGCCGCAAAAGGAAGAATTACCTGAACCGACATATCAGCCACAAGACGAAACTATATTTCCGGGCGCTAACTTAAATCCAAGATACACTTTTGAAAGTTTTGTAATAGGTTCATCAAACCGCTTTGCTCAAGCAGCTTCTGAAGCAGTTGCAAATGAACCAGGGACACGGTATAACCCATTGTTTATATATGGTGGTGTAGGTCTCGGGAAAACTCATCTGCTGCATTCAATAGGACATAGAATGAAAATTAAAAATCAAAGAAAAAGAGTACATTATGTCACCTGCGAAAAGTTTACCGGAGAGATGATTGAAAGTATTAAAAAAAACAAAATGACAGAGTTTAATAAAAAGTATACAAATATTGCAGTTTTATTAATGGATGATATACAATTTCTTGAAGGCAAGGAAAAAACGCAGGAAATTTTTTTCCACATTTTCAACAATTTATATGAAACGCAGAAACAAATTGTTATAACTTCAGACAACCCTCCTGATAAAATCAGGACACTTGAAGAAAGGCTGTTGTCAAGGTTTCAATGGGGTGTTATAACCGATATACATCCGCCTGATTTAGAAACAAGGATAGCAATCTTAAAACTAAAGGCAGAAAGAGAAAATCTTGATGTCCCTGATGATGTATTGCTCTTTATAGCAAAAAATATTAAAGATAATATCAGAAAATTAGAAGGCGCACTAATAAGAATTTATGCATTTTCATCTCTTACCGGCAGCGATGTAAGTATTGATAATACTAAAGAAATATTAAGAGATATAATTTCATCCGAGACGATGCACCTGCCGGTTTCCATAGAAAAGATACAACAGGTTATCGCAGATTACTACCATATTCATGTTAAAGATTTAAAAAGTAAAAAACGCCTGGAAAGTTTTGTTTTTCCAAGACACTTTTCAATGTATCTATCCAGGAAACTAACTGAAAAGTCTACAACTAAAATTGGGAAAGATTTTGGAAACCGCGATCACGCAACTGTAATGTATGCGTGTAAAATCATTGCTAAAAAAATTGAAGAAGATTTATATTTTAATAAAACAGTTGAGAAAATAATTGCTAAAATTAAAGAAGATTTATAATGTTGTTAAAAATGTTAATAACTTTTAAAAATTTCTCACAGATTTTAAATATTATTTCATGAACATAAATAACTATTTCTAACAGTTTTATTACAGTAATAATAATGGTAATAAATTTAAATAAAATAATATTATTATAATAGCAATAAGGAGGCAGCTATGAAACTCAAATTAAAAACACAAGACTTTTTAGAACTTCTTACTACGGTTATTCCGGCAGTGTCGGAAAGAAGTACACTTCCAATACTCTCGCATTTTTTAATAGAAGCGGAAAATAATAAAATAAAGGTATACGCAAATGATTTAGAAATAGGTATTGAATCATCAATGCAAACTACGATTAATAAAGAAGGTTCCGCAACAATACCCGCAAAAAATCTTGTAAATATCATGAGAGTAATTGATACCGAAGAATGTAATTTTGAGAAGATAAATAATAATCAATTTGAACTCAGCACTGAAAACAAAAATACGACATTTAACATTATTGGCAGAGAAAAAGAAGAGTTTCCTGTACTGCCTGATTTAAAAGAAGAAAAATCAATTGTAATAAAAGCAGAAAAACTTAAAGAAAGTATAGAAAAAACAAGTTTCTCCGTATCAAAAGATGAATCAAGATACGTTCTTTGTGGAATATATATGGAAATCAATTCAAGTGAACTTAAAATGGTTTCTACTGACGGTAGAAGATTATCTTTTTATAAAGAGAAAATTGAAGGTTTAAAGGACAGTATAAACGCAATAATTCCAACAAAAGCAATAAATGTTTTAGACAGAGCAATAACAGATGGTAAAGAAGATGTGAAAATCAGAATAAGTCCAAATAGTAATCAGATAAATTTTTCACTTGGAGATACAATAATATATTCAAGACTAATAGAAGGTGACTACCCAAATTACTCTCAGGTAATTCCTGAAAAATCTACAAAAGTTGTTATTGCGAAAACCGAGGATATACTCAACGCAACTAAAAAAATGATAGCTGTTTCAAGTGAAAGGCCCATGGTAGTTAAATATAAGTTTAAAGACAATACAGCTATAGTTTCCACAGGGCCTACTGAAACAGGAAGTGGTACCAGCAGGGTACCTGTTAAATATAATGGTGATGAAATAGAAATAGCATTTAATCCAGAATTTATTATCAGCGCACTAAAGGCTGTTAAAAGTGAGGAAATAAAAATAGGCCTTACAACTCCAATTAACTCCTGTAAAATAACTCCAGTATCTGAGAAAGAAAACTATATTGGAGTGATTATGCCCATGCGATAGAAATTGATTATAAAAGAACTAACCATAATAAATTTTAGAAACCACAAAAATTTCAAGATTAATTTCAAAGAAGGTACAAATATCATAGTAGGTAAAAATGGAGCTGGGAAAACAAATATTTTGGAAGCAATATTTTTAATGTCCACGACTATATCTCACAGAACTAATTTAATTAATGAATTAATTAAAGAAGGAAAAGACGCATTTAACATTATGGGAAGAATTAATGACAACTCGGGAAAACTAGATATAGGAATTGAATATAAAAAAGGCGAAGGACTTAAAGCAGGTATTAATTTTTCAAGGGTTAAAAGGAAAGTTTTAATTGAAAGATTTCCGGTAGTAGCTTTTTCACCTGAGGATATTGAAATGTTGAAAGGTTCTCCTGATAAGCTGAGAAAGATAATGAATATAATTAATTCTCAGATAAATCCACCTTATATTAACTATCTTATAAGATACAAAAAGTTGTTGAAAGAAAGAAATATGCTACTGAAAGAAGGGAATATTAAAGGTAATCAGGGAGCGAGAATTGCATTAAATGCGTGGACAGAGACTTTGCATAAATATGCCGAGAAGATAACCTGTGCCAGAAAAAAATTTATTACTGATTTAAATAATATAATAAAAGTTGAACTCCGGGAGATAGGATTGGACAGCAAACTTGAAGTTAAATATAGTACTAATTGTTTTGAAGGAGATAAAAGCATTAGAAATGATTTAAATTTCGGATATACAACATGGGGACCCCATAGAGAGACTTATAGTTTCTATTTAAATAACAAAAATCTGAGGAAATATGGTTCAAGAGGAGAAGCTAGGATAGCAGCGTTTGTCTTCAGGTTAGCAGTATGGAGAATTTTAAAAAATTGTAGCGGTAGAGAACCGATTGTTCTGCTTGACGATGTATTTAGTGAGCTTGATGAAGAAAAGAGAAATATTATTAAGATGAGACTGAAAAATGTACAAAGTATAGTAACTTTGACAGAAATTCCTGCGGATTTAAACTTAACTGCAAATATAATACCAATATGACCCAGCTTCTCCTCATAAGAGAAAATGGGTATAAAAAAGGAGGGGCTGGGTGACCTGGAAGACAACAAACAACATAATAAACGGGATTCTACAGGGGATAGGAAAACCAGGTAAAGATGAAATAGAAAGCGTGTGGAATAATATAGAAGAAAGTAAAATAGCCCGGGTTGAAACATTTAAAAACGGTGAAATTGTATTAAGAGTTAAAAACAGCGCATATTTGCAGGTGCTGACATTTAAAAGGGAAGAAGTAAAAGAAAAATTAAATCACAGTTTAGATAATAAGATAAAGAACATTAAAATCAGGTTATAACTATAAGGGAATGGAAATCCCCCTCCCCCCTTTACTAAAGGGGTAAGGGGGGATTTCCACAGGAGGAAAGAAATTAATGGATAGCAAAGAATACTCGGCAAAAGATATTAAAGTTTTAGAAGGCTTGAAAGCAGTAAGAAAAAGACCTGCAATGTATATCGGGACAACTTCAGAAGCAGGGCTTAATCATCTTGTATATGAAGTTGTTGATAACTGTATAGATGAGGTTCTTGCAGGATACTGCAAGAACATCAGTGTAATACTAAAAGCTGACGGCAGTGTAACTGTTATAGATGACGGCAGGGGAATACCTGTTGATCTGCACAAAAAATATAAGGTATCTGCTGTTGAAGTAATAATGACAAAGCTTCATGCAGGTGGAAAATTTGACGATAAATCATATAAAGTTTCAGGAGGGCTGCACGGAGTTGGTGTGTCTGTGGTTAATGCGCTTTCGGAGTGGCTTGAAGTCGAGGTTTCCAGGGACGGTAAAGTATATTATCAGAAGTATGAAAGAGGAGACCCTGTAACGAAATTAATTCCTAAAGGGAAGACAGATGACAGGGGTACAACAATAACATTCAGTCCCGACCCTGAAATTTTTACTGAAACCTTGAAGTTTAATTTTGATACTCTCTCAAACAGGTTAAGAGAACTTGCATTCCTGAATGCAGGCACTAATATAGACATCATAGATGAAGAGGAAGACAAGACTCATGCATTTTGTTACCAGGGAGGTATTGTTTCATTTGTTAAATATCTGAATAAGGGTAAAGAACCGCTTCATGAACAACCGATATATTTTGAAAAAGAAGAAGACAAAATTAAAGTAGAGATGGCTATTGAGTACAACAGCGGGTATTCAGAAAACATTTTTTCGTTTGCAAATAACATAAACACGAAGGAAGGCGGGACACACCTTAGCGGATTTAAATCCGCTCTTACTCTCTGTATAAATAACTACATAAAAAAAGAACTAAAAGATAATGTCCAGTTAAGCGGGAATGATGTGAGAGAAGGATTAACTGCTGTAATAAGTGTAAAGCTGCCTGAACCCCAGTTTGAGGGGCAGACAAAGATGAAACTGGGCAATTCGGAGGTTAAAGGCCTGGTTCAGTCAATCGTAAATGAGAAGTTAAGCAGTTTTATGGAAGAGAATCCTGCTATAGCGAAAAAGATTGCAACTAAAGCGGTATCAGCTTCAAGAGCAAGGGAGGCAGCTAAGAAAGCAAGGGAACTTACCAGAAGAAAAGGCGCGCTGGATATAACTACTCTGCCGGGAAAACTTGCTGATTGTATAGAGAAAGATCCAAAATACTGCGAGGTATACCTTGTTGAGGGCGACAGCGCGGGCGGCTCGGCAAAGCTCGGTAGAGATAGAAATTTTCAGGCTATACTTCCGTTAAAAGGAAAAATCATCAATGTTGAAAAGGCAAGGTTAGATAGGGTTCTGAAGAATGATGAAATCAGAACAATGATAACTGCGCTTGGATGCGGTATTCAGGAAGAATTTGATATCAGTAAATTAAGGTATCATAAAACTATAATAATGACTGATTCGGATATTGACGGCGCGCATATCAGGACACTGCTTTTAACATTTTTTTACCGCCAGATGCCGGAACTTCTTGAAGGTGGATATGTGTATATAGCGCAACCCCCGCTATATGGGGTAAAATCAGGGAAGAAGTTGAAATATATAGCTAAAGATGAACAACTTATTGATTATTTGTTAACAAGAGGAATTAAAGGAGTAAGAATAAAAGAAGGCAATGGGGAAGAATTTATTATTGATGAAGAAAAAGAAATAAAAGAAGTATTAAAGCTTGTGGAGAGATATAAGGCGCTTTTAAACCGCATTAAGAATAAGGGATTTACAGAAAAGGATATTGATAATATGGCCTCAGATAATCTTCCCTTATACAGGGTTGAAGAGAAAGACGGAACTGAAAAAATTTTATATTCAGAACAGGAGTTGAAACACCTGAAACAGGATTTCTTCAGCGAATTAAGTGACGAGGTAGTTACAGAAGAAGAAGGATTGAAAATTGTGGATCTCTGGGAGTTGAAACCAATTTTTGGCATCAGAAAGAAATTAGCTGAAAAGAAAATTAAACTGCAGGATGGGAAATATATGGTTTTCTGGGACGGCAGTGATGTTCAAGAGGTAGAAAATTTTTATGAGATTCTTGAGGCGGTAAAGGAGAAAGGAAGAAAAGGAATAGATATACAGAGGTATAAAGGCCTGGGAGAGATGAATCCTGACCAGTTGTGGGAAACAACAATGGATCCGCAAAACAGAAAATTACTTAAAGTTAAATTAGATGACGCGGTTGAGGCAGACAAAATATTTACTACATTAATGGGAGATAAAGTTGAGCCGAGACGCAGGTTTATTGAAGAACA
>JAIVZN010000041.1:0-13402 GCA_048634875.1 Deltaproteobacteria bacterium | reverse complement strand
CTTACTCCCTCTTTTAGTAAAAGGTTAATCCCCCTTCATCCCCCTTTTAGTAAAGGGTTAATCCCCCTTCATCCCCCTTTGAAAAAGGGGGAAAGAGGGGGATTTGTATTACCAGTTAAAATCAATATTGCCTGATGGCAGTGTAACTCCTAGTTCTGATAGAAAGGTAGTTTCTGTTCCATCACCGGAATTATTCACCTTTGTATACCAGGCATAGACATTATATGTTTCTCCTGTTCTTACTCTTATTTTATATCTTCCTTCAGAATAACTTATACATCCATATTTATCTGTTACACCCAAACTCATATCCGGCGGATATAATGGATCTGCAATTACATCTACTGAAGCAATTATAATAACTCCTGTTGTAATTGGCTCATTATTATCTTCAACAGTACCACTGATATATCCCCACGCCGGAGAAATCGTAAAATCATTTCCAGTATCATTCCCGCCTTTAATAACAGCAATGCCTGGATGTTCTGAAGGGTCAGATACATCTCCCTCTTCAAGAATCGGTGTTATTATGTAATTGTTTAAATCTGTGCGAAGTTGCGCTATTTCATAATCACCATCTGAATCAGTAAGGCAAATTCCTCTTTCCATGCCGAAGGTATCAACTGCCCTTATGACAATTCCGGGAAGAGCATCCCCTGGTGGAGAGACAGGTGGAACATGAACATTTCCTGAAACTTTACCGCATGGATAAATTGTAATTGTATCTGCAGATGTATTCTGTCCTGCAATAACTGTTACAGTTGTTGTTTCAGTTGTATAACTTGGATTATCCGCACCCGGATTTGCTGTAACAGTAACTTCTTCTGCTACCGAAACTGATTCAAGCCTGTATTCCCCCAGGGTATCTGTAGTATCTTCACTTCCTCCACCGCTAACCTTAATTCCTTCATGATCGCCAACATCATTCTTGAGTACTATTCCTAAGATGCTTCCTGTTGTCACCCATGTATCAAGATATATATCGTAGCGGACTTCATCTCCATCATTAATAAGTATTACTCCTGTTGTATTTCCAGAAAGGTTAATAGGAGGGCCTGTTGTTGCAAATATTGTCCATGTTCCTGTTGAAACATTACCTAAAACAAAATTTCTTGCAGGATCACCATAATCTGTAGTAGTTTTTGAAACAGCAAAATCTGAAGTTTCATCATCACAGGTAATTACTGCTCCTTCAATATAGACATTATCTGTTGTTTTTACGAGTCCGTAAATACTTCCCATTCCCATCTCGGTTAATTCAATATCGCCGGCAAGTGTTGCGCTACCTTCAGACACTGTATGCGGTCCGCTTGTTGCAGAGAAATATCCTGTTTGTGAAGCCTTTAAGTTCCATGAACCTGTTGATGTTTTTATTTCAAATTCGCCATTTGTATCTGTTGTAACATCCCAGTTCGGGTTTTCAACAACATAAACCATTGCCCCTGTAAGCGGAGTTATACCGCTTATAACTCTTCCTTCAACTGTTCCGCCGAGCGGTGTCCTGTCAGGGTCTTCCCTTAAATTATAAAGAATTTTTTCTTTTGCTAATCCCCTTTCCGTCCAGCGCACAGTAACCCTTATCCTTTTTAACCCCTCGCTTGCCTCATTTTCACGTATGTCTTCTAAGGCGCCTCCGGAATCCCTGACCTTCCTTATAGCTACATATATCGTATAATTTCTATCATTGACTGTATATGTCTCAGGAGGATAGTATGTATTATCATCTCCCTCATCTTCCCCCCAGTCATCATCTGTTGTAGCATAAAGGCGGACATAGTCAATTTCTTTTAAGACATATATTTGATCCTGTGCAAAATTTGTTGCAATTGTCTTATTTTTAGAAATGAGTAACCCTTCACCGATTCCTAAATACCCCCTTATCATTGCGAGAAATGCAATAGATATAAATGCAACAACGAAAAGAATTTCAACTAATGAAAATCCATTAAAATTTTTTGCTTTTTGCATTTTTATTATATCTCCATACAAAGTATAATACCAATTTCCCTGTTATGTCAAGGCAGTATGTTGGACTTTGATAAATCAAATTCCTGCATTTAGTATGGCGGGCAGATACAATTTTTGGTTCTTTCTTAAATATTGTGCAAATATCGTCTGAAAGTTATGGCCAAATGGATCCGAAAAATATATTTTGAGAAATGTTTTTATCCGGAAGTTCACTCAAGCAGAATGGCACCTGAAGCTGCAAGATTATTCCCTACATATACTTCGCCCGAGAATTCATAAGTTTTTTCTTTTTTTCCTTTTAACTGGACATTTATCTCCATTGTATCATCAGGTTTAATAGTCTGGCGGAATTTTACCTTTTCCACTCCCTTTAATTTAAGATCTCCCCGTTTTACAATAACCATTGCAGTTTGAGCAATAATTTCAACTATAAGTACTCCCGGCATAACAGGCCGGGATGGAAAATGTCCTTCAAAAAAATACTCGTTACCTGTTAACCTTTTATACCCTTTACCCTTTTCACCTTCTTTTTCTATAACTACCTCATCTAACATTAAATACGGTTCTCTATGAGGCAATAACTTTTTTATTTCCTGTATGTTCATAATAATTCCTTCTTTAAATTTAACCACTGCATTTATTTAGATTTAAAAAAATCAGTATAAATAACTCCATCTTCCACTTCAACCCCGTATATTGTCACAGACTTGCCAATTAAACTTTCAAATTCATCAACCTTTTCCCTTTTAAGGGATGGTTTAAAAAGTTCAATTTTAAAATCTTCTCCATATAAAATATAGGAATCTTCTTTTTTTTTAAGTTTACCTTTATACAACTTTGCAAACCTGTAGGGATCCATCTTTGCAAGAGCCCACAGGATATAATTCTTTATTACACAGACAGGTTTTTCTGATTCTTCCTGCAAAGTCATAATTAAATCTTCATCATCATACTTTGATATTAAAAAAAGTAATTTCTTTTTTAAAAATTTATCTGCACGCTTATATATTTTGATGAGCTTATCGGCATTTACTTTACCCATTCTGTAAATAGAACAAGATATTTCTTTGGCTACTTCCATTTCAGGTTCTATTTTAAGCACTTCAATCATAAAATCAATGTGTCTGTTAATTTCCCCGGGGTCTATTTTTCGGCTGACTTTTCCAATAAGAGCAGCGGCTTTTTCTCTTATTTCCTTAACTTTTGAAGTTTTTATTAATTCTTTTAATTTATCCAGGGACTCCATACTGCCCAATTTTCCTAACTCACGAACAACTACAAGCTCATCTCCGGGCGCTTCTTCTAAGAGTAATTCTAATTCTTCTATAGATTTTTTATGCTTACCTGTTTTGCTCCAGCATCTTGCAATATAAATCCTTGAAGAAGATGTCCATTCCGGATATTTTTTAATAACCCTGCTAAACTGTTTTCTTGCTGCATTATATTTTTTCTGGTTATAGGAGTTGATTGCTGTTTTGTATTCTTCGGGAGACTTATCGGTTGCCCTGAGATTAGTTGAAATTATAAATAACAAAAAGAACAAAAATAGTTTAGTCCGTTTCATGTGCAAATAAAACCTTTATTGAGACCTAAAAATTAGCCCCTTTCACTGAAAATTGTAAAAGGGGCTAATAAAAAAATATTACTAATTGTTATTTTTTTCTTCCTCTTGCCATTTTTGCTCTGGCGATGTCACCATCTTTATCTACATAATAGAGATAGCCTGCTTCTTTTTTTACATTAACTTTAGCTACCTTTTTGGATTTCCCTTTACCTTTTCCGCCGCGAGCCATCTTTACTTCAGAAATATCACCCTGTTTGTCAACATAGTAAAGATAGCCGCCCTTTTTTTCCACGCCTGCTTTTGCTACTTTTTGTCCCATAATTTCCTCCTTAATTAAATAATTCTTTTACACAATATTAATTACTCTTAGCTAATAGCAAATTTTTTTAAATATGTCAATAACTTCTCACAAAATGGTGTAAGCCATAAAGATACCAGACCAACACCAATACCTGCTATTACATCGGTTATATAATGATACCTGTTGTAAACAACAGATATACTGAGTAGAGTTACCAGAGGTAAATAAAAATAAAAAATTTTTCTTTTATATATCCACATCATCATCATACAGACAAATGCCACTGCTATATGAGATGAAGGCATACAGCCTCCATGCAGCGACCCATAACGCATGATAAAATCCTGTAAACTTGTAAATAAATATCCTTTCAAAGCTTTAGTATCTTTATCCGCTACATCTTTATGTACATATGGCCCATAATAATCTCTAACTTTTACAGAATAATCCTTGGTATATTTATCATAAAGCGCATACCGCGGCCCCCTGACAGGATACAGGATAAAACCTATATAAGATATATAAAATGCAAGGCATACTGTTGAAAGATACCTGACATACTGTTTTTTCTTTCCTGAGAAATACAGAAACCCTGCGCCGACAGGAATCATAAGGTAATATGTAAAATAATCAAACTTCATTATTTCTGTGAGAACAGGTGATACAAATTGCTCCATCCAGAGTGTTGGATGGCAGCCGAAAATAAATCTTTCAAATTTTAAAATTGCCACATCTTTCCACTGGCTTACTATTATATGTGTAAAAGCATTTATCTCTTTATAATTAAAAGTAAACAGCACAACAGGGTACCACCACCTTAAAAATTTAAGTAACTTGATTTTTGATGCGCTGAAAACAGGAACAAGCAGCACAATTAAAAAAATTACTGCAATATGAACTGCAATATAGAGAGGCCATTTACTCACTCCTTCATGAAAAAACAGGATAAGAAAGCTTAAGATAACAACATACCCGATAAACAAAAAATCTATCAGAGTAAATTTTTCAATCCAGCTATTTAATTTTATTCTTCCATCTTCCATCTTACTTTTGCCTTTCTTTAATTTCATTTATTATCTCTGTAGTGATTAATTCAACAGCCATGTTATTTTGTTCAGAATAAGACTCATCAAATATTATACCAACCCTGTAACCATCATTAATTTTTTTCTGCCATTTTACATGCCCCACAAGGGTTGCTTCTTTTTCTGTTTTAAGATGCAGCTTTACAAGAAGCCCTGAATGCAATTTTTCACTTACTACTAACTTAACGCCCTGTCCGCTAATATCACAGAGTTCGGCTTGTGCAGATGGAATGGCCATATCAGATGTTTCAACAAATACCGGGATACTGTAGGTAACCCTGATAAATTTTCTTATTTTTTTTCCTTTTTTATCTTCCATTTTCAACCTTTTTACCATTCAGTCGCTCACTTCATCTGGATTAACCAGCGTTCGCTCCCTTATACTTTCCACTTGTAATATACACCATTATGTTTGTTATTGCCGCCGGTGTCACACCTGATATTCTTGATGCCTGCCCTAATGTCCGCGGGCTTATCCGGCTTAACTTTTCAACAATTTCTCTGGACAGGCCGCCTATCAAGCTGTAATCAATTTCACCTGTTATTTTGAAGTTTTCCATTTTCTTCATTTTTATTATATCAATTTCCTGTCTTTTTATATATCCTTCATATTTTATTTCAATATCAAGCTCCTCGGCAACATCTTCTTCTATTTCTTCTAAGGATTTTAAATCTTTCCATTTGACATCCGGCTGTCGCAGGAGAGATTTTACAGGAACATATTTGCCGCCTTTTTTTACTTTAATTTTCCGTGCAGATTCAAGCTTTTCTTTAAATCTCTGAACTTTAGCATACAAAGATTCCTCCACACATCCATACTTATATCCTATAGAGGTTAATCTCAGATGAGCATTGTCTTCCCTGAGAAGCAATCTGTATTCAGCTCTGGAAGTAAACATTCTGTAGGGTTCCTTTGTTCCCTTTGTTACCAGATCGTCTATGAGAACACCAATATACGCTTCGTGCCTGGAGAGAATAAGAGGTTCCATTTCTTTTATTTTTAAAGCTGCATTTATACCTGCCATCAAACCCTGAGCAGCAGCTTCCTCATAACCTGTGGTTCCATTTATCTGCCCTGCTAAATACAGGTTTTTTAATTTTTTTGTTTCAAGAGTCGGGTATAATTCAGTTGGATCTACAACATCATGTTCTATCCCGTACCCGAAACGCACTATTCTTACATTTTCCAGCCCCGGTATTGTGCGCAAAAACTTTTCCTGTATATCTTCAGGCAGACTTGTAGATACACCATTTGGATAATAGACATCTGTATCTATACCTTCCGGCTCTAAGAAAACATGGTGAGAATTCATATTAGAAAATTTTACAAGTTTATCTTCAATAGAAGGACAGTATCTCACACCTGTTCCTTCAATTACGCCTGTAAATAATGGAGAGCGGTCAAAACCTGAGCGTATAATATCATGGGTTTTTTCATTTGTGTGAGTAATATGACAGGGAATTTGTTTTTTTATTAATTCTTTAGTTGTAATAGAAAAAGGGACAGGTTTTTCATCACCATTCTGTACCTCAAGTGTGGAAAAATCAATTGTTTTACCATCTAAACGCGCGCAGGTCCCTGTTTTAAAACGAAACATCTTTAACCCTATATCATTTAAAGAATCCGACAACTTCGCGGAAGCCTGCTGGCCGATTCTGCCGCCGGGAAAGCTCTTTAATCCTATGTGCATTACGCCGTTTAAAAAAGTTCCTGCTGTAATAATTACAGTACCTGACAATATTTTTTCCCCATCTTCTGTTTCAACTCCTTTAACTCTGCCGTTATTATATAATAACTTATCCGCGCAACCTTCCATTAAATAAAGATTTTCCTCTATCTTTAATGAATTCTGTATAAAACTTTTATATCTTTTTCTATCTTCCTGAGCGCGGGAGGATCTTACAGCAGGGCCCTTTGATGAGTTTAATCTTTTAAACTGAATGCCGCCGTAATCCGCAGCCCTTGCCATAATGCCTCCCAATGCATCAATTTCCTTCACTAACTGCCCCTTACCAAGTCCGCCTATAGCAGGATTACATGACATTGAACCAACAGCATCTAATTTCATATCAATTAAAAGAGTTTTGCAACCCATTCTTGCGCCTGCAAGAGCCGCTTCAGTTCCTGCATGCCCCCCGCCAACAACAATACAATCATATTTATTCATTTTTACATTGAACATTGAACATTTTATTTTTACATTTTGATTTCTTACTTCTTAATCTCCTAATCTCCCAGTCTCCTAATCTCGTATTTTACATTTTCCTCATACAGTCTGCCCTGGTATTTTTCTTCTTTTGCCAGTGTATTTTCCAGTTCTTTTAAAACTCTGTTTTTGTCATTAATCCAGCATGGCGCTGCTAAATACTCCATTGAACAATCCGCAGTTATTCTCTGAATAACAGTATCAGGACTTAAGTTTTCTAAGAAACTTACTGCTAATTTTATATACTCTTCAAATTTTAGTGGTTCATACAATCCATTTTTGTAGTCTTCTTCTAATTTTGTCCCTTTTATTACATGTAAAGGATGAATCTTCACTCCATCTATCTTCAGCATCCCGAGTTCTTTTGCTGTATTTATCATATCCGTTTCCGTTTCACCAGGAAGCCCTATAATTACATGTGAGCAAATCTTAATATTTTTCCTCTTGCGGGTTAATTCATAAGTTCTTAAAAAATCATCAAAACTGTGGTTTCTATTTATATGATTTAAAGTTCTTGTATGGATACTCTGGAGACCGTATTCAATCCATACTTCATACTCTTTTGAATATTCTTCAATTAAATTCAGTATCTGCTCATCTACACAATCAGGACGGGTGCCAATAGAAATGCCGACTATATTGTCGAACTTCTTCACAATATCGTATTTCTCTTTTAATACATTAAGCGGCGCATAAGTGTTTGTAAATGCCTGAAAATAAATAATATACTTTTCTGCCCTGTATCTTTTCTTTGCAAATTCAATGCCATTTTTTATCTGTATTTCAAGAGGTAAAAAAATGCGGGTATTGAAACTAAAACCTCTGTTGTCACAATATATGCAGCCACTGATACCTTTAGAGCCATCTCTGTTTGGACAGCTAAATCCCGCATCTATACTGACTTTAAAAACACTGCATCCAAAATGTGTTTTAAGGTAATCTGAAAATCTGTAATATCTTTCTTTCAAACTTCCACTTTATATATACAATCAGCAGGACATTTTATATCATTTATAATTATTTTAGGACTCTGTTTAACTACTTCAGCTAAGTTGTTTTCTACTGTAAATGTAGCTTCCGGCGCTTTTTTCTCGCAAATTTTACAGGCTATACATCCCGCATCACAAACTTTTCTTGTGTCCTTACCCGATTGAGTATTATTACACCCGACATAAACAATACTGCTGTCAACTACCTGCCGAAGAACAATTATGTCTCTTGGGCAGGCTTTTACACACAAGCCACAACCTGTGCATTTATTTAAGTCAATAACAGGGATTAAATCTTTATTTAAATGTATTGCGTCAAAAGGACATACACTGATACAGTCTCCGTAACCTAAACAACCGTATTTACATGCCATTCCGCCGCCAAGTAGCTGGCTGGATACGCATGTGGAAGGCCCGTTATATGAAGCAAGATATTTTCTGTTTCTTGCCTGGCATCTCACTATTGCTTTCAGAGGCAACGTATTATCTTCAGTATGTTCTACACCCATTATTTCCGCAATACTTTTACCTAATTCTACGCCGCCTGCTTTACACAGGCCTACTCCTGCATCTTTCTTATTTATAGCAACAGCATACTCATGGCATGAGGCATAACCGCAGGCGCCGCAGTTACTGCCTGGCAGAACCTCTAATAATTGTTCAACCAGAGGAGCATCCTGTACTTTTAAATAGCTGTAAGCAACACTTAAAATAATGCCCGCAACTACTCCAATACTGCCTAAAACTAATATACTTTGTACGACTATCATTTAAAAGATACCTTTTTTATGTGTAAATCCCCCTTTAATTCCCCCTTTGAAATCCCCCCTGTACCCCCCTTTAGTAAAGGGGGGCATGGGGGGATTAAAGGGGGATTTATCATACTTTTGTGCCAGTAAGTCGGCATGTCTGTTTCACTCGCAAATAAAACTCCTTAATTGAGACCTAAATAATGTATTTTTTGCAACTTGTGACTTTTTATAGAAACTATGGCATTTAAAAACTAAAACTTGTTTGACCCAGCTCTTGCTTGCAAGAGCTGGGGAGTTTTTTAGTTTTAGACATAGTTTCATGTGCCAAAGGCAAAAAGTCTCTGGAGCAACAAAATACATTTTTAGGGCTCAATTGTTTTCATCTCTTTTTGTGAGCGAAACTCATGTCCGTTTCATGGAGAAATAATTCCTGAAAATCCCATAAATGCAAGCGCCAGTAACCCCGCAGTAATCAGTGTTATCGGCGCACCCTTAAAAATTTCTGAAACAGGAGCATACTGAATCTCTTCCCTTATACCTGCCATAATAATTATTACTAAAGTAAAACCTATACCTGCGCCAAATCCAAATACTACAGTCTGTAGATAAGAATACTGTCTTAAAACCATAAAAAGCGCCATACCGAGTATTGCGCAATTTGTAGTAATTAAAGGTAGATATATGCCAAGAGCGCGATAAAGTTTATGAAAGAATTTCCTCAAGAACATCTCTACAAACTGCACAAGAGTAGCGATTACAATAATAAAAATCACATATTCTAAGAACGGCAGGTTTAAACCGGTTTCAGGAGATATTACATAGTAATTAAGAGGCCATGTAACAAGTGCAGTTATGGTCATAACAAAAGTTGTAGACATCCCTATACCGATTGCGGAATCTATTTTTGTAGAAACGCCTAAAAAAGGACATATACCAAGAAAATAATATAAGACAAAATTATTTACAAGTACTGCTGATATAAAAATTGAAAGTATCATTTTATGTCCGTTTCATCTTCTGGTTTATAAGATTGTAAACACTGGCTATTAATCCTAAGGTAATAAAAGCTCCGGCAGGCAGAACCATAATAACTAACGGCTTGAAAGATGGCGACATAATAGCCATGCCAAACAAGCTGCCTGAACCTAATAATTCTCTGACTGTTCCTAAAACAATTAAAAGCAGTGTAAAACCAATACCCATTCCTAATGTATCGCATATGGATACGAGGACTGGATTCTTGGAAGTAAAAGCCTCCTGCCTGCCTAATATAAGACAGTTTACTACTATTAGAGGAACAAACGGTCCGAGAGAGCGGCTTAAATCCACAAAATATGCCTTTAAAATCATATCCACAACCGTTACAAATGTTGCTATGATAACAATAAATACAGGTATCCGGACCTGCGCAGGTATAATTTTTCTAAAAACAGAAACAATTACGCCTGAACTTACAACAACAAAAGTTGTAGCAAGACCCATTGCCATACCATTTATAGCAGAGGTAGTAACTGCTAATGTCGGGCACATTCCTAACAGTTGCCTTAATACCGGATTTTCCTTCCAGAGACCTTTAAAAAATTCTTTTAACATTTTTTATAGCCCTATTTACTATTTTTTCTACTGCAATTGATGATATAGTTGCCCCTGTAATAGCATCCACTTGTACCGGTACAGCCATTTCCTTAAACTGCACAAGAAAATCATCGCTTCTTATCTTATCTCCAAGACCGGGTGTCTCTACAGACTCCAGTACAACTACTCCTGTAATTTCCTTTAATTCAGGATCAATTCCAACCATTAGCACTATACTTCCCTGAAAACCCGTTCCATTAGATAAAACCGCATAGCCGGCAGTCACGCTGTCCCTGTAACCTTTAAAAACTACAGGTTCTATACACACCTTTTCATAGTCAGTTATTCCCTGCAGTACTTCTATTACAGCGTTTTCAATCCTTTTCTTTCTATTATCCTCTATCTTCTGAAAAGTTGCCATATACACATAACCAAGCACAGCCGCGGAAATCAAACATACTGAGGCTAATACAACAAGCATTTTAAATTTTGAAGTTTTCTTTTCCATAATTTATTGTAATTTCAAAAATTCGATTTTTTGTAATTGTAGGGGCGGCATTTATGACGCCCATTAATGCCTGAAAGGCGTTAATTCATTTTTAATTTTAATCTGTCATTTTGATTTTTGACTTTTGCATTTTGCATTTATTTTATACCATTGTCTTTGCTGTCTTAAATTTATATGTTAACGGTATATCAGAAGGACATACATAACTACAGCACCCGCATTCCATACAATCAAGCAGGCCTTCATCTTTCATTCTACTCCAGTCCATACCGTCATAAAACCTGTTTAACCTCTGTGACACCAGGCCAATTGGACAGACATCTACACATTTTCCGCATTCTAAACAGGGATATTCTTTGTAACTTGAAGGCTTTGTAACAAGAATCCCTGAAGTTGTCTTTAGAATTGACAACTCCATTGAATCCAGGGAAAAACCCATCATTGGTCCACCCATTAAAATTTCACAGGAATTCTTTTTCTCAATCTGATAATACTGTAAGATTTCTTCTACCTTTGTTCCAAGTGCAGCCCTGACATTTACGCTATTAATCACCAAATGCCCTGCTAATGTCAATACCCTGTCAATAAGCGATTTACCTTCATGGACAGCTTCGTATATAGAAAAGCAGGTGCCAACATTATGTACGGAAACTCCCACATCATGAGGAAGCCCGCCAGAAGGCACTTCTTTGCCTGTAACAGCAGTTATCAGCATTTTCTCATACCCCTGAGGATATACCTTTGGTAAGATGGATAACTCAATATCCTTATAGGATTTTATTACACGCCGGATATTATTAATAGCATCTTTTTTATCATCTTCAATACCAATAATACCTTTTTCTGCTCCTACTGCATTTTTTACTAAAAGAAACCCTTCAACTACCTTCTTAGTTTCTTCAAGTATCAATCTCTCATCTGCTGTAAGGCAGGGCTCACACTCACAAGCATTTAAAAAAGTGGTATTTATCTTCTTTGGCGGGTTCAGCTTTATATGGGTTGGAAAACCTGCGCCCCCCATGCCTACAATTCCCGCATCCTTAACTCTTTCTCTTATAGTAACGGGAATTATTTCTTTTAAAGGTTCCATCAATTGAAGATTCTGTTCACCTTCCTTTTTAATAACAACAGCATTACATACTTTACCTCCAGGCATAGCTATTTTTGATATTGCTTTTATTTTCCCGCTAATAGAAGCGTGTAGATTTGCTGAACATCCGCCCTGTGCCGCAGCAAGTAGTTGTCCTCTTTGGACAATATCGCCTTTTTTCACAACAACATTTGAAGGAGCGCCAATGTGCTGTGATGTATATAAAGTAACTTCTTCAGGAAAAGGAATATTTTCTATCTTTTCGTATCTTGTATTTTCTTTATCTGGTGCTACTTTTATACCGCCGCGCATAGTTAATCAAAAACCACTGTTTTTGCGCCACTATCTGTTTCATAAACAAGTATTTTTCTTTCAAGGTGCCAGTTAACAGCCCTGCCCAACACTACTTTTTCCAGGTCCTCACCTTTTCTCTGCATATTCAGGACTGAATCTCTGTGGCTTACCCTTACAACATCCTGCTCTATGATAGGTCCCGCATCAAGTTTTTCAGTAACATAGTGACTTGTTGCGCCTATGATTTTCACGCCTCTCTGGTATGCCTGTTCATATGGTTTTGCTCCGACAAATGCAGGTAAAAATGAATGATGAATATTTATAATATTATATGGGAATTCACTTACAAACTGTTTTGAAAATATCTGCATGTAACGGGCAAGAACTACTATTTCAACTTCCTTTTCTCTTAAAAGCTGAATTTCTTTTCTTTCCTGTTCAATTTTAGTTTCTTTATTAACGGGAAATTCCATAAAATTTATATCAAAAGATGTGGCAAGTTTTTTCGCATTTGAGTGGTTTGATATTATTAATGGTATTTCTACATTAAACTGCCCTTCTTTATAACGATACAGAAGATCATAAAGACAGTGTAATTTTTTAGATACAAATACAGCCATTTTGGGTTTATAATCGGTAAAATGCAGTTTCCAGTCCATATTATAATCTTCAGCTATAGGCAGAAATTTATCTGCGATATCCTCTCTTTTAATATTAAAACCTTCTAATGACCATTCTATGCGCATGAAAAATATGCCATTGTTTTTATCTACATGCTGGTCAGCGTGTTCTATATTTCCATTGTTTTTATAAATAAAATCAGTTATACGGGCAGTTAATCCGCGCCTGTCCGGACAGAAAACCAACAAAATAGCATTTGCAAAATTATTATTCATGCCTAAAGTATAATAATTTTTAGAAGTGTTTACAACATTTCACAATTCTTTTACTTTATAGTTAAACCCGGATTTTGCATTAGACAATGGAATTCGACGAAAAATATGCCACATTCTACGTCACAAAAAAGCTCATCAATACTTACGAGTATTACTTCACTTTTTTGTTGTGT
>JAIVZN010000040.1:0-13647 GCA_048634875.1 Deltaproteobacteria bacterium | reverse complement strand
ATACTGGATACTTTTATAAAAAGCAGAGGGCATTTAACTGCTGAAGATGTTTATATGCGGGTTAGAAAGATGCATTCAGCAATAGGTATGGCAACAGTCTATCGCAACCTTGGGTTTTTACGGCAGCAGAGACTGCTTAACCGCTATCGATTCGGTGAAGGTGGAGCCAGGTATGAACTGAATGATGATGAAAGAGATCATCACCACCATTTAATATGCACAAAGTGCGGAAAAGTAAAAGATTATTCTGAATTTGTAGAAAGAGAATTAGCTCTAATGAAAGACTTGGAAAAAGAGTTAGCTGAAAAATATAATTTTGAGATCAGTTCGCATCAACTGCATTTTTACGGATTATGCGATAGATGCAGTAGGGATTAAAAAATTAAGGATATATGATTTAATAAAAAAAGGAGGTGAGTAAGATGCCAGGAGGAGACAGAACAGGTCCAGCAGGTCTTGGGCCAATGACAGGAAGAGGAGCGGGCTATTGCGCAGGCTATCCGGCTCCGGGATATATGAATCCGATTTCCGGAAGAGGGTATTACGGTTCCGGCAGGGGATTCGGTGGCCGTGGAGGTGGCAGAGGCGGCGGGCGCGGTTGGAGGAACTGGTACTATGCGACAGGACAACCGGGTTGGGAAAGAGCGGCGAGCGGTTTGCCGGCGTGGGGCGGCGTTGCGCCGTATTATCCTCAAGCTGAGATAGCTCCGCAGCAGGAAGCAGAAGCTCTAAAGAAAGAGAGCGAGTATCTGAAACAGGATCTGAAAGACATCGAAGACAGGATAAAAACTCTGGAAAAGGAAACGACTGATAAAAAATGAACACAGGAATGGCGCAGGAGGCAGCTTTGTAAATACTGTCTCCTGCGCTGCTATTGAAGGAGAAATCTAATATGAAAATATGTTTAACATCAACAGGCAGCAGCCTGGAATCAAAACTGGATTTCAGGTTCGGCAGGTGTGGCTATTTTATATTCATGGATACTGAAACTGGTGAGTTTGAATCTATTGAAAATTCAGCGGAATCCGCCTCGCACGGAGCGGGTATTCAGGCAGCACAGGTTGTAATGGAAAAGAAGCCCGATGCGCTAATAACCGGGAATATAGGTCCTAATGCGAGCAGTGTGTTATCAACTGCGGGAATAAAGGTTTATGCTTTTACTTCATTTGAAGGCACTGTAACCGACGCTTTAAAAGCATTCAGGGAAAATAAATTGAAACCTGTCACCGGGTCTACTGTAGAAAGCCACTTCGGAAATTCTTAAGGAAAAATAAAAAAATATTTTTATTAAGGGGGTAAATTAAAGATGCCTATATATGAATATTTATGCAAAGTCTGTAAAAATAAATTCGAATATTTGATATTGCCCGGAAAAGATGAACAGGTTGAATGTCCTTCCTGCGGCAGCTTGGATATAGAAAAACAAGTGACGGTTTTCAGCAGGCCCAAAAATTCAAGGTCTTCAGGGAATAGTGATGGAACATGCTGCGGTATGACAAGTCCGTGCGATAACCCAAAACGGTGCTGTGAATCATGATAACTTTATTGAAGTCGGCAGCGGGAGAGAGATTAAATTGATTAAGGAGGTTTTTTATGAAGGTAGCGATTTCTACTGAGGGTAATTCGGTATCGGCCCATTTCGGGCGCTGTCCGTCATTTACTATCCTGGACATTGAAGATAATGACTTAAAAAGCAAAGAAGTTATTGCAAATCCTGGCCATCATCCGGGGTATCTCCCTGAATTTTTAAAAGGAAAGGGTGTTGAATATATAATCGCAGGCGGTATGGGTATGCGCGCACAAGGTCTTTTTAACGAGTCGGGGATAAAATCTGTGCTTGGCGTATCTGGAAGTATAGATGACGTTGTTAATCAGATTCTTGAAGGAACACTTAGCGGCGGCGAAAGTTTGTGTAAGCCCGGAGCAGGAAAAGATTACGGAGTGCCGAGAACAGAGGCGGTTATTGAAGGTAAAAAATACTCAGGCAGTAGAGAATACTGGGAAGAGCAGAATAAGTAAGGCGGAACATGAACGGAAATAATTTCTGCAGAATTAATGATCCTGAGTCCCCCTGAATAGATAAAGAGATTAACCGGATTATTGAAAATATAGTAGGCCCTAACGCGCAGAGCTCGCTCCAGCAGTATGGGATAGAAGTTGTTACAGGAGTGGCCGGCACAGTAAAAGAAGCTGTGGAGAATTATATAAAGCAGTAAGGATTTTTTTATTAATATGGCTATATTGGAACAGATACTGGATAGTATTAAGGAAGATTATCCAATACAGGAAGTCCGGCGGGGACTCCGTTGCACTGCTGTTGTAAGCAGGGAATGCGGACTTGCTTCTACAATGCTTAAAGACTGCAGAGGAGAGGAAGAAGATTTTATTGGGAAACTTATCGGCATGGATGCAAAAGAAGCAGCCGGTTTATCTCTTTCCGATAAGATATCAGAGGCTTCTGTTGGGATGGCGATTATAAATTCTTTGATAGGAACCTGTAATATGGTTTCTGTAGAAAAAAACGCTTCGGAGATTATAAAGGAAGCAGGGAAAGGCAAGAACATATCTGTTATAGGCCATTTCCCGTTTACTGATGAAATAAGAAATGTTGCAAAAAACCTGTGGATTATTGAAAAATGGCAAAGGCTCGGGGACCTGCCGGCCGGTGACGCTTTAAGATATCTGCCTTTATCTGATGTGGTGGCGATATCGGGCACCACACTTATCAATCATACTATAGACAGCCTTATTTCTTTATGCTGTAAAGACAGCATAAAGATAATTCTGGGTACTTCAACTCCTTTTTCCAGCGTATTGTTTGACTGTGGATTTGATTATATTTCAGGTTCGGCTGTAACGGATAAAGAAAGGCTGTTCCAGCTTATAAGCGAAGGAGCCAGTTTCAGACAGCTTAAAAATGCCGGGTGCATCAGGCTTATAACAGCGTCACGAAAGGGGAAATAAATGAAAAAGATTGCGATAGCTTCAGGAAAAGGCGGAACAGGAAAGACCACAGTTTCTATATTGCTTTCTATTCTGCTTGCAAAAGAATACAAAGTTCAGCTTATTGACTGCGATGTTGAAAATCCCGATTGTCACCTGTTTTTCAGGAACAAACCGGATAGTCAGGAAGAAGTAAATGTCTTTTATCCTGTAATTGACCTTAAAAAATGCACTTTCTGCGGAAAGTGCCAGCAGGTATGCGAGTATAACTGTCTTTTGGTAATGAAGGACAATGTAATGTTTTTCAAGGAACTCTGCCATCCGTGTAAGGGCTGTCTTTTCGTATGCCCTGAAGGCGCCGTAAGCGAAGGCAGGCGTAGAGTAGGAGATATCTTCCGCTATAGCGGGGATAAAAATATATATTTTGATTATGCGGTTATGGATGTGGGAGAGGCAAGGGCCAATCCTCTTATAGAAGAACTCAAAAATAATTTAAGAGACGATGTTGATTTTATAATATTTGATTCTCCGCCTGGGGCCAACTGCCCTATGGTAGAAGCGGTAAAAGATACTGATTATGTAGTCCTTGTGACAGAACCCACACCGTTCGGTCTTTATGACCTAAGAATAGCCAGGAGCGTGGTTAAAAAACTGGGAATCCCATGCGGTATTTTAATAAACCGCTCGGAAGGCGATGACGAAATAATTGAAAATTTTGCGGATAAAGAAGGAGTGGACATTATATTAAGGATACCTTTTTCAAGAGAATTCGCCTTTTATTACTCAAAGGGGATAATAAAAGAAAAATTTTTCCCTGAGGTTGAAAAAAAGATGGCGGAATATTTTAAGCGGCTGTGAATATTTTTAACAAATATTACAAAGAATACGACCGGTGGTACGATAAAAACGAAGATGTTTTTATGACTGAAATAAACACAATTAACAAATTTGACTTAAAAGGAAGGGGTGTGGAAGTGGGAACCGGAACAGGAAGGTTCGCCGAGGCTTTGAACATTAAATACGGTATCGAGCCGTCACTTAACATGTTGAAACTTGCAAGGCAGAGAGGTATTAAGACGGTATATTCCTATGGCGAATCTAATCCTTATGAAGATAATTATTTTGATTTTGCAGTTATTATCGCCACTCTCTGTTTTGTTGAAGATCCTGAAGCTGTATTGAGGGAAACATGGAGGATATTAAAAAAACGGGGATTGCTTATAGCAGGGATTCTGAAAAGAGATAGTGAATGGGTAAGATATTACAAAAAGAAAGACAGCCCATTTTACATTGAGGCAAATTTCTATAATCCTGAAGAAGTAATTGAATTATTTAAGAAGACAGGATTCATGTTTACAGAGTCTTTTCAGGCTCTTTTTAAGAGCCCCGAAAATTTTAAAGGCATAGAATCATCTGAACCGGGTTTTGACAGGGGGAGTTTTGTAGCGTTAGGAGCGATAAAATGAAGCAGATACTGATAATAAGCGGAAAAGGCGGAACAGGAAAGACTACATTAACAGGTGCGCTGGCATTTTTATATAAAGATATAGTTGTTGCTGACTGTGATGTTGACGCTCCTGACCTTCATCTTCTTTTAAAGCCTGAAGTAAAAGAAAAATCTATTTTTCAGGGCGGAAAACTGGCTGTAATAAACAAAGATATATGCACAGAATGCGGCAGGTGCAGGGAGGTGTGCCAGTTTGGAGCGGTTACAGAGGATTTTAATATTGACTCTATATCCTGTGAAGGATGTTGTGTCTGCTCATGGAACTGCCCTGTTGACGCGATTACAATGATACAGAAGGAATCAGGGGAAAGCTATGTTTCTGGAGTGACTTGCGGAAAAATGGTGCATGCTTTGCTTAAACCGGGTGAAGAGAATTCAGGGAAACTCGTTGCGCAGGTAAAAAAGAAGGCTAAGGCATTAGCTGAAGAAAATAATTCAGGCTTACTATTGGTTGATGGTCCTCCGGGAATAGGGTGTCCTGTAATTGCATCTTTAAGCGGAGTGGATTTAGCTTTAGTTGTTACAGAGCCCACAAAAAGCGGGATACATGATATGGAGAGAGTAATACAAGTTGCCGATCATTTTAATGTCCCTGTTAAAGTCGTAATAAACAAATTTGATCTAAATACTGAAAATTCGCAAATGATTGCAGAGTATCTGGGGGAAAAACAGATAGAAATTCTGGAAAAAATCCCTTTTTCGAAGAAGTTTTCAGAATCAATAAAACTCGGGGAAACCATAATTGAATATGACCCTGACTGCGAAGAATCAAAATGCATTAAAAGGGTTAAAGAAAAAATATGAGAATCTAATACATTTACATCAGAATCGGTTACAGAAGGCCATCAGGATAAGGTATGCGATCAGATTTCAGATGGGATACTTGATGAGATATTAAAGTATAATGTTGAAAACGGGTTAAAACCTTATAGATTGAAAGAATCCGACAAAATACAGTATTGTACAAGCGGCTATGAATGCCAGTAGCAATAATTAAAAGGAGGTAAATGATATGCCAAGAGGAGATGGAACAGGACCAAGCGGAAAAGGACCGGGTACTGGAAGAGGGATGGGGCGTAGAGCCGGTAATCCGCAGGGGGGAATGGGGATCGGCCAGGGCAGAGGAACGGGACAGGGAGATGGCGGAGGCAGAAGAAGTTTTTCCGTAAACTGGTCTCCGCCGGATGAGCAGAGAAAGGATGATAAAATGAATGACGTCAGTAAAATTGCGGTTATAAATGAAGAAGAATGTATAGGCTGCGGAGCCTGCATATCAGCATGTCCGAATGGAGCAATTTCAATTGTTGAAAAAGCCAAAATAGATAAAACAAAATGCGATGGCTGCGGCGAATGTGTTTCTACCTGCCCTGTAGAGGCTATTATATTGCAGTAGAAAAGAGAGCGCGGCTTGGAATAAATAATTAGGAGGTGCTTAAATGCCATGGATTAATGAAGAAATGTGTACGGGGTGCGAAATTTGCATTGAAGAATGTCCGGTGGATGCAATTTCAATGGAGGATGAGAAGGCAATAATAAACATGGACGAATGTATCCGATGCGGCACATGCCATGATATATGCCCGCAGGAAGCGGCAAGGCATGACAGTGAAAAAGTGCCCGAAAAAATACAGGAGAATGTCAAAACTGCTAAGCGGTTGCTGAAAAAATGCGGGACAGAAGAGGTCAGAATAGGTTTTCTCGATAAATATTTAAAATCATTCAAATTACAAATTAAAGTTGCTAGCAAGTCGTCTGAAAAAATAGAAGAATTAAAAAATAAACACTAATGAATATAAAAGACTTAAATAAAGAAATAAAAAATTGCAAAAGATGCAGGCTGTCCCAAACCAGGACAAATGCTCTCTGTGGCGAAGGTGATATGGATGTAAATCTTATGCTTGTTGCCCAGGCGCCGGGAGAAAATGAAGACAGGAAAGGCAGGATGTTTATCGGACCGTCAGGTAAAATACTGGATGAATTACTGCTGAAAGCCGGTGTTGACAGGGATAAATTTTATATTACAAACCTTATAAAATGTATGCTGCCGAAATACAGAAAGCCGAAACAGGACGAGATAGATACTTGCGGCAGGTATCTTGAGGTAGAGACAGAACTTGTTAAGCCCGGTATAATTTCCACGCTCGGATATTATGCTACCCGGTATATTTTTGAAAAATATAAAATTCCCATACCCAAAGCAAAAAATGAATTCTCAAATGTTACAGGAAGGCTTCACTATACTGATAATATAAAAATTTATCCTTTACGCCATCCCGCGGCTCTTTTATATGACGATTCGCAAAGGTTAAGTATGGAAGACAACTATAAAAAACTGAGGATTTTCATAAGCGAATGTAAATGGTATCCGTGTTGTCCGATGAAATATTTTTATGAAGACGGGAAACTGGATAAAAAATGGATTGACCGATACTGTAAAGGTGATTGGGAGAACTGTATCAGGTACTGGATGGAAGAAAAAGGCGAGCCTCATCCTGACGAGATGCTTCCTGACGGCACTATAGATAAAAGGTTGAATGAAAATTATAGTAAAAAAGCCAATTATATAAAAAGGAGTATTCAATGCCCATAATGGAAATCAGTATTGTCCCTGTCGGTACCAATGACGCTTCTGTAAGCAGGTATGTGGCAGAGGCTTTAAAAGTTTTAAAGAATGAAAAAGGGATTCTATATGAATTAAATCCCATGGGAACAGTAATAGAATCTGATTCATTAGACAGGCTCCTTGAAGTAGCTAAAAAGATGCATGAAACGGTGTTAAGCGGTAAAGTCAGCAGGGTTGTCACCAATATAAAAATTGACGAGAGAAAAGATAAAAAATTGTCTATACACGGCAAGATAAAATCGGTAGAGAATAAAATAAATGGATAACAGAAGCTATAAAGAGATTGATTGGGCAAGAAGAACCCTGGAATTGGAAGAAGAAGTTACTTTAAAGGAAATACGAAGTTCCTACAGAAGTCTGACTTTAAAGTACCATCCTGACAGGTGCCCGGAAAGCAGAAAGAAAAAATGCAAAGAGAGATTCCAGCAGATAAACAGGGCGTATGAAGTTATTATGGATTACTGCGCCGGTTATAGGTATTCTTTTAAGGAGGATAGTATTGAAGAAAATGATCCGGACAGGGAATACAGGGAACACATGGAGAGGTTCTATGATGACTGGTGGTTCGATTTGAAAAATAAAAAAGATGATTGAAGTTAATGATAACAATTTTTATGTAGATGTAATTGAAAAGTCCAGTGAGATCCCGATATTAGTTGATTTCTGGGCGCCGTGGTGCCAGCCGTGTCTAATTTTGGGTCCGGTGCTGGAAAAGATAGAAAGGGAATTTCCCTTAAAGAGTATAAAAGAAATGAGAAACGCGACAGAGAAAAACCCTGACAGATTGGATAATCACCTTGATTTAGCCAATCAATATTGAAGATATTCACTATTCTATGCAATGAAGATCCTATAGTTGCTAAATACAGAAAAAAGTTGTTGGATATTTTATTTTGATTTAAGAGGAGGAATAAAAGTTGTTCAGGCAAATAGCGGACGAGTTAAAGACCCATGCCCCATTTACGATATTTGGAGCAATTACAGGAATTATAATCATAACATTTTTCCAGAAATTCCCTTTTAAGCTCTCCTATAATATATTTTATATACTTCATCCAACTCATGTTGTTTTGAGTGCGCTTGTAACCGCATCTATGTATAAACTTCATGCCTGTGAGCGCATAAGCGGTAAATGCCTAAGAGGTAAATGTAATCTTTGGATTTTGCTTATTATCGGTTACATAGGTTCAATAGGTATTGCAACTTTGAGCGATTCAGTAATTCCGTACCTGGGAGAAATGTTACTTGGAATGCCAAATAAAAGTATTCACATAGGTTTTATTGAGAAATGGTGGCTGGTCAACCCTTTAGCTGTTGCCGGTGTGTTAATAGCCTTTTTTAGACCGGCTACAAAATTTCCTCACTATGGACATGTGTTATTGAGCACCTGGGCTTCATTATTTCATATTATTATGGCAGCAGGGGAAGGTTTAAGCTGGATTGCTTATATCATTATCTTTTTATTTTTGTTCGTTGCGGTCTGGATTCCATGCTGCGTAAGCGATATAGTTTTTCCTCTGTTATTTGTAAAAGATAAGACAAATAGAAAGCGGGCTCTTTGAATATTAAGAGATTTGTAACTCCTAAAAGGCAGAAAGTTTATTTAATATCTCTTGCTCATCTGATCCATGATATTTATACAAGTTTTCTTTCGCCTGTACTGCCCATATTAATTGAAAATTTTTCATTGACATATACTCTCGCCAGCTTTCTCAGAGTGATAATGAGGATACCCAGTTTATTGAATCCTCTGATAGGGCATATTGCCGATGGTGTCGGTTTAAAGTATTTTGTTGCCCTGGCGCCAGCGATTACTGCAGTGACAATGAGTTTAATAGGAAACGCGCCGAATTACTGGAGCCTCTTGATACTTCTTTTTATAACAGGAATAAGTTCTTCTTTTTTCCATGTCCCTTCGCCGGTCATCTTAAAAAGAATTTCGGATAACAGGCTGGGGGCCAGTATGAGCTGTTTTCAGATAGGCGGCGAATTATCAAGGACAATAGGCCCTGTCATTGTAATAGGGGCAGTATCTTTATGGGGATTTGACGGAATATACAGGTTAATTCCTTTTGGTGTGATAATATCGCTTATTTTACTGTTAAAGTTAAAAGATGAGAAAATTCCGCAGGAACAATCAGGAAAACTTAATTTTAAAAAATCTATAACTGAAACTTTAAAACACGGACGAATATTATTTATTTCTCTTTCAGGTCTTATTTTAATGAAATCATTTATCGCATCAGTAACAGCGGCTTTTCTGCCTACATATTTGAATTTTATGGGGTATAGTTTATGGATGGCAGCCGGCGCTCTTTCAATACTGCAGGCAGCGGCAATAATCGGAGTTCTTGTAACCGGCACAATATCAGACAAGATCGGCAGGAAACGCCTGCTGATTATACTCAGTATATGTTCACCACTGGTTATGTTTCTTTTTTTATTCGGTATTAAATCAGTAATTATTCCTACAGTTGTATTATTAGGATTTATTTCGTTTTCCAGCACTCCTGTGGTACTGGCGTTGATCCAGGAAAGTAACTTTAAATATCCATCAATTGCGAACGGTATATATATGATGATAAGTTTTGTGGTGAGCTCTTTTATTGTGCTACTTTTTGGAAAGATCGCTGATATAGTAGGTCTTGAGAAAGCTTTTTATATATCGGCGGTCTGTTCATTATCGGGTCTGCCGTTTGTTTTTCTTATACCGGAGCATAAACGGTGAATATATCCTTTTCTAATTCTTCTTTTGTTTTTTCAGCTCCTTTTCTCTTTTTTTCTTCTCTTTTTCAAATCGCTTCTGTTCCTTCCTGCGTCTCTTTTCTTCTTTTTTAAGTCTTTTTCTTTCTTTTTTTAATTTCTTTTCCTCTTCCTTGCTCAATTTCTTTTCAGATTTCAATTCAATTTTCTCTTGTTTCTTTTCTTGCCCTGGCGGAACATCACTAGACCACCCCTTTTTTTCTCCTTTGTCCCATCCTGCAGGTCTTTCTTTATCTTTGCCTATTTTTTTGCCTTCTCCTGTGCCTTTGTCTTTTGTCTGTCCTATTTTCTTTCCTTCTGTCCACCCTTTATGTTCTCCTGCTCCGCCTTTTCCTTTCTGCTCAGTCTGACCTATTCTTTTACCCTCAGACCATCCTTTGTGTTCACCTTTACCACCCTTGCTTTGTGGTTTTCCCTTGGCATAGATTAAAGTTGAGCAAAGCAACAATGCAATTGAAAAAATACATATTACTTTTCTGTTCATGCTGCATCACCTCCATAATTTATACTATCTTTTCCCTCTTTTTTTCTTTTCAGGTTTCTTATATTTGTGTCTTTCTCTCTGCCCTTTCTTATTATCCTGGAATCCAAATTCCCAAGAAATTTATAATTAAAGTTCAACAAAAGCGGATAATATTTACGCATATTTATTTAACCTATTATTATGGTTCAATCTGTAATTATAACATTCAGAGCATACTAACACAAATGACAAATGATAATATAATAAAAAGAAATCATTTTTTGACTTGCATTTTGCCCTCCTTTTAGATAAAATGGTATTTAATTATAAGCAATATATTAATATAGCTTATAATATAACAATAGTAATAAATTAAGGAATATTATTATGATTGCGGATAATATTAAAAAGTATAGAGCAAAATTGAAATTATCACAGGAAAAGTTGGCTAGAAAAGCCGAAATTACATATAGCACATTGATTAAACTTGAATCAGGCGCTAATAATAATCCAACAATAAAAACAGTTCAAAAATTGGCAGATGTGTTTGAGATTACAATAGATGAACTAGTAGGAAGAAAAAAGAAATAAATACGCAGTTAGAGGAGATAGCCATGAAAAAAATATTTGCTATAGTGTTATGCATATGTATATCAACCAATATTTATGCTAAGCCACCAAAAATATCTGGAAATTATGAACAGGGATCAAGGTATTCTATCCCGTATGATGAAATCGAATATCCGACATGGTGGTTTGAAGAAACAGAAGATATTGACCAGGAATCATGGGCATATAATTACGATAAAGGATATCTGAAATTATCTCAGACTATAAATAAAGGTTTTAAATATACTGTAAAATATGATTATCTGGAAAAGGATTTTTTTGCTGCTGCGAGTGACAATACAAACAATAAGAACAGGATAAATTATTACAGAACATACTCCTGGATAGGGCTTCCATCAAATTTTAGACTTAAGCTAGAATATTATCTTAGACAACAGGATTATACATTCAGGACTTGGGATAATTTGACCCATGTCCCCCATCTGCTATTACAATGGAAACCAAGTAAAAAAAGAACAGCAGATTTATCTTTAAAATACAAAGCACAAAGATATGATGAAGATACAGAAACTTTGAAGGATAAAAATCAGGTTGATTCATATATTGGATACAAAGAAAAAGTTACAGATAAATTAACAATTAATACAAAATATAAGTACACATTCAGGAAATATACAGATAATCCGACTGAATCAAATGCAGTGAGAAAATCTTTTTCAGTAGGGTTTGATTATCAGTTTTAAGGAGGATAAAATGGAAATAAAAATAAAAAATGGAATACTTGAAAAAATGATTGAATCGTGGAATGGCTATAACTATCCAGATGAAGATGAAATCGAAGTTAATTCACAAAGAAATGATTTCATTGCTTTATTTAATATTGATAGATTAAAAAATATAAAAAAAGAAGATTATTTCCCGGGATTAGGAAAGAAAGCTGGTAATTTATCATACGAACTTGAATGGAGAACTATAAAATTAGGAAGTATTAAGGGTGGATCAAAATATAAATTTGGATATGAAGATGATTTTAATAAGATAAAGAATTTAATCATACAAATTGCAAGGTTTAACGATAGTGAAGAATCTTTTTATCAGGAGAATGAAGGAAATATATTAACAAAAGAAGCAATTAGAGTATGTCAATTGTCAAAGGAAATAAAGGGCTTGGTTACAGGAAGAACGGTAACTGGAAAATTATTTAGTATTTATTGTCCGAATACCATTCTTCCATTATGGAATGATCAAGACTATTTGTTAGATATTATTTTAGCTGATTATCAAGAAGAAAGTAACGGATTGGAGAGATTCCTAAAAAATAACTATGCATTTTTAAGAATTAAGAATATGTTCACGGACAAATTATCTGATGATGTGGAATTATCAAATAATATATTTATGAGATTTTTATATTTTTGTTTTCCAAAAAACGGTACTTTAATTCCGGGAGGAGGTAAAGAAAATAGTTATGAAGTTCTGGAATATCAACATTATCAAACACTTATACATAAAAATTTTAAAAAACTCTTTGGTAATGAACTATCTTATTTAGATCCAGATGCTCAAAATATAAAGAATGGACAGTATGATACTGAAGATGCAGGAACAATGGATTTCTTATGTATAGATAAGAATAATGATTTCGTAGTAATTGAGTTAAAAAGGAAGGCTACAGATTCTACAATTGGTCAGCTTTGCAGATATATGGGGTGGGTAAAACAGAATCTTTGTAAAGATGGCCAAAAAATAAAGGGAATTATATTGGCAGATAGTAAAGATATATATATAAATTATGCACTAAACATTATATCAGACAGAATAGAATTTAGAAAAATAGAGTTGAATATAAAAATATTAAAAAAGTAAAAAATAATTATATTGCATAGCAATATAATTAAAAAACCTCAAAACGCTGCTCAAAACTGTTTTAGAAATCTTAAGTTTAAAAAGGAGATAATATTATGCCGAACGTAGTTATTGATGGCCCGAAGATTGAAGATGTAGATGTCAAAAGAACATTAGTAAAAGAAGTTACGGATGCTATGGAAAAAGCATATAAAATTCCGAGACAGGCATACATGGTTACAGTAAATGAACATGCGCCTGAAAATGTTGGCGTTGGTGGTGAATTGATTATAGACAAATTTAAGCAAAATTAAATTATTCCCCGAACAAATTCTGAAAGAATTTAATTTGTTACAAATTGAATTGTATTTGAAAGAAAAAAATAGATAGGAGTATAATTAATATGAACTGTCCCAAATGTATAGGTAAGCTGCAAAGGAAAGATATAGAAGTAAACGAGACAAGCGCTGACGGAAGGTCTGTCAATACATATAACTTGGAGGTAGACCAGTGTTTTTCGTGTGGCGGTGTCTGGTTTGATAAAGGCGAGTTGGAGAAATATACAAAAGAAAGATTAACGATTGTTGACTCGCCGTCAGTCGGAAAAGAACTGGACAAAGAACTCGATTTAAAAGAAGGCAACTGCCCGAGATGCCAGATAGCTTTAAAGAAAAAACCATATAAAAAGGATTCTTCAATAACACTGGATATATGCGAAAAATGTGGCGGTGTATGGCTTGACTCTACCGAAATCGACCGTATAGAGAAATTACAGACTGCAGGATTGCTCGGATCAATAGTAAAACTATTTAAGAAAGATAAAAACTAAAAATCCTTTTCAGTAGGATTTGATTAAAAATTTCAAAATAAACTTTACATGATAAAGCAAGTAAAATTTAATGTAATAAGCAGAGTCTTTTTAACAGTCTTTCT